>JAGBAS010000107.1 GCA_017938885.1 Clostridia bacterium
GTATCTCATATCTATAAAAGGAGGCCATCATGCCCACTCCCTCCCTCTACACCCTCGGTCTGGACTTCGGCACCCTGTCGGTCCGCGCTCTCATCGTGGATACCCGCGACGGCCGCGCCGTGGCCGAGGCGGTCTCGGAATACGCCCACGGGGTCATGGACGCCGCCCTGCCCGACGGCACGCCTCTGCCGCCCCGCTTTGCGCTTCAGCATCCGCAGGACTACTTGGACAGCATGAAGGCGTCTATCCGGGAGGCTCTTTCGGCAGCGTATACCGCCGAGGGGGTCGCGCCCGATCATATCGCCGCGCTGGGGGTAGACTTCACCGCCTGCACTATGCTTCCCGTGGACCGTGCAGGGATGCCTTTGTGCCGGGATCCCGCCTTTGCAGGAGAGCCTCACGCCTACGTCAAGCTCTGGAAGCATCACGGTGCTACCGAAGAGGCCGACGAGCTCAACGCTCTGGCCGCCGCGCGGGTAGAGCCCTGGCTTGCCTCCTACGGCGGTACGGTATCCTGTGAGTGGATGCTCCCCAAAATTCTGGAGACTTTGCGAAAGGCTCCCGACGTATTTAAGGCCGCTTACCGCTTCACCGAGGCCGCCGATTGGCTTTCCCTCATGCTGACGGGAAATGAGACCCACGCCGCCGCCTTTGCGGGGTACAAGGGGCTGTGGCAGGACGGTGCGTATCCCTCCGAGGACTTTCTCGCCGCCCTTGACCCGGCCTTGCGCGGGCTTGTAGGCAGTAGGATCTCTCCCATCGTAAGTCCTGTGAGCGGGATCGCGGGGCGGCTGAATAACCGGGGAGCGGCTCTCACGGGACTGCCCGCAGGGACGCCTGTAGCCCTGCCCATGATCGATGCCCACGCTGTACTCCCCGCCTTGGGCATGACCCGCGCGGGGGATCTGACGGTGATTTTGGGCACCTCCACCTGCCACATCCTCAACGCCGCCGAGGCAAAGGAGGTCACGGGCATCTGTGGCTACACAGAGGACGGGGTGATCCCCTCCCTCTGCACCTACGAGGCAGGGCAGGCGGCCGTCGGAGACTGCTTTGATTGGTTCGTCAAGAATTGCGTTCCCGCAAGCTATACCGAAGCGGCGCGTGCGGCCGGAGTAAGCGTCCATGCGTATCTCCGATTGCTGGCCGAGCGGAAAGCCCCGGGGGAAAGCGGTGTGATGGCGTTAGACTGGTGGAACGGCAACCGCAGTATTCTGGTGGATCCCACCCTTACGGGGATCATCGTAGGGCTGACCCTGGCTACCCGCCCCGAGGATATCTACCGCGCCCTGATCGAGGCCACCGCGTTTGGTACCAAAGTCATCGTGGAGCAGTACGAGGCCTTCGGCATCCCCATCAACCACATCATGGCGGCGGGAGGGATCGCCCGTAAGGATCCCCTGATGATGCAGATCTACGCCGACGTGCTGAACCGCCCCGTGGAGGTCTCCGAAACCACCCAGGCGGGGGCTTTGGGCTCTGCCATCTACGCCGCCGTGGCGGGTGGGATGTATGCCTCCGTGACCGAGGCCGCTGATCGTATGGCGGCCAAGGTAGAGCGGATGTATACGCCCAATCCCGGGGCGGCACAGGCATATGCAGAGATGTTCAGGCGGTACAGGGAGCTGCACGATCATTTTGGGAAAAGGTAGATCTTGGGCGGGGAATTGGGGTTTACCGGGCTGTTGGTTCGTGCTGACCCATGGGTGTTGCCCTCTCACCCGCTTCGCGGGAGCTCCCCCAAAGGGGGAGCCTCAGAGCGAAATAATCTTTTGCTTGGAAAAGGTTTTATCACGAAACGGAGTAAAAGGCTCCCCCTCTGGGTAGCGAAGCGGCAACACGGTAGTGAATGACTGCATCCGCAAAAGCGGGGGGCAGTCAGAGCCGTGTCGTGACCGAGCCGAAGCGAGACAGCTCCCGCCGCAGGCGGGTGAGAGGGCTACTCGCCAAGGGAAACACGAACCAACAGTCCGACAAACCCAAATTTGAAGAACAAAACACCACCAAAAGAACGGCCATCCCCCGAAAGGAGGACAGCCGTTTTTTTGTTATGACGATTACTTCTGCTTGATGAGTCCAACCAGCTTGCAAAACTCCATAATCACCGAGGGAATCAGGATCAGACCCAGGGCAATGAGGTAGAGCTTGGCGGTCAAAAGCTCCAGACCGAAGGCGATGCGGACGGGGGTGAAGCAGACGATCAGCACCAGGACCAGGGAAGCCAGGGCCGCCCAGTTGAGCTTGGAGTTGCCGAAGGGGCCGATCTTGAACAGGGACTTATCCGAGCGCATATGGAAGGCGTGCAGTACCTGGGAGGTAGCCAGCACCAGGAAGGCCATGGTCTGACCCACCTTGGTGGGATCCATGCCTGCGGGGGTCAGCACGCGGCTGCCCAGGAAAAAGGCCACCAGGGACAGGACGGCGAACATGGTGCCCATCAGCACCACGCGGACACCCAGACCGCCGGCGAACAGCCCCTCGTTTTTAGGCTTGGGCTTGCGGTCCATGACGTCAGCCTCCACGGGCTCCATGCCCAGGGCGATGGCGGGGAGGGAGTCGGTGACCAGGTTGATCCAGAGGAGCTGCATGGAGAGCAGGGGGGTCTCGTGCCAGAAGAGCATGGCCAGGAAAACGGTGATGACCTCGCCGATGTTGGTGCCCAGCAGGAAGCCCACCACCTTCTTGATGTTGGCGTAGATGCCGCGGCCCTCGCGGACGGCGTCCACGATGGTGGCGAAGTTATCGTCGGTCAGGGTCATGTCGGCGGCACCCTTAGCCACGTCGGTGCCTGTGATGCCCATGGCACAGCCGATATCGGCGGCCTTGAGGGCGGGGGCGTCGTTGACACCGTCACCCGTCATGGAGACCACCTGGCCCTTGCGCTGCCAAGCCTTGACGATGCGGATCTTGTTCTCGGGGGACACGCGGGCGTAGACCGAGATCTTTTCGACGCTTGCGTCCAGCTCATCCTCGGTCATGGCGTCCAGCTGGGCGCCCGTGATGGCCATATCGCCCTCCTCCAGGATGCCCAACTCGCGGGCGATGGCGGAGGCGGTGACCACGTGATCGCCCGTAATCATGACGGGCTTGATGCCCGCGCGGCGGCAGGTAGCGACGGCCACCTTACACTCGGGACGGGGAGGATCGATCATACCCACCAGGCCCAGGAAGGTCAGGCCGTTCTCCAGCTCCTCGGAAGTGGGGTTCTCGGGAACCGCATCCACGGTCTTGCAGGCGATGGCCAGCACGCGGAGAGCGTTCTCGCTCATCTCCTCGGTGATGCGCTTGGCGGTCTCCAGATCGCCCTTCACGCAACGGGCGGCCAGCATATCGAAGGCGCCCTTGACGATGACCACGTTCTTCCCGTCCATAACGTTGACGGTGGTCATGAGCTTTCTGTCGGAGTCGAAGGGGATGCCCGCCACGCGGGGATACTGCTTGTTGATCTCGTCCTTGGGCATACCATTCTTGTGAGCGGCCAGGACGATGGAGGTCTCGGTGGGGTCGCCGATGTGCTGCTCGGTGCCGTCGGCATTGATCACGACAGAGCCGTCACAGCAGAGGGCGCCGCGGAGCAGAAGGGCGCGGACGTCCTCGGAGTTCTCGGCGGAGATGTCCTCGGTGGTCCCCTTGCCGTCCACGTAGGCCTTGACCAGGGTCATGCGGTTCTGGGTAAGGGTGCCCGTCTTATCCGAACAGATGATGGAGGCGGAGCCCAGGGTCTCCACGGCGGGGAGACGGCGGATGAGGGCGTTCTTCTTGACCATGCGCTGAACGCCGATGGAGAGGACGATGGTGACGATGGCGGGCAGACCCTCGGGGATGGCGGAGACCGCCAGGGAGACCGAGGTCATGAAGATCTCCAGCACGGGGATCTTATTGAGCAGACCCACCACAAAGATGATGGCGCAAGCGGCCAGGGCCATGATGCCCAGGTACTTACCCAACTGGGCCAGCTTCTTCTGGAGGGGGGTCTGGGTGTCGCCCTCGCCGTCCAGGAGGTTTGCGATCTTACCCATTTCGGTATTCATGCCCGTACCCGTGACCACGGCCAGGGCGGTACCGTAGGTGATGCTACAGCCCGAGAAGACCATGTTGGTGCGGTCGCCGATGGGAGCGTTTTCGGCCACCTCAGCGGTCGCGTCCTTCTCGGAGGGGACGGACTCACCCGTCAGAGCGGATTCCTCGCTCTTGAGGGAGGTGCTGTGGAGCAGGCGGGCGTCGGCAGGGACGAAATCACCGGCCTCCAGCTTGATGATATCGCCGGGGACCAGGTTGGCGGCGTCGATGACGCTCTCCTTGCCGTCGCGAATGACGCGGGCGTGGGGAGCGGACAGGTTTTTCAGGGCATCCAGAGCCTTCTCGGCCTTACCCTCCTGGTACACGCCCATGATGGCGTTCAGGATGACGATGACCAGGATCAGCGCGGGCTCGAACAGCTCGCCCCAGTTCTTCTCCATGACCACCACCACAAAGGACACGATGGCGGCGGCGATGAGGATCAGGATCATGATGTCCTTGAACTGGTCGATGAAGCGCTGTAGAGTGGTCTTCTTCTTCTTTTCACGGAGACGGTTCTGGCCGTGCTTTCCGAGCAGCTCAGACACCTGTGCCGAGGTCAGACCCGTTTCGGGATTTGTGTTCAGTTCACGAAGTAATTCCTCTCCGTTTTGACTGTGTGCGGACAACGTTGTGTTCCTCCTTCAAATGTCGATCAAGATCGGTTGCGTTCTCTTGATTGCGTAATGAAATTATTTTAACATATCATTTTCCCGCTGTCAAGGGGAGCAGACATATTTTTTCCATATTTTCAAATCGTTCACAGATGGTTTTTCATCAGGTCACAGTGATCCATATTCATTTTACATAGGTGAGACGGAGGGTATGCGGAACTTATTGAAAATTTTTGCTTTGGATGTAATATTCGCGGCGGAAAGAGTGTCTTATATAGTTGAAAGCCCGCCTCATGGCCGAGCGGGCGTATTTTACAAAGGCTCTTTCCTTTTTTTAGTCTCTTTCTACAAATTTCAAAAATCTCTCCCCACCCTCTTGACAGCGGCCTGTATTTGTTGTATCATTATGCTAACACAAGAGAACAGGAGGTAGACCGAATGGCCTGGTCATTTACGTCCCGCGCCCCCGTGTATATGCAGATCGTCAGCCGCATCCGCGCCGACATCCTCGGCGGCGTATACCAGCCCGACCAGCAGATCCCTGCGGTGCGCCAGCTGGCCCTGACGGCGGGCGTCAACCCCAACACCATGCAACGAGCCTTCGCGGTCCTGGAGGCCGAGCAGCTCTTCATCACCCGCGGTACCATCGGCCGCTTCATCACCACCGATACCGAGGTACTGGCAAGAGCCCGCGAGGTCATGCGCCGGGAGACGGTGGCCCGTCTGGTGGAGGAGGCCGCCGCCGTGGGGATCTCCCCCGAGGAGCTGATCGAGGGCATCCGCGCTTACGAGCGTGAAAGCGCCGCCGATACCGGTGAAGCATCCCAAGAAACCACCACCCAATGAAAGGAGTATCCTATATGAACAATGGCATTGACCTGACGAGGGAAACGTCCGTGGGCATGCCCCAGGGGTACGATCCCTCCGCGCCCATCCTGTCCTGCGTCAACCTCAACAAGAGCTACGTGGCCTCCCGCCCCGTCCTGCACAACCTCAACATCTCCCTGACGGGAGGTAAGATCGTGGGGCTTTTGGGGCCCAACGGCTGTGGCAAATCCACCCTTCTGAAGCTGGTCTCGGGGATCCTGGTGCCCGACAGCGGTACCATCGAGGTCTGCGGTGTCCCCCAAAGCGAGGCCACCAATTCCCTCATCTCCTTCCTCCCCGAGCGCACCTACTTCAACTCCTGGATGCGGGTGGATCAGCTCATCGAGTATTTTTCCGACTTCTTCGCCGACTTTGACGAGGCCATGGCCCGCAAGATGCTCTCGGATCTCTCCATCGACACGAGCGCCAAGCTCAAGACCCTCTCCAAGGGCAACAAGGAGAAGGTCCAGTTGGTGCTGGTCATGTCCCGCCGCGCCAAGCTCTACCTGCTGGATGAGCCCATCGGCGGCGTAGACCCTGCGGCCAGAGACTACATCCTGTCCACCATCATCGGCAGCTACAACCCCGAGGCCGCCGTCATCATCACCACCCACCTCATCCACGACATCGAGCCTGTGCTGGATGAGTTCGCCTTCATGGGCTTCGGCGGCCGCATCCTGCTCTCGGGCATGGCCGACGAGGTCCGCGCCGAGCAGGGCAAGACCCTGGATGAACTGTTTCGGGAGGTATTCAGATGCTGAAGAAATGCTTGAAATACGATTTTCAGTCGGTGTTCCGCCTGTGGTGGATCCTGGCCGTCTCCATGCTGGGTGCCGCCGTCGTGGGCGGTCTGGGCATCCGCTTTTTCTCCCAGTGCGCCGTCTCTCCCGACGTCCCCGAGGGGCTGCTGGTCCTCTCCACCTTCGCCATGATCGGCTCCATCTTCTGCCTCATGGCCATGGTCATGGGCATGACGGTGAGCTTCATCCTGGTCTTCTGGCGGATGTACACCCACTTCTACACCGACGAGGGCTACCTGACTTTCACCCTCCCCGTCAAACGCTCCACCCTCTACCTCTCCAAGGTCATCATGGGGACCCTGCTCCAGTTCGCCACCATCCTGGTGCTGATTTTGGGCATCCTCTTCGTCGTTCTGGTGGCGCCCCCCACCGAGAGCGGGGAGTTCTTCCTGGACTTCGAGGTCTTCCGCGCCATTGGTGAGTTCTTCGCCACCTCCTGGGAGGCCTGTGGCGCGTGGGTGATCCTGTGGGTCCCCACCGTGCTGGCCATCCTGCTCTTGCTGGGTCTGTTCCAGAGCGGGCTGATCTACCTCTGCATCACCATCGGTGCCGTGGTCGCCAAGAAGCACAAGCTCATCGCCGCCATCGGTATCTACTACGGTGTGAATACGGCTGTGGGGCTGGTGGGTGAGTTCATCCTCATGTTCCTCATGGCGGGCATCATCGGCATCATCACCGCCGCCATGTACGCGGGAGGCGCCATCATGGGGCTGACCATCACGGCGGTCCTGCTCATTATCGCCCTGGCCTTCGCCACCCTGGCTGCCATCGTACATTTCATGGCCCTCAACAAGATCGAAAAGAAGCTGAATCTGGCGTAAAGGAGGATACGGATATGAAACTGAATATGAAATATAGCGTACTTCCCCGCCTGCTGGCCTTGGTCTTCGCCCTGGCTCTGCTCCTGGCTACGGCCGTCACTCCCGTCGCCGCCGCCAAGGGGGACTTTACCGAATGGACCTACGACGCGTCTGCCAAGACCCTGACCGCCGCCTTCCCCAACGGGGATACCGAGGTCTACGTCCGCTTAGAGGGGTCTCCCCATCTGCGCTTCGATCCCGATTGTAGCTTCCTATACGAAAAATCAGTGGTGATCGACCGCATCACGTACAGCGTCTATGCCGCCAAGGAGCGGGGAGATTCCCTGGCTCTTGTGGATCATCGGGAGGGAAACTGTCTCATTTTCGTCACCAAGGAGCGGCGGGCTGAGCTGGATACCATGGCGCAAAAGGAGAACGACTACGTTTCCTTGACCTGCGAGCGGCCGGATAACTACGTCCATACCAACATGGACAAGAAATTCCTCCGCGACCTCAAGGCGCAGGTCTCTGACTCCGATGCCGTCACGGTCACCGACACCCTCTACGGTCTGCGCTATGCGCCCCGCTACGAGCTGTGGCTGTACGACGAGGATACGGTGGCGGCGGTCAACTGCGGATTCCTTCTTGACCTGGCCGGGGAGATGTACTATGTCGGTGTCCGCGATCTTCCCGCCGCCGCGCTGGACGGCCAGGGCAAGCTAATCGCCTCGGAGAGCGTGACAGTGACCCTGTACCGCGTTCCCGACGAATGGCAGTACTCTGCCTACCACGCCGTCGCCTATGGCAGCACCCACCATACCTATGCCATGATCTACGAAAAGGGATCCTCCGGCCTTCTCACAGACAATGCTCCCGCCGCCTTCGTCTACTTCACCATCACCATCCTGGGCATCGCCGTCCCCATCGCGCCTCTGGTGCTGGGCCTGTGTCTGCCTCACTCCGCTAAGCAGGGGTACAAGAAGCGCTGGTATCTGCTGGCGATCTTCGGCGGGGCCTGGATGCTGTTGGGTATTCTGGTGCTGGTGATGATGATCGTGGCGCTGTAAGGTGGGGCGGAAAGGAGTTTTACCATGAAGAAATGGATCCCTTTGGTTTTGGCCGTCTGCTTGCTCCTTTCCTTGACGGCCTGCTCCTTCTACACGCTCATGATGGATCCCGATGATTATACCGCCGTCAGCTACAACATCATGTGGACTCAATGCGAGGATGTGATCGAAAAGGATCTTTCATCCCATTATTCCCGTGTTTTTTATCGGATCACCGACGTACCGATAACCGATTTTGTCGCCTGCAAATGGCGTCCGGCGGGCATTGGCTCCGATGAATTTACCGTTCTTATGCAACACAAGGACTTTGAAGGAAGCCTGGAGCCGGATGCCTCCTGTTGTAAGCTGTTTACAGGTAGTTTTTTTGGTGACGATTGGCTGACCTATGGGCAACAGATCATGAAAACAGAATTGCTCACGATCGATCCTGCCATAGCAACACAGCTTGTGGACAGCATCACGGCAGCCGCATATGTGGAGGAGTCGGATGAGCCTGTCGGTTTCGCTTCGGAATACTTGCTTGACAGCGATGACAATGTGCTCAGGATCACGTTTGCAATAAAGGACTATGAGCATCTGTTTTGGACTGCGTACATTTTGAAATGCAAGGATCAATACTATATCGAAATTCAAGAGGATCTGTATAGGAGTCAATTTGTACTCTGTAGTAACGAATTAGCCGCTGTTCTGACAGAGGTCTGTGAAGAATACGGATTGCAGTAAGGCTCCACGTCCTATAACGGACAAAACGCCCCGCCATTCGGCGGGGCGTTTCGTATAGATTCTCCTTTAGAGTTGAAGCCGTTCCCTACGCTCAATCCTCACGGCGCTTGATGCACAGGATCGCACCAAGGGCCAGAATAGCCAGAGCCGAGAAGGTCACGACCGAGCCGCAACCGTCCTTGAAAAGAATTTCGGTCTCGGGTGCCTCGGTGGGAGCTTCCGTGGGAGGCTCGGTGGGGGCCTCGGTAGGAGCCTCGGTAGGAGCCTCGTAGGGGCCCTCGGCGGTGCCATCGGTCACGGACTGGTTGTAGGCCACCTCATGGGGAGTCAGCACGCGGTCGTAGATGCGAATGGACTTGAAGGTGGTATCCTGGTTGCGATCGGTCTTGTCGTGGCCGAAGAAGAGATTATCGGCGCCCATGAAGTTGTTCACGTCACGGCGGTCCATCTCCTCGCCGTCCACGTAGGTCACCATCTCACCGCCGGGCTCGTAGGTGATGGTCACGGTGGAGTTCTTGATGAGCTCCACGCCGTCGGGGATCTCGTAGCGATGGTCGCGGGTCAGACCGGCGTACTTGAACTCCAGACAACCGGTGCTCACGCGGATGAACAGGGAAAAGTTGTCGTTGTCGCAGTTGATGAAGGTGTGGTAGGCACCGCCCAGGCCGACGAAATCCCCCAAGGAGACCTCCAGGGTCCAGGCCTCACCGTTGATGACGTCCAGCACCGAGGTGGGGAAGAACTGACGGCCGTCATGGACGGTAAAGCCCTCGTCGGTGAAATGATCGTCGGCGTCGGGGGTCAAGTTGATGGCCCACTCCTCGGTGGGGTTGATCTTGTTCTGCCAGACCGTGGCCTCGTTGTTGTGGGTACCGTTGGCTTCGTTGTCAATGCCGTCGTACCAGGCGACCATGCCTGCGGTAATGTAGGCGGCCTCGCCCTCCTCGGCGGCGGGAGTCAGGATCAGCGCGGACGAGATCGCCAGCACCGCTACAAGGGTCAGAGCCAGGAGCTTCTTGGAAAATGCGTGTTTCATGGGTAGCTTCCTTTCTGATGAATGATCGGAGCAGGCTCCGTTGTCATCATTATACACGGACAGGGCTATTTTGTCAACCCTTTTTTTCATTCCCTCCATGGCACGAAAGATATTGAAACTTTTTGTTAATTTTCCTATTTTCCGTTGATATTTTGTCGAGGCTATGCTATAATGGAGGAAGAAAAACCACGAAAGCGAGGTTCTCTCATGGAGACCAAGATCAAGATCGGCGAAAAGATCCGCCTGCTGCGTAAGAAGAACGACGTGACCCAGGACAAGCTGGCCTACCATTTGGGAGTCACCCCCCAGGCCGTCTCCCGCTGGGAGTCGGGAGTCTGCTACCCCGATATGAACTATCTCCCCGCCATCGCCGATTACTTCAGCGTCACCATGGACGAGCTGCTCTGCTACAGCGGTGCCCAGAAGGCCGCCAAGGTGAAGGAGTACCTGGAGCAGGTGGAAGCCCTTCTGGATCGAGATCGCGTAGGAGAAGCCCTGGAGCTGCTCCGCACCGCCATGGCCGAGGTCCCCTCGGACTACGCCCTCCAGCTGGAGACCGCCCAGGTGCTGTCCCTGTACGCGGGGCTTTTGGAGGAATCCAACGGCGGTGAGCGCGCCCGCGCCGCCATGGACGCGGCCTTGACCGAGGCGGTGTCCCTCTGCCGCCACATCCTGGAGGACTGCACCGACGAGGCCATGCGGGACGAGACCAAGAAGGTCCTCTGCGATATCTACGCCCACCAGCTGGACGACGTGGCCCGGGCCGAGGAGATCGCCGACCAGCTCCACGGCATGAGCGTCTCCCGGGAGATCATCCGCGCCACCATGCTGACGGGGGAGGTAGCCTTCTCCCAGGCCCAGAGGAACCTCATCCTCTTCGCCGACAATATGTGGTGGCACCTCTACAACCTGGCCTGCGTCCCCGACATCTCGGGTGACCGCTACACCACCGCCGAGAAGATCGCCATCCTGGAGAAAGGGGTCTCCCTCTTCGAGCTGGTCTTCGACGAGACCCCCCTGTTCTACGCCGACCGCCTGGCCAACTCCTACCGCCAGCTGGCCATGCTCTACCTCTCGGTGGGGCATAACGCCGAGGCCCTGGACGCCTTCGAGCGCATGGCCGACTACGCCGTCCTCTACGACACCCGCCCCGACACCGCCGCCTACACCTCGGTTATCATCAACCGCGTCCCCTACGACAAGTCCGAGGACACCGAGGCCAAGGGCATCTCCAAGTGCGCCCGCCTCCTGCGGGGCAATTTCGCCGCCCGCATCTGGGCGCCCATCCGGGGTCACGAGCGGTTCAAGGGGGCTGTGGGGCGCATGATCGAGTGCGCGGAGCGGTTTGAGGATGAAGAGGAATAAGACAATTTCAAACACAAATTCTTGCAAAGAAAAAGGCCAAGCTGCGTAATGCGGCTTGGCCTTTACGATTACTTTACAAGATCGATCCAATGAATAACAGATATTCTTGATGGACACCATCTATGTTCATTTTAATCAGTTCTTCAAGATCATACTTGTGGCGTAGATGATGGATAAATCTTGCTCCTAGATAATAACCTACATCCTCTTTGCCTTGATAACGCACCCAATCCCCGAAATATCGCTGATCGGTCGCTGTCATAGTCGGCAAGTCTTGCGAAAAGTCTGACGCAATCTGCTGAAAATGCTCCTCGCACCATGTAAGCCACCCATTTTTGTCTTGGTGATAATAACGTAGATCCCGGACAAGGACCTGCTCGAAATACATGGCAATACCCTCGGTGAATAATTGCCAAATAAAACGGCGGCTCCGATCTTCGATCTGCTGGCAAAATGACCCGTATTTCTTGTGATATGCATGACCCAATTCATGGTAGATCAATCCACGCATGGAATCCTCATCATACCAATTCAGTTCAAGTATTTTCTCTATCCCCAGCAATATGACCTCTCTCCCATTGATATGGGTGACCCATCCTGCACCATTACAAAGTCCAACATATAGGACAATGTCAATATCCAGCTCGCGGCCAAAGCAATTGATCACATTTTCATGTAAGCCCTCGGTGATCTTGCAAAACGATGTGTGCAAAGCTTCTAATGCAGGATGATCGGGGACAGCACAAAGGATCGGCAGGATGTCCCTTTCATACACATAATTACCACTATTCAAGCACGCGTTCAGATCATCTATAAAGAAAGAAGCCGCTTGAGGGTAAACGGAGTTGATATAGCGTTCCCATTTTTCGTGCATGAACACTCCGTTTTCAAACAAAGAATTGATCTGGTGGTATGTATCGACGATATGTATCATGTTTTAGATTATGTGATCTTTTTGAGGTTATTTTGTTTTTCGCCCTTACGGTCATTCCGCGAGGGCGTTTTCTGTTGGATGGGTCACGGTGCGTTGACGTGGCGTGCGTAGGCCTCGCGGATGCCTTCGAGGGTCTCTTTGTATCGCTTCGGCACGTCTGTCCAGCCCGGCTCATCGGGGGTATTGTCAGCCTCCGAGACCGTGAAGTCGGCCAGTCGGCGGAGGACGTCGGACATCTTCGGAGTGAGGCCCGGGGCCTTTTCGTGGACGTAGCGAATCGCGCCATTGTTGCGGGGGACATTACTGTCGGCAAATTGCTGGAGGATGAGGATCCGTTGCCGATTATCCAGATCGTCCGCCATCTCGCCGAGCAGATCCAGCAGGCGGCTGTACAGCTCCTCGGTGCGGGTTCGGGTATTCCCGATCAACTCCAGGAGGTGGCTGGCGACGATCCAGCGGCGGGTCGGGTCACCCTCCGTGAGGGCGGTGAATTCGGACTCGACCATCTCCTGCCGCCATTCCTCCACGGTTTCGTCGGGGATATGGGCGTCATGGAACCTTTGAGAGCCCTCGGGATCCTCGTGCCAAATGACGAAGCCGTTGCCGCCATAGCGGAACCACACCTCCTTCATCTCGGCCAGCAGAGCGGGATCGGGGAGTGGGGGCGGCGCGGCGACATTCTTTTTTCGGAACAATGAGAACATAGGATGCCTCCGAGATCATTTCGCGTGATAGGTTCCCCGCTTTTTCAGGTGGCGGATAAACATCAGGACGGCGGCCAGCTGGATGGCGTACACCACGGCGAGGAAGGGCGGGTAGAGCCCCACGCCGAAGTTGTTGACCAGCAGACCGAACAGGGGCGGCACCGCGATCAGTCCCAGGTAGGCCGAGGCGGACTGAGAGCCCATGATGGACTGAGAGACGTCCCGCCCGAAGTTGCGGGGAGTGAGGTAAACGAAGTTGGGGTAGAGAGGCCCCATGCCCAGACCCGCGAAGAGCAGACCAATACCCGACACGGCGGGAGGGATGGGCAGGACAAAGAACACAACCGACAGAGGCCACACCGCCAGGGACAGGGCGATGATCTGCCAGGGGGTGAGCTTGCGGGAGAGAAGGCCCGAGATGAACCGTCCCGCGGCCAGCCCGAAGTAGTACAGGGCGGTCATGGCGGCGGCGTAGGCGGGCTCCATGCCCTTGATCTTGACTAAGAAGGTACTGCCCCAGTTGCCCACCAGCACCTCCAGAGCTACGGCTACCGCGAAAATGAGCCAGATCCAGCGGATGCCCGCGTCACGGGCCTGCTCGCGAAGGGAAAGGGAGCGGGGGGTAAAGTCAGGCTCTCCCTGCTCCGACGTGTCGGAGGCCTTCCCTGCCTGCGCGGTCTGCGCCGCTACCTTCCCCCACAGGGGAATAGCCAGCACCGAGATCAGGGCAATGCTCAGCTGAACGAAGCCCGCGATGCGGTAGCCTATATGCCAATCCCCCAGTTTTGCCAAGGCCAAGGACATGAACACGGGGCTGACCGTGACCCCCACGCCGTAGAAGCAATGGAGGTAGCTGATATGGGAGGCCTTGTAGTGGAGAGCGACGTAGTTGTTCAGTCCCGCGTCCACCGCACCCGCGCCCAATCCGAAGGGGATGGCACAGAGCAGAAAAAACCAGATATTCGGGGAAAAGGAGTAGCCCAGAAGTCCCACCACCGTGAGCATGGTACTGATCGCCGTCACCCTGCCCGTGCCAAAGCGGTTGATGAGCTTGTCGGAAAAGAGGCTGGAGATGACGGTAAACAGGCAGAAATAGGGGGTAATCAAGCCCGCTGTGGAGATGGGGAGGCCGAACTCCCCCGACATGACCGGCCACGCGGGGCCGAAGAGGGAATCGGGGATACCGAGACCGATGAAGCAGATATAGATGACGATGAGGAGAAGGGTGGCCATGGGGATACCTCGCTGTTGAACTTCATGGGGTATTATACCACAGAAACGCTCCGAATGCAAGAGAAAAAGCCCTGTTTGCAGGGCTTTTTGTGGGATTTCAGAACTGCCATCCATGGGTCAGGATCTCGTCCACCAGGCTGGCGGCAAACAGCAGGAACGTGGTAATGCTGATGCTCCACATGGCGGGAGCAGAGATGCCCTCCCACCAGCGCAGAAGTCTTTCGCGGTACTGCACCCCCAGGATGAGCTGAACGATGGCCCACGCCACTCCCAGCAAGTAGATGATGAAGGCCCAATGGGGGGTGATGGGCAGAAGCTCCACCACGTAGCTGGGGATGTTCAGGATGAGGTGCAGCAGGAGCACATCGGTAAGGTCATAGAGAATATGGCGCAGCTTCATGAGGATCTCCTTTCGACTTTTTTCTATTGTAGCATACTTGCGGGGGTTTGTCAATAGGGGGGAGTTTCCATGATCGGAGGTGGAAGGAATGGTTCAAATTTGGGTTTATCGAATAGTTTGAACCGAAATAAAACCGTTTGTGTAACCCCGAGCTTGCTCGGAGCTCATCACGTCACCCGCCGTTGGCGGGTGCCACCTTCCCCCAAGGGAAGGCAAGGACGAGGAAGAGGGTA
>JAGBAS010000108.1 GCA_017938885.1 Clostridia bacterium
ACGGCACACGAGCAAACCCAACAGCTCGATAAACCCCAATTTACCGATAATACAGCCCGTAAACCCAAAGCACCGAATACCGATCCTTCAGGTCCTTGGCCCACCGCAGAGCCTCCTCGATATGCGCCTCCCCGTAGGTGCCGTACAGCTCCTCCATGGAAAGCCCCACAGCCTCCACCATCTCCCCGGCCTCGGCCTCGTTGGGGGCCTCGGACAGGATGGCGCGGATCCCCTCGGTATGGGCCAGCACGAACTCGTCAATCTCATCCTCATGATACCACCCCAACCGATCCTGCTGGGCGATCACCGAGTCGGCGATGGTTGTGTAAGCCTTGCGGATAGCGGCCTCGTAGGCGGGGCGGTCGAATGCCACGCGGGTAGGCTCCCGCGAAAGGATCTCCTCCCGCAGTCTCGCGGTCAGTACCGAGGAGTAGGCCACGTCGGTGCCGTGGGGCAGGTAGGGGGTGCCGTTCAAAATCCCCGTGATCTCAAAGAAATGGGACAAGTGATGCTCGCTCCCCGAGGCGGGGCGGGAGGTGCCCATGTAGGCCATGGCGATACCCACCTCCACCAAGGCCTCCATGAGAGCGGTGACCGCCTCCCCGTCACGGGACGCGATGCCCGAGGCCAGCGAGCGGACACGCTTGGCGGTGTCCATCACCATATCATAAACTGTCTGACAGAAATACTCCCCCCGAACGTAGGCGGCCAGCTTCCAGTCGTTGAGGCAGGAGAACTTCCCGATGATGTCCCCGTATCCCGCGCGGATCATGTCCATGGGGGCGTTCTTCAGCACCTCGGTATCCGCCACGATGGCCATGGGCGGGGTGGCCGAGGGGGTGACCTTCATGCCGTTCAGGATCATAGCCGCCCCCGCCGAAGCATACCCATCCATGGAGGGCGCGGTGGCCACGATCATATAAGGAAGGCCGCGCTTGTGCCCCACGAACTTGCACAGATCGTTGATGACACCCGAGCCAACGCCTACGATGAGGTCGGTGCCGTCGGTCAGCTTCCCTTCGATGGCCTCCACAGAAGCCTCGTCGGGGATGACCAGATCCGTCCCCGCAAAGATATGCTTGGAGGCGACCAGCTCACCCAAAAGAGCCTCCGCCCGCTCTCCGCAGGCGGCGTAGGTGTTGGAGTCCGCCACCAACAGGATGTGACTGTACCCCTCGCAGACCGAGGGCAATGACAAAAGAGCCCCCTCGCCGATGGAGACGGTACGGATGGGACAGTGGTGGGGACGGCCGCAGGAGCAAGCCGTGATGGAGCGGGTCAGATGGGACATGGCGGCCTCCTTGGAGCTTTTCTTATATCATATTATTATAACGCTTATTTCTCCTTTTGTCAAGCCTTTTCGGTCAAATCCCCAAACATAGTTGTTCAAATCCACCAAAATCCTTTTTCACAATTTATAAAGTGTTGAAATTGTGAATAATATGTAAATTCCAAAAATTCCTATTGACAATCATGTGACCGCGTGATATAATATTATCACAACACGGACAGGATCGTATGCCTTACCGTGTAGATTTTTCATCAAGGAGGAAATGAATATGTTCATTCCCACAACCGCTCTGTTTGCCGCAGCAGTCACGACGCCCATCATCATCGGTGTCGTTGTCGCCGCCGTGCTGCTCCTCTTCTTTGTGGCATCCTATGTCAAGGCTCCCCCCAACAAGGCCTACATCATCTCGGGTGCCCGTAAACGCAAGAAGATCCTCATCGGCCGCGCCGGTCTGCGTATTCCGCTGATCGAGCGACTGGATAAGCTGTCTCTGGACGTCATGCAGGTAGACATCAAGACCAGCGAAGCCATCCCCACCAACGAGTTCATCAACGTCACCGTGGACGGTGTCGCCAACATCAAGATCTCCTCGGATACCGAGCTTCTGGAGAAGGCCGCCGAGGCCCTTCTGGGCATGGATCAGCGTCAGCTCATCTTCCTGGTCACCCAGGTTCTGGAGGGTAATATGCGTGAGATCGTCGGCTCCGTCGGCCTGAAGGAAATGGTGCAGGAGCGCCAGGTCGTCGCCGAGAAGATCAAGGAGAACGCCATTCCCGACATGAAGAAGCTGGGTATCGAGATCGTCAACTTCAATATTCAGAACTTCAAGGACGGCGCCGGTACCATCGAGAACATGGGTATTGATAACGTAGAGCAGATCCGCAAAGCCGCCCAGATCGCCAAGGCCGAGGCCGCCCGCGATATCGCCATCGCTGAGGCCAACGCCAAGGAGAGTGCCAACAAGGTCGCCGTGGAGGCCAACCAGCGCATCGCCGAGCAGAACACCACCCTAGCTATCCGCGAGGCTGAGCTGAAGAAGGACGCCGACATCAAGAAGGCAGAGGCCGACGCCGCCTACGACATCCAGAAGCAGGAGCAAAGAAAGACCATCGAGGTCACCTCCGCCAACGCCGATATCGCCCGCCGCGAGAAGGAGGCCGAGCTCTTCGAGAAGGAGATCGCCCTCCAGGAGAAGAAGCTGGACGCAGAAATCAAGAAGAAGGCCGACGCTCTGAAGTACGAGGCAGAGAAAAAGGCAGAAGCCGACCTCATCCGCCGTCAGAAGGAGTCCGAGGCCAAGCGTTACGAGCAGGAGCAGGAGGCTCTCGCCCGCATGAAGGCCGCAGAGGCCGAGAAGTACGAGCAGGAGCGCCAGGCTGAGGCCAAGCGCGCCCTGGCAGAGGCCGAGGCCTTCGCCAAGATGAAGGAGGCCGAGGGTATCCGCGCCGTGGGTCTTGCTGAGGCAGAGGCCATCGAGAAGAAGGCCGAGGCCCAGAAGAAGATGGGCGAGGCCTCCGTCCTGGAGATGTACCTCACCGCCCTGCCCGAGGTGGTCAAAAACGCCGCCGCTCCTCTGGCCCAGACCGACAAGATCGTCATGTACGGCGACGGCAACTCCACCAAGCTGCTGCGCGACGTCATGCAGTCCTCCAACCAGGTCATGGAGGGTCTCTCCGAGGCCACGGGTCTGGACGTCAAGAGCATGATCTCGGGCTTCATGGGTGGCAAGGCTGCTGCCGCTACCGAGGAGAAGAAGTAAGCTCTCCTACATAGCCCAAACACGGTAGGGTGCTTCCCTGCCGATGCCCCCTCTCCCGAAAGGGGGAGGGGGATGTTTATGGGATCCAAATTTGGGTTTGTCGGGGAGTTGGGTTTTCGCGTTGAAAGCCTTCCCTTGTAAGGGAAGGTGTCACGCCCTTAGGGCGTGACGGATGAGTAGCCACACGAAAAGTTTTTGATCTGCGCTGGGAAAAGCACTATAAAGCACTATCAGGAAAGGTTTTTATATGGAGGAAAACAGATCATTTCCCTTCGGGAAATGTCCATTTATCGGCTACTCATCCA
>JAGBAS010000109.1 GCA_017938885.1 Clostridia bacterium
CCGAGCGGAGAGGGCTGTTCGATTGAGCCTTTGGTAAGGAGAAAGCTATGAAAAACACCAAGAAAAAGCCCGAGCGTTGGGAGTTCCTGGACGAGCTGGACGGGAAGCCCACCGATACCACCCCTGTCCGTTCCCTGTACCGCCGCCCCCATGTCTGGGAGTGGGTGCTGTACGGGCTGACCGCCATTCTGTGGGTGGCCGCGTTGGTGCTGGCCGTCACGGGGCGGTACGGTGCCGTGAGTCTGCTCGTCATCGGTCTTTCGGTGTTTTGCCTGCGGCTGACGGTCTTTGAAGCCAAAAGACGGAAGCGGTGCAGGGGGGCGACCCTGGGCACCGTGGAGAGCGTCACCCGCCGTCCCCGTATCCGAAAAAACGCCCGCTATCCCGTGATCCGCTTTGAGGTGGATGGCGAGACCTACCTTGCCTATGGGCAAAAGCCCTGCCATCCCTCCACCGTGGGCAACGAGGTGTGGGTCAATTACAATACGAATGACCCCGCCGATGGCTACCTGACCTCGAACTCCCGCTTCAAGGGCGGTCTGTTTCTGACCCTCGGCTCGGCTGTCCTCGGCATCCTGTTTGGGATCCTGGAAGCGTCCTGATCCCCACCATACATGATAAGGAGAAACACCATGAAAACCACCCTCACCCGTATCCTGCTCTGTGCCCTCGCCGCTCTGCTGCTGCTGACGGCCGCATCCTGCCGTAAGAACCCCGACGACGACCCGGGCTACATCCTCAACCCCTCCGCCGACAAGCCCGAGAACGAGATCACCAGGTTCTACGAGGGCAACACCGCCTCGGTAGAGGCTCTGGCCAAGCACATGATGAAGAGCCACGGCTATCTGGCCTATAACTACGCCAACCGCATGGTGGACTACGACAAGGGCACCATGGAGTTCTACGTCCAGAAGCAGGCCAAGGTGGGCGGCGCTTGGGTGGAATGCTCCGACGAATCCGCCGTCCGTCTGGTGAAGGTGAAATTCACAGGCTCCGTGACCTACGATCCCGTCAATTCCAAGGATGCGGTGATCTTTACGCCCCGCATGGCCGTGACCGACAAGACCCTGTCGCTGGTCTACTGCACGAGTGATGCCGGCAAGGCCGCCGTGGAAGCCGGCAAGTACCATCCCGGATACACCGTGACCCTGACGCAGATCAAGGGGAATTGGTACTGTGCGGAGGCGGTTAAGAACGCCGACTGACGGAGGCACGCCGTCATGAGCCAACCAATCAGCTTCCCTACCCGTACACCGATTCCCTCCATCTTTACCACGGGTACAATACAGAACTCCCCCGTGGCCGAGGACTTTCACGCCGCTCTGCGTGAGACCTGCGGTTACGATGCCGTGGCGACCTACTATACCGAGACCGCCGAGCAGAACTGCCTGCATATCTTTTACCGCACAGAGAGCCCCCATGGGCTTCACGAGCTCGACACGGCAGAGCACCTGACCGACGAGCCCCGCGCCGAGGAAATATTCGAGCTCTACTTCCGAATCTGCGATGAGCACGAAGCAGCCTATCACCCCGTCCCTGCCCGTGAAAAGCCGACTTTCTCGCCTCCCGCCAAGCCCTCTATGTGGAAAAGGCTGTTCGGAAAGTCCGAGCCACCCGCCGCAAGCTACACCCCCACTCACGTCGTGACCCTGGAGCGTTTCGAGCCGTTGGCTCTGTGGCATTACTTCGAGCTCCACCGTACGGCGGTCGAAAAGAGCCTGTCCGCAAGCCTTGATCTGTCAGTCCGCGTCTACGGCCAATGGGATGATGACAGCGGCTTCCCCGTTCTGAAGGTCTTTGCCCATACAGACGCACAGTACGCCGAGCTCATGGCGCGTCCCGATCTGTCTGAGATCATGGAGATCTGCCGTCGGGTCATGATGCGCTACGATGCCTTTGGAATTATGGAGACCGATTGGCTTCGTGTGGAGTTCGGGTCCTGGGCACAGCTTCCCGACGAGGTGCGTTTCGGAATGATCCGTGGGTGAACCATTTTACAACACAAACAGGAGCATCCCATGATCGACATAAAGCAAGGCATCATCACTCTGTGTGAGTCGGAATTTCAAATCACCGCCGACACCATCCCGCAAGCCCTGACCGAGAAAATCCCCGAGTTGATCTTTCGGGCTGACCCGATTGCAACGGGGTATACGCATTTCCACTGTTGGCTGGACATCGAACCGCAATGCTACGTGTGGGCATCCATTTGCTTCTGCGGCAGCGTACTCGAATCCATCAGGCTGTTTCCACAACATCAAAGTGCCTCCATCCCCGCCCCACAGCCAAACTCCATGGATGTCGAGGAGTCTCCCCCCCTCGCCCATGGGTGGTACAGCCGGTATTTTGAGCAAGACGAACTGACCTTCCCCTGGGGTAGTGTGCAGTACTGCTCCGGAAGCGACCCCATCTATTCCCCTACGTCTGTTCTGATCCGCTATACCCGCAAGTAATTCTTCAACCGCACAAGAAAGGCATTCCCCATGAACATATCCGAAAATTCCCTCAAAAAGCACTACGACTGGCAGGGCAAGATCGAGGTGGTCACCCGCTGTCCCATCGAGACCCGCGAGGACCTGTCCCTGGCCTACACCCCCGGGGTGGCCGCGCCCTGCCTGGAAATCCAAAAAGATATCAATAAGTCCTACGATCTCACCCGCCGATCCAATTTAGTGGCGGTGGTCACCGACGGCACGGCGGTGCTGGGACTGGGGGACATCGGCCCCGAGGCGGGTATGCCCGTCATGGAGGGCAAGTGCGCCCTGTTCAAGGCCTTCGCCGACGTGGACGCCTTCCCCCTCTGCATCCGCTCCAAGGACGTGGAGGAGATTATCCGCACCGTCTATCTCCTGTCGGGGAGCTTCGGGGGCATCAATTTAGAGGACATATCCGCCCCCCGTTGCTTTGAGATCGAGCGCCGACTCAAGGAGATCTGTGACATTCCCGTGTTCCACGACGATCAGCACGGCACCGCCATCGTGGTGGCGGCGGCTCTGCTCAATGCCCTGAAGGTAGTGGGCAAGGAGATCGGCAAGGTCCGCGTGGTCATCAACGGCGCGGGAGCGGCGGGGATCTCCATCGGGCGGCATCTGCTGAATATGGGGGTGAAGAACCTGACCATGGTGGATCGCTTCGGCGCGATCTACAGGGGCAAGCCCGAGAACAATCCCGCCCAGGAGGATATGGCGAAGATCACCAACCCCGACGGGCTGACGGGGAATTTGGCCGAGGTCATGGCGGGAGCGGACGTCTTCATCGGTGTCTCGGCTCCGGGGATCGTGACTCCCGAGATGGTGGCGGGCATGGCGCGGGATGCCATCGTATTCCCCATGGCCAATCCCACCCCCGAGATCATGCCCGACCTGGCCCTCCAAGCGGGTGCCCGCGTAGTGGGTACGGGCCGCTCCGACTTCCCCAACCAGATCAACAACGTCCTGGCCTTCCCCGGCATCTTCCGCGGGGCTCTGGACTGCCGCGCCTCTTGCATCAACGAGGAGATGAAGGTGGCTACCTCCTACGCGCTGGCGTCTCTCATACCCGAAAGCGAATTATCCGAGACCAACATCATTCCCTCCGCTCTGGACAAGCGGGTGGCGCGAGTGGTGGCGGACGCGGTCATTGAGGCGGCGAAGCAAACCGGAGTGGCGAGGACCTGAAATCAACTTATAGCAATAGAAAAGACTTGCTGGCCGACGAGGTGTAGCAAGTCTTTTTGTGTTTATTAAACCAGAGAGGCGGCTTCCTTGCGGAGGCGGGACATGATTTCCAGATATTCGGTACGCTGAACGGATTCCTCATGGAGAGGATTGAACAATGCTTCCAGTTTGGCGCGGGCTTTTCTGTTTTTACCGTTTACAGCACCCTTAATGGCACTTGCCTCGCTGATTTTTGTAAAGACCTTGCAGTATACGATGCCGCCGCCAACGCCTACAAGGGGACTCAGAAGGAACCCCTCAAGGCTATTAAACACCATCATGGATAAAACCTGACCAATCAACGCCCCACCAAAGAAAAGAATACAGAGCAAATACCCCCATCGGTTAGTCTTTATATCCGGTCTAACTCTCGTAGCCCACGCTTCCATGGTTTCATTGGGCATAACGCTATTCTGATCCGGCAAGTTATCAAGTAGGCAGAAGAATCGATCCTCAAGCTCCTTGATCTCCTTATAGTGAGGCATCGACTTGTCTCGCTCGAATACCAGCTTGGTGTAATCGACGGTCTTGGTCACCGAATATACGGAATCTCCTTCACTTTCCAAATGCGAATCGCGATTGAATACACGCTGGCTGCTCTTGAGGCTCCATCCGAAATCCTGATAGATTTGTATGGTAGTATCCTCCGCATCGTTTGAAATATCCAGCGTTTTGATCTCCATTGCCATATTCATCTTCCTCCTTTTTCATTTTTGTCCTATGATAGGACAATTTAATGGTGAAAATAGTATACCATATATTTTGTCCTATGTCAAGACAAAAATTGATATTTTCAAGGAGAAATTGCAGAAATGGCACGCATCATTGATGGCAATCAGATGAATATGATCGGAGATCAGGTTAAAAAATACCGCAAAGCCCGCAAAATGAGCCAGCAAGCCTTGTCCAACAAATTGGAGCTCTTGGGTGTCTACATCTGCCGTGGGTCGGTCTCCCGTATTGAGGATAAATCCAGAACCGTGACCGACATTGAGCTGTTCGCGCTGGCTGTCGTGCTGGGGATTACGGTCAATGATCTGTATGATACCACGGGATTCGAGCATTTTTTGGAATGATTTTGCTTGACGCAATAACATTAGAAAACAAGGCGACTCATCCGAGCCGCCTTGTTCATGTTCAATTCATGGCCCCGATCATAGCCGTCAGCGCCTCCACCACGGTATTCAGCTCCATGGACGGTGCCCCCTCCCCCGCCTGCTCGGGCAGGTAGGGGATATGGACGAAGCCCACCTTTACGTCAGTGTCGCGATAATGGTGCAGAAGGGTATAGAGCAGGTCGTTGCAGACGAAGGTGCCCGCCGTGTAGGAGAGGGCGCAGGGGATGCCCCGCTCCTTTACTGCCTGCACCATGTCCCGCACGGGGAGGGTGGCGAAGTAGGCGGCGGGGGCGTTCTCCACGACGGGGGTGTTCACGGGGATGTTGCCCGCGTTATCGGGAATGGAGGCTTCGCGAAGATTGATAGCCACCACCTCGGGGGTCACCGCCGATCTGCCTCCCGCCTGGCCTACGCAGAGGATGGCGTGGGGGCGCAGTTCTTCCGCCGCTTGCAGGGCGGTCTCGGCCGCCAGACCGAAGACGGTGGGGATCTCCAGCTTGGTGATCTCGTAGCCGCCCACGGTCTTGGGCAGGCGCAAAACCGCCTCGCGGGCGGGGTTGACGGGCTGGCCGCCGAAGGGGTCGAAGCCGGTGACAAGGATGCGTTTCATGGGGTACCGCCTTTTCTGTTTCGTTGCTTTTATTATAACACGGCGGGGGTGGAATGTCAACCGCTTGAGATAAGGATCCCGCCCGACCGTCAAGGCCCGGCGGGATTTCTTGTGGTGAGGATTACTTCATGGACTGTGTGATACGGAAAGCAGACAACGCTTCCTTATTCTCATCAAACCACGTACTCTCGCTTGGAAATAGTTTTTTCGCCTCCTCCATGGTGCAGATCAACCACTCGTCATACCCAGCCTCGGTTTTCCACTGGGACATGACCAGGTCCAGAGAATTCATGGCATAACAGTCAGAATCCTCCACCCCCGTGTAAATCGTAATAAGATTCTCCCCCTCATAACCGCCACGGTCATAGGGTGTCCAGTGGAACGCCGAGCCGCCGGGATTCTTGACGGTGACACAGAGACGACCGCCGTCCTTTTCCACAAGGAAGTATTCTAAAAAGGTAGGGTCTCCCTGTACGGTGACTGTCAAACTCTCCCGTTCGCCGTCGATCACACGAATTCGGCAACAGTTGTTGATGCTGAAATCAATGGTTTGGAGCGGATCATAAACGTAGGTCTTTTCATTTGATGCTTCTTGCTTCACGGTTTGGTTCTCCTTTGCGTGATAACCCTCCCCGAACAGGACGCCGATGGGTACGCCAAAGAGATCGGCAATGACGGGAAACAGGGTGACGTCGGGGT
The DNA here is from genome assembly GCA_017938885.1 of Clostridia bacterium. Taxonomy (GTDB): domain Bacteria; phylum Bacillota; class Clostridia; order Oscillospirales; family CAG-272; genus CAMEON01. Next base: position 6,123 of record JAGBAS010000109.1, read on the forward strand.
ATCCCACGCCGCACTCCCATTTGGACACCGACTGGGGCGCGATCCCGATCATATCGGCCAGATTGGTCTGTGTCCACCCACGCTCCTTGCGGAGGGCTGTGATGATATTACAGAATTGGTTCAGGTGATACATGTATGCTTCTCTCCTTTCTGTGCTATCAGTATACCATAAGGCAAGTGGAAACGCAATAACCGCGAAGTTGTAAAAAGCTCCGTCATGGAACAGACCATGCGGAGCAAAAAAATTCTTCCGGGGTATTGACAAACCGCGTCGTATCGGTTATAATATAGTTGACGGAGAGGCCACCATGACGGTTGCTTCCCTGTGGTTAACTCAAAAAAGATAACCGCGAGTTGGTAGCTGGGCGGTTATCTTTTTTTATCTTGATCGTTATTCCGATGCAAGTAAGACAAGATGGCAACAACGACAGCAATGATCTGCAACGAAACGTATACGAAATCCTGCCAAGTCATGTAGTCCATTTCATCACCTCCCCTCATGCGAGCATCAGGGAAGGAAAAAGCTCCGCTTCCCTGTGGGACACACAGAGAAAGCAGACCGCCACTTTGACCGAAGTCGGTGACCTCTACGGGTCCTGCCCCTTGCGGGGAGTTCCGTGGAGTAGTATAGCACATTTGTCGGTTTTTGTCAACGCTTAACAGAAAAATACCGCCCGACCCTAAGGCCCGGCGGTATTTTCTTATGGGTAAATTACGCCTTCTTCTTCGTGATGGCCTTGATGACCAGCAGGGTACCCACCATCAGCAGGATAGCGATGGGCAGGCAGATGAGCCAGTTCTGAACGAAGCCGGCAATGATGAAGGAGACGAAGGAAACGGCGGCCACGGTGATGGCGTAGGGGAGCTGGGTGGACACGTGGTTGACGTGGTTGCACTGGGCGCCCGCGGAGGCCATGATGGTGGTATCCGAGATGGGGGAGCAGTGGTCGCCGCAGACGGCACCGGCCAGGCAGGCGGAGATACCGATGACCATGAGCTCGGGGATGGAGCCGTCAGCACCCACCTGGAAGAGGGCGGTGACGATGGGGATGAGGATACCGAAGGTGCCCCAGGAGGTACCGGTGGCGAAGGCCAGCAGGCAGGCCACGACAAAGATGATGGCGGGCAGCAGCATGGTCAGCCCCTCAGCGGCGCCGGCCATGAGGTCGTGGACGTAGACGGCGGCACCCAGGGTACCGGTCACGCCGTTCAGGGTCCAGGCGAAGCAGAGAATCAGGATAGCGGGGACCATGGCGCAAAATCCCTTGGGCAGGGAGGCCATGGCGTCCTTGAAGGAGATGACGCGGCGGGCGATGAGGTATATGGCGGTGAAGATGACCGCCACGGCGGAGCCCAGAGCCAGGCCCACGGAGGCATCGCAGTTTGCGAAAGCATCCACGAAGGAGGTACCGTCGAAGAAGCCGCCGGTGTAGATCATGCCGATGATGCAGGCGATGATGAGGAAGACCACGGGCAGGACCAGGTCGATGACGCGGCCCTTGGCGTTGTACTCGGCCTCCTCGCCGTCACCCGTGTGACGCTCGCCCTCGGAGAAGATGTCGCCGTTTACAGCGTTGATCTCATGCTTCTTCATGGGGCCGTAGTCAAACTTCAGCAGGGTAATGACCAGGATCATGACGATGGTCAGCAGGGAGTAGAAGTTGTAGGGGATAGCCTTGATGAACAGGGACAGGCCGTTGACCGACACCACCACACCCGCCACGGCGGCGGCCCAGGAGGAGATGGGGGCGATCATGCAGACGGGGGCGGCGGTGGCGTCGATGAGGTAGGCCAGCTTGGCGCGGGAGATGTTCTTGCTGTCGGCCACGGGGCGCATGACGCTGCCCACGGTGAGGCAGTTGAAATAGTCGTCCACGAAGATGAGGACGCCGAGGGCAAAGGTGGCCAGTTGGGCGCCCACGCGGGTCTTGACGTGGCTCTGGGCCCAGGCACCGAAGGCACGGGAGCCGCCTGCCTTATTGATGAGGGCGACCATCATACCCAGGAGCACCAGGAACATGAGGATGCCCGCGTTCCAGGCGTCGGCCACGGAGGCGATGAAGCCGTCGCTGACAATGGTGGTCAGGGTGCCGACGGGGTTGAAGTTGGTGGCCAGCAGGGCACCCGCCAGGACACCCACGAACAGGGAGGAGAAGACCTCCTTGGTGACCAGGGCCAGCACGATGGCGATGACGGGGGGCAGGAGAGCCAGGTAGGTGGCGTAGTAGGGGGTATCCACGGTGGAGAGGTCCTCCAGACTGCCGCCGTCGGCGACGTAGGCATCTACCTGCTCCTGTGTCATGATGAAGCCATCAGCGTCCTTATACTGACCGACGGCGCCGTTGTCCACGATGAGGGACAGCACCACGAACAGCACCAGGAGGATGGCGATCACGACAGAATTGAGAATGATCTTGCGCTTCATGATTTTCTGTGATCCTTTCTTTTTGTTTGTTTTTTGTATCTGCGGGGAAATGCTGCACAGGGGCCAGGCGAAAAAACGGGAGCCGCAAAACGCACGGCTCCCATAAATATCCATTGGCATTTATGACCCGATAGCGCTCCACAGAACTCTGTGACAGTGCGCAGGATCTTCTCCTGCACCCCAACACGCCCCGCCTGCGGCGGCGAGACCCGTTTCGGCGATCTTCCCTTTTGAACGGCGGTTCCGCACCGCTTGATCCGTTCGACTCTTGAAGACCGCGCCTCTACCTTGTATGATACAACATTATACACAATGGATCGGTATTTGTCAAGGGATTTTGGAAAAAAAGTGTTGTTTCATGGGGATTTTTTGGGGGGCGTGTTGGTTGTCTGTAAATTGGGGTTTGTCGGGGAGTTAGGTTTCCTCGTGAGCCTTCCCTTGTGAGGGAAGGGGGACCGCGAAGCGGTGGATGAGTAGCCGATAAATGGACATTTCCCGAAGGGAAATGATCTGCTTTCCTCCATATAAAAACCTTTCCTGATAGTGCTTTATAG
>JAGBAS010000110.1 GCA_017938885.1 Clostridia bacterium
ACTCCTTACTCCACCGGCGAGAGAGCAGCAGTTCGCTGCTACGGCGCTGACGACGTTCGCGAAGGCGTTGCAGTTATGTGGAAAGAGGGCGTTGACGTTTCCATCACCGGCAACTCCACCAACCCCACCCGCTTCCAGCACCCCGTCGCCGGTACCTACAAGAAGTGGTGCCAGGAGAACGGTGTCGGCTACTTCTCCGTCGCCTCCGGTGGCGGTACCGGCCGTACCCTCCATCCCGACAACATGGCCGCCGGTCCTTCCTCCTACGGTATGACCGACACCATGGGCCGTATGCACTCCGACGCCCAGTTCGCCGGCTCCTCCTCCGTCCCCGCTCACGTGGAGATGATGGGTCTGATCGGCGCAGGTAACAACCCCATGGTCGGTATGACCGTGGCTGTTGCCGTGGCGATTGAGGAAGCTTCTAAGTAATTTTCTGAAATAATCAGGCGCGCCAATGCGGTTTTGTCCGCAGCGGCGCGCCTTGATTTTGACGTGAAAAATCTGAACAAAAACCACCGTCGTTATTTGGGAAAAAGCAATCTTGACAGACTCCTTCAATTATGGTATCATTAAAGTACAGAAATCCACCCCCCGGAGGAACTCCTATGAAAAAATACCGATCCCTTCTCCTCACAGTCCTCGCAGTGCTTCTGGTGATCCTCGCCTCCTGCGTAGGAGACGACCCCACACCTACGGGCACGAGTGAGACAACCGTCGCTCACGACCCCACTGAGACTGCCGACGAGCCCGAAATCACTGATGAATCAACCGACGCCCCCGAGACCGAGGCCGCTCCCGACGGCGAAACCACTGCCGAGGTTACAGACGATGAGACCGCCTCCGAGGAGCCCACCGACACCGCCGAGCCCGAGACCGAAGAAGAGACCCTCCCCAAGAATACGGTGGGTGATTGCGGCAACGTCTACTGGCGGGATTCCGATAAAAAGGTTGGTCAGGTGCGTCTGGATCAGGTCAAGCATGAGATCCTGGGTACCGATTACGCCAAGGCCGTCAGCAAGGGCACCAACTGGACGGTCACCGTCAAGGAGGCCTCGGGCATGATCCAGCTCTATGGTTGGATCGGTTTCAGCTTTGATAACTTCGAGCTGGGTTGGCGCATCGGCACCGACAGCGAGACTCCCTACACCACCGTTAACGCCTTTGCCGTGGAGCGGGAGGCCGCCGTCCTCCAGGCCGCCAAAAAGGAGGGCTACACCAACGCCACGGGCTACAGCTACTACCTCAACATGAGCGCCTTTGAGAGCGGCGACGAGGTCCACCTGTTCATCAAGGACAAAGCCACCGACACGGTTTACTGCTTCTGCGAGCTTACCGTCACCGTCAACACCGTCTCGGGCAACCTGTCCAACGCCACCCTGAACGAGAAGTACGGCCTGGGCTTCGGGTCGGATATGGACGTCTCCTTCTACGATCCCATCCCCGAAAAGGAGACAGTCACCGCCCCCGACGACGATCCCACCCTCAAGCTCTGGTTCGACCACCTCACCGAAAAGGTCACCCGCTACGACCTGTCGGGCATGGAGACGGGCGCGGAGTCCTACACCATCCAGATGGGCAAGAACGAGATCGAGGGCTGTCAGTTCTTCCTCTACTCTCCCACCACCAAAAAGCTCCACATCAAGATCTCCGACTTCGAAAACGATAAGGGCGAGACCCTGACCACCAACCTGGGCGTGGAGTTCTACATGGAGGACGGCTATGTCACCCATAACGGCTTCCCCGCCTCCTTCGTCTACCCCGACGCCGTCATCCCTTACGATTCCTACATTGCGTTTTCGAGCAACACCGAGAGCGGCCGCTACGGTATGGATGCCGACAGCAAGATCGACTACGGCCCCTACATCTTGATCGGTCCCTTCTCGGGCTCGGATTGGAACCACGAGAAATACCCCTTCCGCGACTCCATTCGGGGCTTCGTGGTGGAGGCCGAGACCACCAAAGACACCACTCCCGGTGCCTACAAGGCCACCATTGAGATTCTCGACGCCGACACAGGCAAGTGCATCAAGATGGCCAACGTCTACACCTACGTCTACAACGTGACCCTGTCCGACGAGACCGCCCTGGATACGGCTTTCGGTCTCTGGGATATCGTCAGCGTATACAACCAGCAATATAATGAGAATCCCGACCGTCATCGCTACAGCGACGTGGAGATCACCCAAGCAGTCGCCAACTACTTCCTGAAGCAGCGCATCACCCTCACAGGAAGCATCACCTACTTCAACATGATGGGTGCCGAATGGTTCAAAAATCCCCGCGTCACCTCACTCCGTGTGCTGACCAAGGAGCAGTTCGATTCCATCAAGGACGATCCCGTCCTGGCGGAAAAGATGTTCTACTACGGACAGGACGAGCCGGGTGTTCCCCGGGGCTGGCGTCCCATCACCTGGCCCGACGGTACCTCCGAGACGGTCTACGACAACACGGGACTCCTCAGCGTTCTGGCGATTGCCAAGGAGGTCGATCAACTCAAGAACGTCTGGGGCTGGGAGAATTACCGCTTGCTGACTCCTTTCGAGCGGAATATTGATTTCAAATCCTTTAACTTCAACGGTGTCGATAAAACTACCGCATTCCCTGCCTGGTATAATCAGTACGCTGTGAACGGCGAACGCGACGCCATCGAGTATCTGGCGAAGCATGGCATAAACCGCTGGGTACCCCACCTGTTCAGCTATACCCCCCGTGATCTCAAAAGCACCACGGGCGCTCAGTTCATTCAGTCCACCTCCATCGACACGGCCTTCGGCGAGTTTTCCGAACGTTTGAACGGCTACGTGGAGGCAGGCGGTGAACGCTGGAGCTACGTTTCCTGTGAGCCCAAGTACACGTCTCCCTACCAGAACATCCTCCTGTTTAACGACGGCACCGAGGGCCGCACCATGTTTTGGACAAACTACTTGAACGACGTCACGGGCTTCCTCTACTGGCACGTTTCCTATTACGACGCCGCAGGTAACAATACCTACCAGATGCGGAACCCCGTTTCCAAGACAGGCCCCGGCGACGGTATCCTGGTCTATCCCGGCTCGGCCTACGGTCAGCTTGATCCCATCCCCTCCATTCGTCTGCTCAATATGCGGGACGGCATCGAGGACTACCAGCTTCTTACCATGCTGGAGCAGGCCAAGGGAACAGATTACACCGACGAGCTGGTCAGCCATATCACCACGAGCACCCTCACCTATACGAGAGACGACGGCGTGATCTATAACGTCCGTTCCTATCTCTTGAGAGCACTGGAGGAAGCACAATAAAACATATACACCCCTTGCCCATCAGGTAAGGGGTGTATATTGTTTCAGAAACTATTTGTATCGATCAAAGCGAAACAATCCATTCCGCCGCAAGCAGAACCAACGGCAGAGTACCTACCGAGAGCAGGGACGAGGTGCCGACCGTCTGGGAGGCGTAGCCCGCGTTGAGATCATACATTTCGGAAAACATGGTGATGGTGGCCGCAGAGGGAAGGGCCGCTTCTACCGTGGCGAACAATACCATGTCGTGAGGGAGTCCTATCAGCTTCCCGATCACACAGACCACCAGAGGGATGCCTACCAGCTTCATTGCCGAAAAATAGTAGATCTTTCCAGAGCCGAAGATCTGCTTAGGGGTTCTGGTGGCCAGCAACGCGCCCGTAATGAGCACCGAAATGGGTGTGCAGAGGTTGGAGAGGTACAACATGAACTTGGAGAGAAAGGCAGGGAGGGCAAAGCCCGGGAAGGGGATACCAAGCATATAGATCAAAACACCGATCAGACAGGGAACAGAACCAAGATTGATGAATATCTTCCTTACGGTAAGCTTGATATCGGGACGCTTTCGCGCCAGAATGGCAATGCCCCAGGACCAGATGAACAGATGGAAGCTGATGACGTAAAAGGAAGCGAGAAACAGCCCCTTCGCACCGAACAGAGCCTCCATGATGGGAAATCCGATGAAGCCTGCGTTGGTAAAGACCAGGGAAAACTCGGTGATCTTTCGCTCGTCTGCATCGCGGAAGCCCTTGCAGAGAAAGAAGGCCATGACCGCCATGACGGCGTGGAGTACCATGCCCAATGCCACGATTATGAGGCCGTCCTTCAGATTTTCAAAGGAAAACTCCGCTTCGGTCAGAGCCGAGACGATCATCATGGGTTGACCGATCTTGATGATGAGCGAGGAGAGACGCTTGGAGGCAACATCATCAATAATGCCCTTTTTGCGAGCGAAAAAACCGCAGGCCATGAGAAGGAACAAGGTGGCAATAATCGTGAGGAGGGCGGAAAAATTCATGTTATGTTTCCTTTCATGTGCTCAATGTTGGGCACGGAGTAAGTCAAGCTGCTCCTTAATGCGCTCAAAATCCAGGAGCATATCTTCTTTTTTCGAACCATCGCGGAGCAGGGCGGCGGGATGGTATACGGCGGTCATGAGGTAGCCTCCCTTGCGGACAAACTGCCCGTGCTCGCGGGTAATGCGGTAGTCGGGGCGTATGAGCCGCATGGCCGAGATGCGGCCAAGGCAGACAATGATTTTGGGCTGGATGAGTCTGACTTGCTCGCGCAGATACCCGATGCAAGCGTCCTCCTCCTCGGGCAGAGGATCACGATTGCGGGGAGGACGGCATTTGAGGATATTGGCAATGTACACCGACTCTCGCGGTATGTCCACCGCAAAGAGATATCGATCCAGTAGCTTTCCCGCCGCACCCACGAAGGGGATACCTTGCTCGTCCTCGGCTTGTCCGGGAGCCTCACCGACGAACAGAAGGTCGGCATTGCGGTTGCCCGTGCCGAAAACTAAATTGGTGCGAGTCTTACCCAGAGGACAATTCCGGCAACTCCGGCAAAGGGTCTCCAGGTCATTCCATAAGGCATCGGACATGGCTTACCTCACTCATTCCTCCCGTACTATCGGGTATTTTTCACATTTTTCTCATAAAACGCCATAACCTTCTCCAACCGATGATAGACCCCCGACTTGGAAACGGGCGGGAAGTGCAACTCCGCCAGCTCGGAGAGGGTAATATCGGGATTGTTCAGCCGTAGGCGTGCGGTGAATTGCAGATTCTCGGGGAGTGCAGGAATCAGGTCGTGATCCTCCAGATATTGAATGGCGGCCAGATGCTTGGCTCCCGTGCGGATGGCGCGGTTGATGTTCTCGGTGACACAGTTGGTGGCACGGTTTTCATCGTTGCGGATGGAACGTTCGATCTGGGCGTTGAAAAAATCGAAGACAGAGGAAGTAGCACCCATAAAGGCCAAAAGCTCCTGTATGGTATTTCCGCTCTTGAAGAACAGACCCGAAAGTCCGTTTCGGCCGGTCTGTCCTCCCTCGTAGCCCGACTCGGCCAAAAGGATGCGTAGAGGCTCCACCCGTCCGTCGGAGGGAAGCTTGATTTCCAGATGGTAAGACTTGGCAGGGTCGTTAACAGTACCGCTTGAAATGAATACCCCACGCAAAAAGTGAGCGGCGCAATGCTCACATTTGAAGCCCATATGGCGAGCCAGAGTCTCGCATTCGGCCTCAGCCTCGGGAAGCTCAGCCATAGTGCGGAGATTTTTGGCAGCCGCTTTGAAATGAAAGGTCAGATGGGCGTAGCGATGGGCTCCCCGTGAAATAAAGCTGACGGAGGCTTCACGGGAAAACAGGGTATGTATGAGGCTGACGGCCTGCTCGTGTGGATGGTAGGCCGCGTCCTTCACCACCGGGAAGGTGGCCATGACGGTATCCTCCGCGACTTCGGCACCGTAGATCAGACCGTACAGGTAAGCGCGGCGACAGCATAGGGGTTTAATGGGTAATTGACCCAGCTCATCGCGGATATCCGATGTAAATGACATATTCTTCTCCTTTTGGCTGAGTCGTATCAAACGGTGTCCCAGCCGTCGTCCTCGTTCAGTCCGTCGCTGACCAGCTGGATCTCACATTCCAGGCGGTAACGATAGAGCTTTTCAACCTCATCCCGCACCAACCGTACCAGAGCCTTGACGTCGGCGGCGGTGGCTCCGCCTCTGTTGACGATAAAGCCCGCGTGCTTTTCAGACACTTGCGCCCCGCCAACGGCCACACCCTTGAGTCCGGCTGTATCGATCATGCGGGCGGCGAAATTGTCCACGGGACGCTTGAACACACTCCCCGCGCTGGGATATTCCAGCGGCTGCTTTTCCCGACGGGCCTCCATATTTTTCTTCATTTGCTCACGAATGTCAGGTCCGTAGCCGTAGCTCAACTTGAAGACACCGCTCAAAACCACCCAATCGGGATGCTCTAAAAAGATGCTGTGGCGGTAGGAAAGATGCATCTCGGAATCCCGAAGCTGACCCGTACAGCCGTTTTGCAGATCATAGTAATCTGCTGAGACCAGAACTCGTTCCACGTCCGAGCCGTAAGCCCCTGCGTTCATGACGATGGCTCCGCCAACCGTCCCGGGGATACCGTAGGCAAATTCCAGTCCGGACAGCTCCCGATCGGGTTGCCCACAGGCGAAGGCCAGTGCCATGAGGGAAGCACCGCACTCGGCATAAACGCGGCAGTAGGGCTCACTGCCGGTTTCGGCGCGGCGGCGAAATTCCGCGCGATTGGGTGCCTCGTCCTCCTCGTAGACCACACGCTTTGCCTTGGTGGTCAGCACCACCAGACCGCAAAAGCCCTCGTCGGCAATCAGGACGTTCGAGCCCTTGCCCAGCACGCAGAGAGGACAGCCGTCCCCCAGATCCCGCCACAAGGACAGAACCAGTATGAGTTGGGTTTTTCCCGATGGCCAGACTGCCAAGGCGGCATTGCCGCCGATCCTAAAGGACGTATGAGCCGACAGCGGCTCATTCCATTTGCAGAGAATACCGTTGGCGCGGAAGGCCTCAAACAGGGCTTCCAGGGCTTCCTTGAAGGGCATATCGGCTCCTTTCCCGCGCGGGGCGCGTGCTTTGAATTGCTATGCGATGAATCAGCCGAGTAGTATGGGCTTTATTTCCGAAAGACGGCTGACTGTGTATGTAACCGACATCCCTGAAGGAGCGATTTTTCCCGCAGGATTATACCAACAGGTATCCAAACCCGCGTTGATACCGCCCTGCATATCCGAGGACAGGGAATCGCCGATCACGAGAGCCGTTTCGGGATCAAAATGCGGTATGGAAGCCGCTACCAGGTCGAAGAATCGTTTCTCGGGCTTGGCGCAATTCATTTCCTCGGAAATGAAGCAGCCATCGAAGTACGGCGCGATCGCGCAATGGCTGAACCGATTCTTTTGTACCGCTGTGATACCGTTCGTAATAATGTAGAGAGAGCATTTCCCGTGCAGAGCCGAGATCAGCTCAAAGGCACCGTCCAGTAATTGGGATTGCATAGACAGTGCCGCCTCATAGTCCCTGGCCATGAAAGCGGGATCGCCGCCAAAGGTAAGGGCCGAAAAGAGATCGCGGAATCGTTCAACCTTCAGACGGTCTCGGGTGGTTTCTCCACGCTCCAGCCGTTTCCAATGGCTGTCGTTTATAGCAGAGTAGGCGGCCAGCGTATCCTCGTCTGTGGGAAGCTCTCTTGCTGACAGACAGATGGAGATGGCCTGCCTTTCTGCCAAAGTGAAATTCAGAAGCGTATTGTCGGCATCAAACAGAGCAATATGATAGGGCATGGCGGACTCCTTTTACAGACTATGCGGATGGGAGCGAAGGCGTGAAAACTCATACTATATCATACCACAAAAACCGAAATTTTGCAAGGGTCAAAGCCCCAAAAAGAGTCGGAATCTGCAAAATTCTTCACAGGGTCTTTACAAACAGTTTTCAAGTTGTCTCCAAATCCCTGTGGAATATGGGAGCCTTTCATGGTATAATATCCGTATGGTCGTCAGACAAAGATTTTCATGCTTACGGAGGTGCATTTTGACCGCTCGATCTTCCTGCCCGTTGGGGTTGCTCACCCGCATCTGCTTATGCGGCATCGCCTGTATTGCGGCTCTCGCCATGCTCATGCTTACGATCGGAAGCCTTCTGATCACCGCAGATATGAGTACCGATAATCCCATGCAGGAGCTGATCCTGTTCCGCCCCGATTCCTTGCTTCGCAATATCGCCGTCCTTGTGCCGGCTGTCCTTTTGGGGAGCACGGTCATGCTTCTGTTCCGCTGTTCAGGACTCACCGGAAGGCTCAAGCCCTGGATACTCGCACTCTCCCTCGGAATCTGGGTCACCATCCTCGGATCCTTGTGGGTTGCTATGTCCCTGTCCACGCCGACTCATGATTCCTATATCGTTACCAGCGCGGGAGTCTCGGCGGCGAACGGAGACTTGTCCAGCATCTTGGATCGTGTATATTTTACACGCTTTCCCTTCCAACTTGGTTATGTCTTTTGGACGGAGCTTTGGGCTCGCCTATTGTCCCTGACACATGAGGACTATATTGCCCTTGAGATTATCAATATCCTATGCCTGGCACTCGGGGAAGCCGCTTTGGTGCTGACCACAGAAAGGCTTTTCCAAAACCGCGAGATCACCCTGGCCGCTACACTAGGGCTTGCCGTCTTTTTCCAACCTATGATTTTCTCCACCTTCCTTTACGGTACCATCCCGGGCTTCTGTTTCTCTGCCTGGGCGATCTACTGCTTTGTACGGTATCTGAAGGAATACAGGATGCGGTATCTTGTCACCTCTTCGGTTCTTTTGGCAGTCGCCGTGTCCTTGAAGCTGAATAATATGATCCTTTTTGTGGCCATGGCCATTCTTTTGGCAGTTCAACTGCTGAAAAGAAAGCCCCTGCGACAGCTGGCGGCACTTCTGATCCTGTGTGCGGTGGTTTTCACCGTACCCAATATCGGTAAGTGGCAATATGAGCTCCGTACCCAAAAGGAATTTGGTGACGGTATCCCCATGGTATCCTGGATGGCTATGGGACTCCACGATGCAGAGACCGCGCCCGGTTGGTACAACGGCTATTATACCGTCACCAATTATCATAGCCACAACAAGGACTCGGATGCCGCCGCCAAGGCCTCCTTAGAGGTCATTCGGGATCGCCTGGGCTATCTGGCTGAGCACCCGAAGGAAGGCGTGGTTTTCTTTAGAGACAAGATTCTCAGCCAATGGAGCGAGCCTACCTACCAATCCATTTGGCAGAATCAAGTGCGCGGCCACGCAGGGGATCCTTGGGGGCTTGCCCCCTACGTCTGCGGTGCCGGAGAGCACCGTGTGACCGCCCTTATGGATCACGGCATACATCTGATCTTCTGCGGAATGCTTGCATCCTGCGTGTGCTTGATCTTGAAATCTGTAAAAAAGACTAAAAAGGAGGAGCCTCTCGGAACCGAGCTCTATCTCATCCCTCTGTTGTTTGTAGGCGGGTTTCTATACCATGCCCTGTTTGAGGCTAAATCCCAGTACGTCATTACCTACGTTATTTTCATGATCCCATACGCCGCGTATGGCTTTTACAAGCTTTGTTCTGCGGGAAAAAAGCTTGGTACTAGGCTTTTTCAGATAAAAAAATCAACTTGAGTGCATGGTAAAGGAGGTATACTATGAACCCAATAAGAAAAATTACGGCGTTGCTGGTGTCTATGCTCGCCCTTGCAGGGGGGATTCTGTCGCTTCCCTCCTGTGAGCTGGACGTCAATGTCAGCTTCAGCGACGAGCCTGCCGATGGCGCGACCCTGCGGTTGACTGTTGCCTTCTGCGAGCCACCGCTTCCCGATTCGGTGGAGGAGGATTGCTTTTACGCCCACGATGCCTCGGGAAGCCTCTACCGCGTCATTTGGAACGATACCTGTGAGATCGGGGAAGGAAGCGAGGTTTACGTAGACTTCGATGCCGTTCGCCAGCTTTCCTATACAAATGGCTACCCCAACGGCTGGACACCGCGCTACGAGGTTTCAGCCAAGTCCGTGCGCCTGCGTCTTCCCTTTGAACTGCCGGATTTCCCTGAGCAGGAGCGACGGGAATTCGGCTGGGGCGGCTGTGAGCATATTTACGATGACGAAGTAACCCTGAACCAGGTGAGAAAATATGTCAAGGAGTTGGAAAAGGAGGGCTTTACTGTGGTTCGCTCCGAGGAGGTCCAAACGGATCGCTACGTTGGAGACGCCTTTCTCCTGTACCGTGAAAACGTCACGATCCTGATCGGAAAATCCGATTACCAATGCACGCTGCGATACCATATCACAAGATCTCCCGAGGGAAACGCCTATACACCCGGTGTGTTCTCTCCCTTGACTTCTGAAGAATTGTTGACTCGTCTGGACAACGAAAAAGCGTTGTACGCTTTTGAGGTCACCCCGCGAGCTCTTCATAATGCAACAGGTGCCAGACTCTACGAGGTAGTTGTTGAGGATGTTGAGGCCGCCGGCGGTTACTATGAATGTCAGGCCTTGACCACGAATCTGATCCTGGTAGGGAAGGAAGGAATGCTTCCGCTTCACGGATTGTTTCCCGAAAAGCTGTATTTTTGGGATGCTGACGGAAACGGCTTTACGGAGATTTATTACATCAGCGCAGGCTATACCTACGGAGTCCGTACCGAGCTGATCCATGTTCTGGAGGTCGTAAACGGTACTCCGACGGTGAAAGCCGTGGAGCTGGTTTACATGAGAGGGGATCTTTCCTTTGCAGAAGCGGAGGATGGAAACCTCCTTTTACGCGAAACTCCCCTGGATCCTGAAAATGCTATTGCTCCGGCCGAGTATCCATTCATCGTCGAGGACGGACACGTATATCTCATCATTGATGGCGAAAAGGTTTCCTTTTCCGAGACAGCAGAAGGGGTCGAATAGATTCCATCCATATCCCCGCACCAAGCCGACGATTCGGATACGGTGCGGGGATTTTGGATGGAATTTACAAAACGTATTGACAAACGTGCTTTACCATGGTAAAATATACGCAAGATTCGGAACCAAAGGAGCATGGCCCTATGCAAAAATCCTACTATCTCGCCGCCGACGGAGGCGGAAGCAAGCTCCAAGCCGTTCTGTATGACGAGAATTTTCAAGTCTATCGTACAGGGCGCGTAGCGGGTGTCAACACCCTTTTTAAGCCGACCGAGGTGGTTCGTAATAATATTGAGGGCATGATGAAAGAGCTCTTAGCCGCAGGAGAAGACGGAAACGTCCCATCCATCGCCGCCGCTGATCTTTGCATGGTCGGCGCGGCAGATATGATGCGCGATATACTGGAACGCTTGGGAAACGGGACGAGGATCACCTTCCATGCGGAGCCCGTCGTTGGTCTGGCGGCTTGCCTGCGCACCGAGGGAGCCGTAGCTCTTTCCGGTACAGGCTCTGATGCCTTTTTCGTCAAGAACGGAAAGTGCCTTCGCTCGGTCGGAGGCTGGGGGCCGCTGTTGGGCGATGAAGGAAGCGGCTACGATATCGGTCTCAATACCATCAAGGCGGCGATCTATTCCTTCGATGGTCGTCGGGCACCTTCCATACTCTACGACTTGGTCATGGAACGCTGGAGTCTGGATCATCTGTGGGGCATTGTTACCCATCTGGCCGGAAATCCCGACGCGCGCCACGAGGTCGCCTCCGCTGCAACCCTATGCGCCAAAGCAGCACATATGGGCGACCCGACGGCTCTTCGGATTTACGAGCACGCCGCCTTGGAAATGTCCCTCCAGGCCCGAACAGTCATTGAGTCCTATCGGGAGCTTTGGGACGGTACCATCGTAGTCATGGGAGGAGCATGGAAAGGTCATCCCCATATGTATGACGTTTTTCAAAGCGAGCTGAGATTGATCTATCCCGAGGCAACCGTATTTTGGCCCCTGTATGAGCCCGTCGTTGGTTGCGTAGTCCTTCGGTGTCTGCGGGAGGGAATGTCGCCCGAGGCACTTCGCAAGCCGCTTTCGGAGGGGTTTGCTCCGTTTATCTATCAGTAAGAAAGGAACCGATCATGTCTGCCATTCAAGCGTATTACAGTCGTATTTCCGAGATCCTGAACGAGGTCTTTTTACAGGAAGCCGAGAGCATGGAAAGGGCTGCCCAAGTGCTGGCTTGCGCCAATCGAGAAGGGCATTCCATCTTTGGATTCGGATGTAACCATGCAGGACTCATAACCTTGGAGCTTTTCTACCGCACAGGCGGGATGGTCACGGTCAACCCCATCCGTGCGCCCGGCATGATGCTGGAGTTGTCTCCCCCCACCATGACCAGCGAAATGGAGCGCATCCCCGGGTACGGAAGGATCATTCTGAACAATGAGCCCTGTAAAGCGGGAGATATACTCATCATCCATTCGGTTTCGGGCAGAAACGCCGTCACCATCGACATGGCCGAGTGTGCAAGAGAGAAGGAGATGACCGTCATTGTGGTGACCAATATGAACACAGCCACCTCGGTCACGTCCCGCCATCCCTCCGGTAAAATGCTTCACGACTTCGCTTCCATTCTGATCGATAATCACGGAGACCTCGGTGACGCGACCATCCAGCTTCCCGGCTTTGAGCAAAAGCTGGCTTCCTCCTCCACCGTGGTCGGTGCCGCCATTCTCAACGCCGTCACCGCAAGAGCCTCCGAGATCCTCTGGGAGCAGGGAATTACCCCGCCTGTTTTTATGAGCGGAAACATTGACGGCGGTGATGCCTATAATCAACGGGTCATTGCCGAACACAAGGACAATATTTTTTACACGAGATAAAGGAGGTTCCATATGCTGATCGACCGATACCATCAAGCCGTAGACAATCTTCTGAAAACCGTCCGCGAAACACAAAGAGAAGCCATCATCCGGGCAGGCGAGCTGGTCGCCGAGGCCGTCGAGCACGGCCATAAGATCTACCTGGGCCACATCGTCCATGGCATCGAGATGGATCTCATCTATCGCGGCGGCGGCCCCATCTTCTACAAAGAGTATAAGCCCGGTGAGACAGAGCTGAAGGCGGGAGATGTGCTGTTCGTCTCTTCGGTGTCAGGCCGCACCAAGTCGGTGGTGGACCTGGCCTGGGACTGTATGCAAAAGGGCATCAAGGTCATCGCCCTGACCTCCATGACCTATGCTACCCAAGTTGACCCCGTCCACGAATCGGGCAAAAAGCTCTATGAGTTCGTAGACCTCGTTCTGGATAACTGTGCGCCCGCCGCCGAGGCTATGCTGGAGGTAGAAGGCATCGAAGCCCACTACGCCGCCGCCTCCGGTATCGCATCGGACTACATCATGTGGAGTCTGACCTCGGTCTGCGTAGAGAAGATGCTCCGTGATGGCTTTACTCCGGGTATCCTCAAGTCCGCAAATTTCCCCGGCGGCAACGACTACAACAAACAGATCATCGAGCCTCATTACGATGAATTTGGGTGGTAAATAACAAAAACGCCTCACAGGGATGTGGGGCGTTAATCATTGAAAAACAAAAATTAGCAAAGTCCAATTGCACAAAACCCATTGACATTCCCTGTGCAATATGCTATAATATCATCGTTTGGCCTACAGGCCAAGCCCCGTGTAAATCGGGTCAATATTCCACAAGGAGAACATCCATGAAAAAGACCATACTCATCCTAGCCTTCGCCCTCCTGACCGTCGTCTCTCTGACCTTCGTGGCCTGCGATCGTGACAAGACCCCCGAGGACACCGCCCCCGACACTACCGTCACCACCGACGCCCCCACCGAGCCTGTGACTGAGGCTCCCACCTCTCCCGAAACCAACAACGAGACCGAGGCCCCCACCGAAGAGTCCACTCCGGCCGAAACCGAGGCCCCCACCGCGGAGGAGACCACTGAGGAGGTCACCGAGCCCGAGACCCTGACCGTTGACCTGGAGAAAGTCACCATCTCCAGCAGCCTCGCCCTCTTTGAGTCTCATTTCACCACCGCCGACAAGGACACCTGCGTGGACGACCTGGTGGACGTCTTTGGCGATCCCGCCGTTGAGGACGGTGTCAAGATCCCGCTGGTCTACCAGGGAGCCATCCATCTGGGGGACGTCGACCTGTCCAAGTACAGCAAGGTCACGGTCACCTACGCCACCAGCGCCGCCTCGGGTACCATCGCCGACTACGAAACAACCCAAAAGCGGGCCATGCTGACCCAGGCCGACACCAAGGGCGAGCTGTCCCCCGCCGAGGACGCCATCATCGCCTCCGCCGTCTACTCCATCCCCTCCACCACCTGGCAGCTCACCACCGTGGAGATCGACCTGACGAACGTAGACTACAGCGGCGCGCTGTTTCTAACCTTTGATTTCACCGAGGGTGTCAATCTGTATCACGCGGTTACGGGTATTGTATTTGAGAGTTGATTCACAAAATTAGCACAAACTATCCATGCGTTTGCATCTGGAAGCAGCTTTTCGTACCAACGAGCTGCTTCCGGAATAATAGTCACCCAAAAGCGGTGCTTTCCGTTAAGTAGGTTTGATTACCAAAAAATCAAAAGGAGTACGGACGATTTGTTCGTGCTCCTTTTCTATACAGTCGGTGGTAAAAACCTCACTTGTGGCAAAGTGGGTGGCTCGCATAGAACGAAACCAAGGGATTGTTAAAAGCAAAATACTATATATCAAACGATCCAACAGCTACCTTTGTTGACAGCTTCTTTTATGGTACAATTAACGCCTTAAAGTCCTCTGTTTCTCTGATAGGATCAAAACAACGATTGTTATTCAAACAGCGAATATAATTATCAACATCTGTTGCATCCGAATCTGTAACCGGGAGTTCCTCTTCGACAAGTGAAAATAATGGAGCCGTGAATTTTATTATCCTTTGGTGGTTAATTTTTGTCATTTCTACCGCATGGTATCTTGCTTTTTTTAGTTCTTCTAATACACAATCATATTGTTGTGTTTGGCAAAATAAAAAGGCTTTGCTAATAGAATTGTATTGCAGAGTATTGTGATAATACTGAAAATTACCGTCCGGGAACATAATATTCAATATTTTTTCAACGGCATCACACACTTCTATTGAGTCTTGACCGAATTGCAGTTGGTAGAGAAAGCTATTTAACTTTGTATTTGTAAGGTGCTGACAATGCTTTTTCCTTTCTTCACCCTCCAAGCACCAACAAAGCAGCTCATCTCTTTTCTCCTCATCCTCTTCTAACATAGCATATTGTTTAGCTTCGTCCTTTTTTTGATTACTGCTAAGTGCAAGAACGATTCCAGATAATGCTTTGGAATACAACTTTGCATCCTTGGTGTTATCCAAAACCAATTTATAATGTTTTGCAGAATTTTCAAGCAAACGCGTATATTTACTATTATCCGAGGTAGGTAAAGCTACATAATATTCTGCCGATGCCAACCATTCCACATATTCCAAATTCCCCGGATATTCAGTCACTGCACGAAGAGCAATTTGATAATTTTTTTCTTTGTCGTCATATTCCCAATATTTGTGGAATGCTTCGTCAAATTCCGCTTTTCTCAAATCCTTTTGGTAGGTTTCCATTCCAAGCAGATGGTCGGTGGTTACATGAAATAAATTGGCAAGAGGCGGTAATAAGGAAATGTCAGGCATAGCAACATCTGTTTCCCACCGACTGACCGCCTGCGGAGAAATAGAGAGAAATTCTGCAAGTTTTTCTTGTGTTATATTTGCCTCTTTTCGAAGAGCTTTAATTGTTTGTCCAAATGTCATGTGCTTTCTCCTAAACATATTACTTTACCGGTATGTGATTATATTATAACAAATTTCTGAAGATTTGTCCATCTCGCGTTAATTGAGATTTTATAAACTGAAAATTGAGTCAACTTAAAAAGTATGGGGTGGTTTTTCTATTGGAGCTGATGGCGGGACTCTGAACCCCGCCGAGCAAAGCTCGTCAGCAAGTTGCTCTCCGCTCCCGCCGGTCGCTCCAGATACAAAATTTATGCATTCACTGGCAACTTGAAGCGATTTCTCCCACCCAACGATCATTTCCAATAGAAAATCCCATCTCAAGAGATGGGAGTTTCTATTGGAGCTGATGGCGGGACTCGAACCCGCGACCTGCTGATTACGAATCAGCTGCTCTACCAACTGAGCCACATCAGCATTGAATTTCACAACAGTATTATTATACCATAAAATTTCGTATTTTGCAATAGGTTTTTCAAAAATATTTTCAGAAAAAATCCTTATAAATTTCCCCGCATGCGTCTGCAAGTCTTGATTTTTTTGTGAAAATATGGTAAAATATGATTGAAAACTGAACCATAGGTGATTTTATGAATCTAACTGACATTCGCACCATCAAGGAAATCATGTCCATCTACGATATCCACTTCCGCAAGGAGTTCGGACAGAACTTCCTCACCAACATCTCGGTCGTGGAGGACATCGCCGATTCCTGCTCGGATACTCCCGACGCCACCGTCCTGGAGATCGGCCCCGGTATCGGTGTCCTGACCCAAGAATTAGCCTTCCGCTACCGCAAGGTCATCGCCATCGAGATCGATAACGGCCTCATCCCTGTTCTGCGCTACACCCTTCAGGATTGCCCAGAGGGGGTGGTGGACGTGGTCCACGCCGACGTCATGAAGGTGGATCTTGGCGAGCTTCTGAAGCCCGCATTCGACGCGGGCAAGGTCTCTGTCTGCGCCAATCTGCCCTACTACATCACCACCCCCATCCTCATGGCTCTGCTGGAGTCGGGCTTGCCCTTTGAGTACATCACCATCATGATCCAGTCCGAGGTGGCCGACCGCCTTTGCGCGAAGGCGGGGAGCAAGGAGTATGGTGCCATCACCGCCGTGCTGAAATACTACGGCGAGGCCGAGAAGCTCTTCAAGGTCTCGGCGGGGAACTTCATCCCTGCCCCCAAGGTGGACTCCACCGTGGTCCGCATCCGCCTCCACAAGCAGAAGCCCTACGTCCCCAAGGACGAGGAGACCCTCTTCAAGACCATCCGCGCCGCCTTTGAGCAGAGGCGCAAGACCCTCCCCAACGCCCTCTCAGCGGGCTTCCCCGAGGTCCCCAAGGAGACCCTCACCGCCCTCATCGAGGCGTGCGGCCACCGTCCCGACATTCGCGGCGAGCGGCTGGATATCGCGGATTTCTTGGCTTTGGCGGATCAGATCTTCGAGGTGAAGAACCAGGCTTGACCGAACTTGACGAAACATAAGAATCCCCCCGCAAATCAAAAAATAAAGGAGGTACCCATGAAACGGAAGCTCATGACCGTCGCGATCTTGACTTTTGTCCTGTTGCTGACAATGGTCTCCTGCGACCTGACCACCCCCTCGGTAGACACCACCACTCCCGAGACCGTCGTCCCCGGCGGCAATCCCTCCGAGCCGGAAAAGGAAACTGACCCCATGGATACCGAAGCCTCCACCGAAGCCCCCGCTCCCACGGCCTTTCCCATCACGGTCCGGGTCGAGGGCAAGGGCGCCGTCACCTTCAACAACGACGACGTGGTGGATGCTCTGACGAAAGAGCTGACCACCTCCAACGTCATCTCCCTTACCGCAGACCCAGCAGAGGGCTATATCCTCAAGGGCTGGTTCGAGGAGACCGACGGCGAGCGAAAGCTGCTCCAAGAGGAGGGCTCCGCCACCTTCACCGTCCCCGCCCGTGAGGTGACTTTGGTGGCGATCTTCGAGAAGGCCTTCCTTTTGGAGGTGTTTACCGACGATCCCGACGCGGGCGTCTTCACAGCCAATGGTGAGGAGCTGACCGAGAAGGATTGGTACGCCGCCGAGCAGACGGGGATCACCCTGACCGCCGTTCCCGCTGATGGCTACATCTTCGACGCCTGGTATGAGATCGACGCCGACGGAAACGAGTCTCGCTATGCCAACGAGGCCACCGTAGAGGTCACCTACGGTCAGATCGACCGCACACTGTTCTGTAGATTCATCAAGGTCTACAAAGGCACCCTCCTCATCGAGGGACAGGGTACCGTGACCGTCAACGGCGAGGAAAGGGAAAGCGGTACCACCTTGTCTCTCCGTGGCGGTGAACAAATGACCTCGCTGGCCACCCCCGCAGAAGGCTATATCTTCAAGGGTTGGTACGAGCGAAAGGACGGACAGGAGGACAAACTGCTCGTTGAAACTCCCGACACCACCTTCATCATGCCTGAGACCGCCTGCGTCATTGTGGCGGTCTTTGAGAAAAAGGTCACCCTGACCGTCAAGGTGGAGGATCCTTCCCACGGACACCTTACGGCAGAGGGGGTGGATGGTACCTTTGCCAAATACGATGTGGAAGGAAAGGGGTCCGCCGTTACCTTTACCGCTTACCCTGCCCATGGGTACGCCTTCCATTACTGGCTGGATGTCGATACCAACTCTATCCTGTCCCGTGAAACTACCTACTCCGCAACTGTCCATAAGAATGGCACCGTCGTGGCCGTGTTCCGTTCCCTCAACCAACTGCTGGTCAAGTCAACCGCAGGCGGCCGCGTTTCGATGAATGGTGGCTCGCTGACTGACCTCTACATCGGCAGTCTCGCCTACATGGATCCTATCGAGCTTTCCGCCGTAGCCGACGAGGGTTATATCTTCAAGGGCTTCTACACCGCGAACGCCGAGGGCAAGCCCGACAAGCTGATCCACGATCTGAGCGCGGACGTGGATCTGAGCATGACCGAGGAGGACTACAGCATCATCGCCGTCTTCGAGGCCATCCCAACGAACTATACCATCGTCATTATGCAAGAGGACGATGCCCAAGGCAGCTTCACCGTAGAAGGCTTTGAGGGCACCTATACCCGCTTTGAGGATAAGCAGACCGCTTCGAAAACCTACAAGGTAACAGCCACCCCCTCCCCTATGTACCGTTTCCTCGGCTGGTACCGCGTGGATGGAGACCAAGAGACTCTCCTCAGCGAAAACGAGACATGCACCTTTACACAGCCAAACGCCGATATCACGGTCAAGGCCAAGTATATCCGCCTGTATAATGTCAAATTCCGCGTAGAAGGAGGCGGCACCTTCATCGCCAACGGACAGAACGTGGACGGCGTGCTGAACGTACAGCTGGCCGTGACGGACTACATGACCCTGAAGGCCATCGCCCCCGCCAACACCCGCTTCGTGGGCTGGTATGAGGTGGTGAACGGCGAGCGCATCCTCCTGTACGATCAGGCCGACGTGATCTTCACCGTCCCCGCGCGGGAATGCACCATCCTCGCCGTCTTTGAGGACGCTCACTACCTGTCCATCAACTCCGCCCAAGGGCAGTTCATGCTGGAGGGCAGCGAGATCCTGTATAGCGACTATTCCGATCACGTCTATCTCCCCTACGAGTTCACCGTCATCGCTCAGGTGCCCGAGGGCTACCGCTTCGACGGCTGGTACGAGGTGCGCGGCGATGAATGGATCCTTCTCACGAACGATCTTACCTACAGTGGCCAAATGCCCGACCGCGATCTCCATATCAATGCCCGCTTTGAGGAGCTGTACACCGTGACGGTTCAGCTTCACGGCGACTGGAAGGTGCTCCACGAGGAGAGCGGTATCACCTATGCCGATACCTTCACCCTGGATCTGGCCAAGGACGAGGTCTTCACCCTGACTATCCCGTGGTCCGGCGATTGGGCCTTGGACGCATGGTATCTTGTGAGCTTCGACGGCAAGCTCGGCGACCGCATCACCGACGACAGCATCGAGTGTCCCTTCACCGTCTCGGGTGACATGACCATTACCCCCGTTTTCCTGCCCAAATACAGCCTCCACGTCTCGACCGACGAGGGCATCGGCAGCTTCACGGTCCATGGCATCGACGGCACCTTCACCGATTGGGGCGCCAATGACGCGAGAAGCTACACCTACGTGCTGAATGCCGTAGCCCCCGTGGGCTACCGCTTCGGCGGTTGGTTTGAGGTCTTCGGTGAAGAGTCCCGCCTCATCTCCGAGAATCCTTCCTACGCCGCCGTGGTGGACGGAAGCGACCGCCGCATCGTGGCCGTTTTCGTGGAGATGGAGGACGTCCTGTTCACCGTCTACCTCATGGATTTCGTGGGGGCAAGCTTCCTATGGAATGGCGAAGAGATCCCGGGGAGCGGCTGGGAGTGGAATCTTCCCTATGGCTCCACCGTGACGGTAACAGTGATTCCCGAGGAGGGCTACACCTTCGCAGGCTGGTATATGGAGTACTTCGACGAGGAGTACAATACCTACTTAGAATTCTACTCCAACGAGCTGACCGTTGACTACACCTGCGTCGATGGTTACTACTTCACCCTCGTCGCCTTTGTGGAGAGCGGTCCTATCCTGGAGGGTGATATTCCTCCCGTCGTCAATTGACGGTCGAGAGCCTAAAACTCAAAATCAACATACAAGGAGGCCCCACCATGAAGCTCAAGCACTTTCTCGTCACCCTCTTGACCCTCTGCCTGCTCCTCACCGCCGCCGCCTGCGACAAGGCAGACGACCCGCCCGCAAGCGACACCACCGCCGAGATCACCACCGACACGCCCACCGAGGCCCCTACCGAGAAGTCTACCGAAGCCCCCACCGAGGAGGAGACTGAAGCTCCTACCGAGGCGCCCACCGATGAGCCCGCCGAGACGGATCCCCCCTCTGCCGAGCCCACCAAGAAGTACCGCGAGGACTGGGACGATAACGATCCCGAGAACCCCTTCTACAATCTGATCCCCGTGGGCAAGAGCTACGACGGCAAGACCACCGCTTACGACGGCCGCTATGATTTCGGCTACGCGATCTGTCAGACCAACGATGGCGAGTATTTCTATTCGGTCCAGGAGGCCATCTACCACCTGGAGGACATTGGCGGTGGCGCCATCCATATGCGTGAGCATACCGATATCTGCCTCTCCCTCTGGATCCCCGAGGATTTCTGTGACTACCGCCTGTACTACGAATTCAAGAACGTAGACTTCATCTTCAATTACGGAAACGTCTACGATGATTGCTCTCCCAACGGTGAGGGTATCAACGGGTATGCCTACTATGCTGACCTCTACGTACTGGATTCCATTGGCGGTTTGGGCGACACCAAGATCTGGATGATTGGCGGTAACGAGGGGTTTGAGGATCAGGATCCCGGCTGTTACGTCATCATTGATGAATACAATGAGGATCCGGATTATTTATACCTCTACCAGTATGTTCTGGAAAGCAATCTTGAAGCCTGGCCCGGTTTACCCCTCGGCGAATTTGTGCCGGAAGAATGAACGATCATAGTAAGAAAAGGCTCCCTGTCTTGTCGGGGAGCCTTTTCTGCCCAATCATGATTGTAACCATTTTTTTAAGGCTCGGATCGCCTCGCGATACCCTTCGAACCCCATGCCTTGGATAGTCTTGACAGCATAGTAACTCACAAAGGAAATCTGTCTGAACGCCTCTCTTTCGCTGACCTTTGATATGTGCACCTCCATGGTCGGGATGGCGACCGCCTTGAGCGCGTCCAGAATCGCAACGCTGGTGTGGGTATAGGCGGCGGGATTGATAATGATGCCGTCTACCTTTCCGTACGCCTCTTGGATCTTATCCACGATCACACCTTCATGATTGGATTGGAACAGTTCACACTCGATGCCCTCTTCCGCACACCAATCCTCACAGAGTTGACAGAGCGTAGTATAGCTTCGGTCTCCGTAAATGCCCGGCTCCCGAAGTCCCAGCATATTCAAATTGGGGCCATTGATGATGAGAAACTTCATGGTAATCCTCCTTGCGACTTGTAGCCCAGTGCTTTCAGAATGCTTTGAACGGTGTTCTCAGGTGAGCCGTCGTTGTCGATTTCCACGTCGGCAAAGGCCTTGTAGAGAGGCAAACGCCGGGCATACAGCTCCTCAACGGGATTGGCCTGGGAAATAGGGCGGCCGCTCACGGGAAGCTTTTTCAGATCACGGTGCATGAACACGATTTTGCCGTTTTGGGAAAGAGGCGCGTAGTTCCGCTCCTGCGTAACCACACCTCCGCCCGTCGCGATGACGGCACCGCTCATCATGCCCGCCTTTTTTACCGCAGTCGTCTCCAGAGCGCGGAAATATTCCTCTCCTTCAGTAGCGAATATATCTGGGATAGCCCTGCCGGCATCCTCTGCAATCAGAGCGTCGGTATCAAAGAAGGGTCTTCCCAGAGCCTTGGATAAGGCCAATCCCACGGTGGATTTCCCGCTTCCCGGCATACCGATGAGAATGATGTTTTCGGTTTTGCGGGCAATATCGGACACGATCGGTTCAATAAGCCCGTCGTCAAGCGCCTCATCCAAAAACAGCTCGGAAGCCCGTTTGGCCTGCGCCACCAACATGAGAAGGCCGTTATAAGCGGGGATGCCCAGGGAGATGGCCTCCTGTAAAAGTGCCGTGCGGGCGGGATTGTAGACCATATCGAATACCGCCTTGACGTGCGGCAGTCGATTCAGCTCCACAGGAGCTTGTCCGATCAGCTTGGGATACATGCCAACAGGGGTACAGTTGACTACCACCTCCGCGTCGGGATGACGCTCGTAGACGGTCTCGTAGGATTCGGGTACAATGCCACCTACCGAACGGTTACTGCGCCCGATCAGCACCACCTCGGCCCCCATATCGGACAGTACGGTAACAGCTGTAGCCGCCGCGCCGCCATTACCCAGCACGAGAGCCTTTTTGCCCTTTGGGTCACAGCCGCAGGCGGCCAGCGTGCGGTGAAAGCCAAAATAATCGGTATTGTCTCCCTTGAGTTGCCCGTTGGAGAGACGCGTAACCGTATTGACGGCACCAATGCGCCGGGCTTCGTCGGTAATGATATCGAGATAAGGAATGACGGTCTGCTTGTAGGGGATGGTGACGTTCAAGGCGTCCCAATCCGTGCCTTTCATAAATGCCTCCACCTCGTCGGGGGCACGCTCAAAGAGCGCGTAGGCATAGCGGTCGCCCACCAGAGCACGGTGTATTTGCGGCGAAAAGCTATGCGAAAGCTTTTCACCCAGAAGACCGTTGCGCATGGGTCGTTTTGTTGATTGGTTCATAATGGTTGCCTTTACTGTGTGAATCGATTGTAGGTTTTTTGATGGATGACTGAAAGCCTGTAGAAATCTTCCTCGGTCAGAAGATCGGGACGGGCGAGCATATTCGCCAAAACGTCAAAGAAAGCAAAGCCCTCGGTACTCGTCATTTCATGGATGAAGATAGGGTCGCCGCATTGGGCGTAATCGAGGTCGCTGTCCCGCTTGCCCAGAAAGCGCAGCCGATTAAATCGAATCTGGGCAACCGTCATACGGAAGGTAACGAGCCCCTGCTCGTTGGAGGCGTGGGCAAGAGAGAGTAGGAGCGAACGGTCTGCACCGTGGAGTGCCACCTTGCGGGCACGGGGCGGCTCGGTCACCAACGCGTGAGCGGTGGCGATGAGATCTCGGATACCGGCCTTGATCTGCTCCTCCGTCCCCGTAACCGAGGCAGAGTAGGACAGCGCGGCGGCATCGGGATCACTCTCGTCCTCGTCCCGGTCTCCGTCGTTCAAGCCGTTCCACCCGTCGTTGGGGTGGTGCACCGTGAGCTTTAAATAGCCCCCCTCCGCGTCGCTGATATCAAAGGCAGGAAGAGAAATATCTCCTGCGCGGATCAAGCGCGTGATACACGCGTCAAAACTTACCCGATCGGCGGTGAGGCAGTCCTCAGAAACCTCGGGACGCTCCATCGAGCAAAACCGTGCCTCGTTCTTTTGGTGGGCTTTATACTCACCGAAGAGCTTTTGTACGGGGGAGATGGCTGCTAATTTTTGCCCTTCGGGGGTGATCGTGAGAGGAGTGGTTGCCGAGATCACGTGTCCTTGGTCGGGCTCAACCTTTACGAATCCGCCCGCGACCAGACCGCGTATGGCATGGAGCAGACAGGGCATGGAAACGGGATAGCCTATAAAAGTACACATACTCTCATACGCCGCCTCCACGGTACGCGCTTTCAATCCGACGGCCGAAGATAGAAAATAGAAATCCGAAACCTGATACTTCATAATACGGCTCCTTTCGATATTCTCGGTACAGGCGTTCCTCACCCGTTAATCATCCAATAGCAAATCCATCACCGCTATTGCCGCCGCCGCTTCCACAACAGGGACAGCACGGGGGACGATACAGGGGTCGTGACGACCCTTGACCGTCAAAGCGGTATTCTCACGGCGTGAAAGCGAAACGGATTCCTGTTCCGATCCAATAGAGGGAGTAGGCTTAAAGGCGCAGGAGAAGATCACGGGCATACCCGTGGACATTCCGCCCGCGATACCGCCGCAATGATTGGTCTTGGTGATGATCCTGCCGCTTTCTGCCATGCGGTAGGCATCGTTGTGGGTCGAGCCGTACCCTGTGACAAAGTCAAAGCCGTCTCCAAAAGCCACCGCTTTGACGGCGGGGATAGAAAACAGAATGGAGGAAATACGGCCCTCCATGCCGTCGAAGGGATGGTCTCCAAGCCCAACGGGGAGTCCGATCACGCCGCACTCTACCGAACCGCCAACCGAATCAGCCGTCATACGGGCGCACTCGATCTCGCCCCGCATGGCCTCTCCGGCTACGGGATCAATGACCGCAAAGGTGGAAGAACCTGGCGCATGGAGTGCCTCAGCAGTAAGGCTGAGACGGTCGTAGCCGGTATCCTTTACCGCACCGATCTGTTGAATATGTGCGCCTACCTCGATTCCGCGTTTGCGGAGGTAAGCCAGACAGAATGCACCCGCAATGCAAAGCGGAGCGGTCAACCGCCCCGAATACTTTCCGCCGCCTCGCAGATCAACGGTATCCCCGAACTTCACCCGCGCAGGATAGTCGGCATGGGAGGGACGGGGCGTGTCGAGCAGGGAAGAATAGTCGCCCGAACGCTGATTCATATTGATTATCACCGCCCGCATGGGGGTTCCGTCGCTGATATAGACTCTGCCGCCTTCTGTCGTCTCTACAGAAACACCCTCGGTGAATACGGGAATATCAGGCTCCTTGCGGGAGGTCGCCCACGGTCCCTGACCCGGTGCACGGCGGATCATAAAGGCCAGAAGTTCGGCCTCAGGGAGACGTACACCGGCGGGGAAGCCCGTGAGGGTCATGCCGATCTCGGTGTCATGAGAGCCGCCGAAAATCGTCAACTTCAAATGATTGCCATAGGTATTTGCCATGTGAAACTCCTTTATTTGAGGCTGAGCCGCTGAAATTCTTCCCAAAAAGCGGGATAGGACTTTGCTACCGACTCCGCTCCGACCACAAGGGTCGCCTCGCGGCACACCGTAGCCGCCACCGCGCCGCTCATGGCGATGCGATGATCTCCCGCCGCGTTCACAACGCCACCGCGCAGAGAAGATACCCCGCGGATGAACAACCCGTCGGGGGTTTCGGTCACGTCTCCTCCCAAGGCCGATAGCAGATCGCAAACCGTCTTGATTCGGTCGCTTTCCTTGAGGCGCAGGCGTGCCGCACCGTATATGCGGGATTCCCCTTCAGCAACCGAAGCCGCTACCGCCAGAATGGGAACCAGGTCCGGGATCTGAGCGGCGTTGATCTCCACGCCGCAGAGACGGGAGGGGGACGCGATGAGCTCACCGCTTTCGGTTACGGTGATCCTGCCGCCCATTCGGCGCAGAACATCTACAATGGCCTTATCCCCTTGACGGGAATGCGGATCGAGGCCGGTCAGGGTGACGGAGGTTCCTTTACGGCCAAGAACTCCGGCTGTCAGGAAAAAGGCCGCTCCCGACCAGTCGCCCCCGACGAGGGAAGCACGATCATCGGGGAGTTTGGGGGGACGAGAGCTGCGCCCAGCGACAGAAAAGTGGGGCAGATCCCCCCCGATTGCCCCCGTCACGCGGGAAATGGCATCGACAGTCATGCCAATATAGGGAACCGATTCGATCCGTCCGGTTACGGAAAGAGTGCTGTTTTCTGCAAGCAGAGGAAGAGCGAAAAGCAGACCACTGATAAACTGGGATGAGACCCCGCCGTCCACAGTATAGCTCCCGGCGGTCAGCTTTCCTTGTACCACCAGGGGATTTGTCCCCATTGGGGAAAGAATGGCACCGTGAGCGACCAGCTCCTCATACAAAGGGGACAAGGGACGCTCGGGAAGCCGTCCGTGACCCATCAGAGACACGGTAAAACCTTTGGGTACACCCGTAATTCCCCCCAACGCACAGCAGACGGGAAGTAGGAATCGCAAGGTCGAGCCCGATTCTCCGCAATCCAATACTGCGTTCGAGGGGATTTTACGGATCGGTGTGACCGAAAAAACTTCGCCGCTCCGCTCGATCTCAGCACCCAGGGTGGAAAGACAGCGGACGGTAGCCTCTATGTCCTCGTTCAGATCGGTACAGCGCACACGGCGGATACCGTCACCTGCGCCGTACAGCCCTGCCAGAGCCGCCGCGATCAAGGCGCGGTGAGCTTCCGATTTGGAAGAGGGAGCCCGTATTACACCGTTCAAACGAGGGGTATGCAATGTCATTTCCATAAAGCGATCTCAATCCTCCGCAAGCCCTGCGCGGATATAGCCCTCCAAGGCATCCACGGGAACCGTCACAAGACGAGAATCAGCCACACCAAAGGGAACTACCAGAGTGATGGTTCCGCCCGCCCGTTTTTTGTCGGACAGGGCCACGGCATAGAGCTGTTCGGCGGTAAAGGGACACTCGGTGGGCAGACCGTATTTGACCAGTAGTGCTACCAGCGAAGACAAGGTTTTCGCCTCGCAAATCCCCATTTTGACCGCCGCACGGGTGATGATGACCATGCCCTCAGCTACTGCACTTCCATGAGAAATGGTAAAATCCGAGCAAGCCTCAATGGCGTGACCCACGGTGTGACCCAGATTCAGGAGCTGTCGAGCCCCCACGTCGGTCTCGTCGGTCTCCACCAAAGCGCGTTTATCCTCCACACACAGGCGGATGATCTCTTCCATGCAATCGTGAACCTCTCTAAGAAGTGCTTCGAACAGCACCTTATCGTTTATGAAAGCGTACTTGATGACTTCTGCCATGCCGTCTGAAAAGACGTTTGCGGGGAGGGTGGATAGACAGTCCGGGTCACAAATGACCAAGGAGGGTTGATGGAAGGCTCCGACCAGGTTCTTGCCTGCCTCCAGATCAATGGCGGTCTTACCGCCTACCGAAGCGTCTACCATGGCCAAGAGTGTGGTGGGGATCTGAACGAAGGGAATGCCTCGCTGATAGACCGCTGAAGCGAATCCTCCCAGATCACCCACAACGCCGCCCCCCAGAGCAATCAGCAGATCCGAGCGGGTCATATGCTCTTTCGCCATTGCTTCCAGAAGAGAAAACAGCGTGCCCGCAGATTTGGAAGCTTCCCCATGGGGCACGACGTGACGCACCACGGAAAAACCGATTTTGGCCAGAGAAGCTGTTACGTCGTCGGCGTACAGTACCTCTACCGTATCGTCGGTCAGGAGCAGGGCACGACAGGGCTTGTGAACGGCGGCAATCATCTCGCCGGCGCAATGACGGAGACCTCTTCCAATGGGAATGTCATACCCAAAGGGGGGCTTTGAGGGGAGGGAGACGCGGACGACGGAGGAGGGGGTGGCAGATTCAAAATGGGACATGTCGTAAACTTCCTTTAAAAATGAATTACTACGCTCTATTATAACACAAACCCTCCCCCGATGCAAGAGTATTTTCGAAAAAAACAGCGTAAATCATCTTTTTTTCAAATATGCTTTGAGAGAATACCGTGATGGACTTTCACTCATCACCGAAAAAAACGGGATAAAGTTCGAAATAACCGTTACAAAATGAAATTTGAGAAAAAACTTCTTGCAAATTTTCGAAAAGTACTTGCAATTCTGCGAAGAATGGTGTATAATGTAGCACATAGGTTGAGACGGCTTCCGTCCCCACCCGACGGACACCGTTTCGGTGCGCCAGATTCCATACATAAAAGGAGATAAAACTATGTCTTACGTTGATGAGATCATTGACAAAGTGATCGCCCAAAATCCCGGCCAGCCCGAGTTCCACCAGACCGTCAAGGAGGTTCTTGACTCCCTCCGCCCCGTGGTAGACGCCAACGAGGAGAAGTACCGCCGCGAGGCCCTTCTTGAGCGCATGACCATGCCCGAGCGCGTCATCATGTTCCGCGTTCCGTGGGTAGACGACAAGGGTCAGGCCCAGGTCAACACCGGCTACCGCGTTCAGTTCAACGGCGCCATCGGCCCTTACAAGGGCGGTCTGCGCTTCCACCCCTCTGTAAACCTGTCCATCATCAAGTTTTTGGGCTTCGAGCAGACCTTTAAGAACTCCCTGACCGGTCTCCCCATGGGTGGCGGTAAGGGTGGCTCCGACTTCGATCCCCGCGGCAAGTCCGACCGTGAGATCATGGCCTTCTGCCAGTCCTTCATGTCCGAGCTCTTCCGCCATATCGGCCCCGATACCGACGTTCCCGCCGGTGACATCGGTGTAGGTGCCCGCGAGGTTGGTTATATGTACGGCCAGTACAAGAGACTGGTCAACCGCTACGAAGGCGTGCTGACCGGTAAGGGCCGCGCCTACGGCGGCTCTCTGATCCGTCCCGAGGCTACGGGCTACGGCGCCGTGTACTACACCGTCGAGATGCTCAAGTACCTGGGTGAGGACATCAAGGGCAAGACCTTCGCTGTCTCCGGCTTTGGTAACGTGGCTTGGGGTACCGTCCAGAAGGTCACCGAGTTGGGCGGTAAGGTCGTGACCATCTCGGGTCCCGACGGTTACGTCTACGATCCCGATGGTATTAACACCCCCGAAAAGATCGCCTATATGCTTGAAATGCGCGCATCCGGCCGCGATAAGGTGCAGGACTACGCCGACAAGTTCGGCGTGCAGTTCTTTGCCTGCAAGCGTCCTTGGGAGCAGAAGGTGGACGTCATTATGCCCTGCGCGACCCAGAATGAGGTTGGCATCGAGGATGCCAAGAACATCGTGGCCAACGGCGTGAAGTATTACGTCGAGGTCTCCAATATGCCCACCACCGCCGAGGCCTTTGAGTACCTCAAGGAGAACGGCGTGGCCATCGCTCCCTCCAAGGCCGTCAATGCCGGCGGCGTTGCCGTTTCCGGTTTGGAGATGAGCCAGAACTCCATGCGCTATTCCTGGACTGCCGAGGAAGTGGATGCTAAGCTCCACCAGATCATGTCCGATATCTTCAACAACTCCGTAGCTGCCGCCAAGAAGTACGGCATGGAGGGCGACCTGGTCGCCGGTGCCAACATCGCAGGCTTTGAGAAGGTTGCCGATGCTATGCTGGCTCAGGGTCTGGTCTGATTCTGATGCGACCGAAGACCAGATGAAGCTTGTGCCGAAATCCTTGTCGCCATCTGCGTCAAAATTGTGACAGCTCAAGAAGAAAGCGGCATCACGGTTCTCCTTCAGGATGGCATCAATATAGCGGGATTCTACCTCGGAAAGAGGTGCGGGACCCCCATAATTCACAGAGGAAGAGGAGATCACCTCGTGCTCAACAGCAAAATTTCGGTGGATCTCGACACCGTTTGCGTTGAGTCTGCCATTGGTTTTCTTATAGTTTTCAGGATACAGACAATATGGATTGACCATCGGAACCACGATCAGATGAACGTTACGGCGCAGGTCGCGGAACGCGGGATTGATGATGATAGACTCGAGGGCAAAGTAGAGAGACCAGATCCCCATCCACTCGGCATGTATGCCGCTGATGAGAATAGCCTTAGGACGTTGGATCTCAGGGTGAGTACCCCCGGGATATTCATGGGGGTCCGGGGCGCAAAAATCGTAACGGTAAATAGGCGTTACGCCGTCTGAGGCCATGCCGAGCAGGGACTTCGTGATGTAGGCAGGGTAGGCGTCCATGAGTGCGTCATAAGCTGCGTAGACGGTTTCGACCGATATCATGCTCGACGTGATCCCGTTCTTGTCGTTGCCGATCAAGACGACATCGGAGTTCTCATAGATGGGCTTGTTCCATTCCTTCATGAGCTTGAGAGCTTCCAGTCTGGTTGTGGGAAGATCGGGATGATCGCGTTCGATCACTTCCAGAATATAATCGATCTTCTCCTCATGATCAGAAACTTCATTTTCAAGTGCTTCGATACGCTGATCGTTGCTTTCAGGTACGTATGCTGTTCCGGTATTGACCCATTGATACTCGGTTTTTGTACCATATTGAAGATGCTTGTTGACGTATATCTCTTCATTTGCGTCAAAGGTGCCGCCGGATATACGCATGTATGCAATCTTATCCAAGAAAGCTGCTTCGCTACTCCCCGTTAGCTTCAGAGAGCTCGCGGAAAGCGTAACGTTGAATCCGGCTCCATCATAATCGACAGATAGCCAATTAGCAGCAATGATGCGGGTGCCTTGGTTAGGAAGCCAGTAGCACTTAACAAGCTGTTTGTTCTGATCATAGAGGCAAATATAGCAAGAAGTACCGGTGATAAGCTGCCAACCGCTCACGTGGATAACATCATTACTTTTTACGGGGATATATTCAGTCGCGCAGGCTACAGAAGAGTCCGCAGTAGTTCCGTTGCTCTTCAGTCTTGTTTTGGTCACGAACCCGTATTGCGTCAACGCGTTGACGGGCTCGATCGGAACGCTGACCTCACGGTATTGATAGATCATACCATCAAGTACGTACAAACGGGTAGGATCTGTCATCTGTTCAATCGAATCAACAAACACCGGAGCCATATCCCCGGTATAAAAAAGTGGGGTCAATGGCAGAAGTCCGGAATCGGGATCTAAAGCGAAAGAGGCAAACGATTGGTTGTAGGGATCCTGATGCGATTGTAGCTCAGTCGCTGAGACATTTATGCTCAGCGTGCGGGATGATCCGGATATGAGCAAAGAAACGCACAGAAGGGTTACGAGTAGTTTTTTCATAGATGATTTCCTCCTTTTTTCACTCTCGGTTTTTTATGCGCGCAGTATATGTAGTATATATTCTATGTTTTTCACTGAAAAATGTCAAGCACAAAACATCATATTTTCTGCTGAATGTTTCACAAAAAATGCCGTGCAGAATTGTGCATGATTACCTGTAAGGACAGAATATGCGTAAGTTGTTAATAAAATGTAAAAAATAGCGATAATCGATACAAATTTTCTGTAAATATAGTATAATAATAGGCGGTAT
Source organism: Clostridia bacterium (assembly GCA_017938885.1). Taxonomy (GTDB): domain Bacteria; phylum Bacillota; class Clostridia; order Oscillospirales; family CAG-272; genus CAMEON01. Next base: position 30,957 of record JAGBAS010000110.1, read on the forward strand.
ACATACTATCATTGCTACTTAAGTAATACGCATATGGAGGAAACAAACATGACACTCGTAATTCTGGCTGCCGGTATGGGCTCCCGCTTCGGCGGTGTCAAGCAGATGGAACCCATTGACAAGGACGGCAACTTTATCATCGACTATTCGGTCTTCGACGCCAAGCGTGCGGGGTTTGATAAGGTGGTTTTCATCATCAAGGAAGCCATCGCAGATGACTTCAAGGCTACTATCGGTGCCCGTGTGGAGAAGCACATCACCGTGGAATACGCCTACCAGGAGCTCTCCGATATTCCCGAGGGCTATACTGTACCCGAGGGTCGCGTCAAACCTTGGGGAACCACCCATGCGGTTCGCTCCACCCGTGAGATCGTGAAGGAGCCCTATGGCGTCATCAACGCCGACGACTTCTACGGCCGCAATACCTACGAGAAGCTGGCCGCCCATCTCTCAAAGCTGGAGAAGGGCGAGCTCGGCGGTGACGGCATCTGCCATTGCTGCGCTGTTGGCTTCAAGGTCAACAAGACCCTCACCGATAAGGGCGGCTGCTCCCGCGGTATCTGCAAGGTGGATGAGAACGGTATGCTGTACGACCTGGTGGAGACCCACAAGATCGAGAAGCTGGGTGAGAACGCCCAGTATCCTGACGCCGACGGCAACATGGTCTTCCTGGACGGCGAGACCGTGGTCTCCATGAACTGCTGGGGCTTGGGTGCCGAGACCATCGGTATGCTGGACGCCGACTTCGACGTATTCATGGAGAACCTCCACAATGCCGCCGATCCCTGCAAGGCCGAGTGCCTGCTCCCCACGTCCATCGACACCTTCGTCAAGGCAGGCAAGGTGGACGTCAAAGTCTACCCCACCGAGAGCGAGTGGTATGGTGTGACCTACAAGGAGGATAAGCCCTGGGTGGTGAACGCCATTCAGGCCCTCATCGACGCGGGCGAGTACCCCGAGCACCTGTGGGGCTGATCCATGACCCGGCCTACATATGAGCAGGTCTTCGCCGTCTGTGACCGTTTTGCCTTCGATGGTACGGTGTCCGACCTCAAGGTCTGCGGTAACGGCCACATCAACAGCACCTATATCGTCACCGTTGAAAACGGAAAACGATACATCCTCCAGATCCTCAACACCGCCATCTTCAAGGACCCCGTCGGGGTCATGAACAACATCGTCGCGGTCACCGACCATATCCGCAAGGGTCTGGCCGAGGCGGGCGAGGATACCGAGCGGGGAACCATGCGGGTTGTCCTCACCAAGGAAGGAGCCAACGGCTACACCGACGATGAGGGCCATTTTTGGCGCGCCTACGACTTCGTGGAGGGCACCGTCTGCCGTCTCACGGTGGACAGCCCCGAGACATTTGCCCGCGTAGGTGAGGCCTTCGGCGACTTCCAGAGGCGGCTCGCGGACTTTGACGCTTCACAGCTCATCGAATCCATCCCGGATTTCCATAATACCAAGAAGAGATACGCCGATTTCCTGGCCGCCGTGGAGAGAGACGCTGCGGGACGGGTGGATTCCGTCCGCGAAGAGATCCAATTCATCACCGACCGCGCCGACAAGTGCTCCCTCATTGTGGACGCCTTATCGAGCGGCGATCTCCCTCTGCGCGTGACCCACAACGATACCAAGCTATCCAATATCCTACTGGACGAAGTGACCCAGGAGGCCGTCTGCATCATCGACCTGGACACCGTCATGCCCGGCTCCAGCCTCTACGACTTTGGCGACTCCATCCGCACGGGTGCCGCCTCTGCCGCCGAGGACGAGCCCGATCTCGAAAAGGTCCACTTCCTCCCCGAGATGTTCAAGGCCTACGCCAAGGGCTTCATTAAAGGCACGGGTGGCGCGCTGACCGAAACCGAGCTGCAAATGCTCCCTGACGGCGGCTATATCATTACCCTGGAGCAGGCTATCCGCTTCTTAAGTGACTATCTGGACGGCGACACCTACTACCACACCGACTACCCCAACCATAACCTCGTCCGCGCCCGCACACAGCTCAAGCTGGTGGAAGAGACCGAGGCGTACATGGAGGAGCTACGGGAGTTTGTGAAGGGGCTTTGCTGATCCCCGCCGCGTAAAAAGATGCAAGTTATAAGATACCATATATATTTGGTCGGGCAGATCTTGTATCTGCCGAGTTTGCTCAGCGTTTATCGTGTATCTATTGCAACAGAATATATAATCAAGGAGATACCCCCATGGCCATCCTTATCACCGGCGGAACCGGCTTCATCGGCTCCCACACCGTCGTCGAGCTCATCGAAGCAGGTGAGACCCCCATTATCGTGGACAATCTTTCCAACAGCAAAGAGATCGTCCTGGACCGCATCGAGACAATCACGGGTAAGCGACCCAAGTTCTACAAGGCCGATCTTTGCGACGCCGAGGCTCTGGACAAGGTCTTTTCTGAGAACCCCGATATAGAGAGCGTCATCCACTTCGCAGGTCTGAAGGCCGTAGGCGAATCGGTGGCCATCCCCTCTACCTACTACTATAACAACCTGGTATCCACCCTCAACCTCTGTGATGCCATGAAGAAGCACGGTGTCAGGATCATTGTCTTCTCCTCCTCGGCAACCGTCTACGGCGACCCCGCCGAGATCCCCATCAAGGAGACCACCCCCCTGGGCAAGACCACCAACCCCTACGGCGAGACCAAGCAGATGATCGAGCGGATCCTCGCCGATATCCAGTACGCCAACAGGGACCTGTCGGTGAGCATCCTGCGCTACTTCAACCCCGTGGGCGCCCACAAGTCGGGACTCATGGGCGAGGACCCCAAGGGCATCCCCAATAACCTCTTCCCCTACGTCACCCAGGTAGCCACGGGCCGCCGCCCCTACCTCAGCGTATTCGGCAACGACTACGATACCCCCGACGGAACCGGCGTCCGCGACTACATCCACGTGGTGGATCTGGCCCGCGCCCACCTCTGCGCCCTCAACCGCGCCCGCGCCGTAAACGGTGTGGAACATTACAACATCGGTACGGGCAGCGGCTACTCGGTGCTGGATATCGTCAAGTCCTTCGAGGCCGCCACGGGGAAGGCCATCCCCTATAAGATCGTGGATCGCCGCCCCGGTGACATCGCCACCTGCTACGCCGACGCCACCAAGGCCAAGGAAATCCTCGGCTGGGAGGCGCAGTACGATATGGTGGATATGTGCCGCGACGCCGATAGATGGCAGACCATGAATCCCAACGGATACGACGCGTAAAAAGGAGAACATACCATGAATATCTATTCCCGCCCCTGGGGCACCATTTCGAGTGGTGAGACCGCAACCCTCTATACCCTGGTCAACGACAGCGGCATGACCGTGGAGATTACCGACTTCGGCGGTACCATCATCAGTATCAAAACAGCGGACCGAAACGGCAAGCTCACCGATATCTGCCTGGGCTACGATTCGCTGTCCGACTACGAAAAGGCCGACGGCTACCTCGGCGCCCTGGTGGGCCGCGTGGCCAACCGCATTGCGGGAGCCTCCTTCGAGCTGGAGGGCAACACCTACAGCCTCTACGCCAACGACGGCCCCAACTGCCTCCATGGCGGCAAGAAGAGCTTCTCCTACGTCATCTGGAAGTCCGAGGCCGCCTCTGATGCCGACAAGGCCACCCTTACTCTCACCTACTTCTCCCCCGACGGCGAGGAGGGTTTCCCCGGCGACCTCACCACCAAGGTCACCTATACCCTGGACAATACCAATGCCCTCGCTATACGTTACGAGGCCGAGACCGACAAGGCTTGTCCCCTAAACCTCACCAACCACGCCTACTTCAATTTGGCGGGCAATGCCTCGGGTCCCATATTCGGCCATACCCTTTGGATCGACGCCGAATCCTACCTGGCAGGAGATAAAGATCTGATCCCCTTGGCCATCAAGCCCGTGGACGGCACCCCCTTCGATTTCACCGAGCCCAAGCCCATTGGTAAGGACTTTTTCGCCGACTTCGAAGACCTCCGCATGGCAGGCGGCTACGACCACTGCTTCAACTTCACCGGCTGGAAGAAGTGTAAGTCGGGCGGTACTCTCCTGCTCCGCGCCGTGGCCCGTGAGCCCGTGTCGGGGCGTAAGATGGAGATGTACACCAACCAGCCCTGCGTCCAGTTCTACTCCGCCAATTTCCTGAAGAACCCCTGTTTCCCCCTCCGCGGCGGCAAGCCCCAGCAGACCCAGACAGCCTTCTGCCTGGAGACCCAGACCATGCCCGACAGCATCCACCACCAGGGCGACGCCGACTTCACCGACGGTGTCCTCCGTGCGGGCGAGAAGTACGACTACACCACGGTGTACAAGTTCTCCGCCGAGTAAATACCCGCAAACATTAACCAAGTCTTTGGAAGGGGCGCCATCCTCGCAAGCTCGGGGTGTGTGCGCCCTTTTCCCTACCAAGCATACACCAAGCCCTGTAGAAAGGAGGAACGAAATGAGCAAGCAAAAAAGCTCCACCGAGGAAGGGAAGGACACCCCCAAGAACTGCGTGGAGATCCCCCTGCCCGAGCTTGTGGACGACAGCTTTGATGAAAAGGGGCGGGTGTTTCAGTACCGCACCGCCCGCTGGGCTTACGGCTTTCTGCTGTTCATCATCATCGGCTGTGTCCTGATCGCCGCGACCGAGCTACCCGACGGCCTCTTCCTCGTGTCGGGCTTCCTCCTGCTTCCGACGGTGGCGTTGCTCCTCATCTCCAAATACGAGATCCGCCATGACCGAGAATGCTTTTCGGTCTGCCTGGGTAAACGCGTCCTCCGTCGGCACAGCTGGTCGGAGGTGACGGCGGTGGACAGCCAAAAGCGGGTATTCGTCAACGGTAAGAAGCTCTTCGCCGAACCCTCCATGTCGGGCTATGAGGCCTTCTACGACCGCGCCCATGCCGCCGCCAAGAAGAAAAGCAAGGATCTGCCCGCCACCCCACCCGCCGAGAACGCTCCCAAGCCTGCGGAACGGCAGGAAGAAGATCCAAGATCCAAGGGCTATATCGAGCTCGACCTCTCCCGCCTCAAGGATAAGCTGGACGACGGCTACGAGCGGTTCGCGTTCGGCAGTAAAAGCCGCAAGTTTGACGGAGCCTATGAAAAGGGCAAAGGCCGCTTGGGTCTGGAGCCCTTCTACGGAAAGGCGGGGATCATCTCCTCCGCTTTTACGGGGATCGTTCTGATCCTCTGCGCCGTCTTCCGCGCCGACATCGGTGTCATCCTGCTCTTGGGCTTTCTGACCTTCCTCGGCCTGCTCCTCACGGTCATCGGTAAATATGAGATCCGCTTTGACAGGGACGGCTTTTCCACCCGCCTCGGTAAGCGTGTCCTCCATGAATACCAGTGGTCGGACGTGACCGACGTGCAGGACGGCCGCAAGGTCTTCGTGCAAGGGAAAGGGCAAGCCCACACCTCCCTCCGAGAAAAAGCAAAGGGACCGCAAAAAACAGGGAAGTAACCCCCTGTCATAAAACCGCCACCCCTCTCATATCCTCTACCGAGAAATGAGAGAGGTGGTATTTCTATGCGTCCCAACACAAAGCGGTTCCTGCTCCTTGCCCTGGCTCTGTGCCTCCTGGCGGTCACGGTCATCCCCGCCGCGTCCGCCGCGCCGAGTCTCGCCGTCCCTGTTACGGCCGAGCCCGACCCAGGCCTCACCGCCAAGAGCGCCGTCCTCATGGAGGCCTCCACGGGGAAAATCCTCTACCAAAAGAACTCCGAAGAAGCCATGCCCCCCGCCTCGGTGACCAAGATCATGACCTTGCTCCTGGTCATGGAGTGCATAGACGCAGGGACCCTCGCATGGGAGGACACGGTCACCGCCTCGGCTCACGCAGCCTCCATGGGCGGGTCCCAGATCTACCTCAAGGAGGGGGAGCAGATGACCGCCCGCGACCTTATCAAGAGCGTGGTCATTGCCTCCGCCAACGACGCTGCTGTGGCCCTGGCCGAGCATACCTACGGCTCGGAGGAGGCTTTCGTGGGGCGCATGAATGAGCGCGCCGCCGAGCTGGGCATGACCGCCACCCACTTTGAAAACACCAACGGCCTGGACGATACTGCCCAAAACCACGTCACCTCGGCGGGCGATATCGCCATCATGTCCCGCGAGCTGATCCGACACAAGGAAATCCTAGAGTACAGCTCCACCTGGATGGACACCATCCGAAACGGTCAGTTCGGTCTTACCAATACAAATCGCTTGGTACGCTTTTACCGAGGCTGTAACGGATTGAAAACAGGATCCACCCAAAAAGCGGGCTTCTGCGTGTCGGTTACAGCCGAGCGTGAAGGAATGACACTAATCTGTGTTATTATGGGAGCTGAGTCCCGAGACATACGCAACGCCGAGGCCCAAAAGCTCCTGGACTGGGGCTTTGCCACCTACGGCCTCTTCACCGCCGAGGGCGGCACTCTGGACCCTCTTCGGGTCACAGGCGGTACCGCTGACGAGGTGGGACTGTCCTATCCGCAATTCACCGCTGTACTTCCCAAGGCCGATATCAAAGCTGTGGAGCATACCGTCACCCTCCCCGAGTCGGTCAAAGCCCCCGTCCGCGCGGGGGAGGCAGTGGGGAGGATCACCTATACCTGTAAGGGTCAGTCCTTGGGGGAGGTGAGCATCACAGCTACAGAAACGGTGGAGGAGCTGGGGTTCTTTGACCTTTGGGTGCGGATGCTGAAGGGATTACTCTGTATATGTGAAGGGAAGCCACTCTGAAATAGGGGTGGCTTTCAAATTTGGGTTTGTCGGTGAGTTGGGTTTCCGCGTTGAAAGCCTTCCCTTGTAAGGGAAGGTGTCACGCCCTAAGGGCGTGACGGATGAGTAGCC
>JAGBAS010000111.1 GCA_017938885.1 Clostridia bacterium
CACGGACAGGAAGGGATCGCAACCGACGACCTTCATGCCCAGACGGACGGCGATGTTGGCCACCAGACCGCCGATAGCGCCCAGACCGATGACGCCCAGGGTCTTGCCTTGGATCTCGGTGCCCGCGAACTTGGACTTGTTCTTCTCCACGGTCTTGGCGGCGTCGGGATCGTCCTTCAGGGTGCCGACCCACTCGATACCCGCCACGATGTCACGGGAGGCCAGAAGCAGAGCGCAGACGGCCAGCTCCTTGACGCCGTTGGCGTTGGCACCGGGGGTGTTGAAGACCACGATGCCCTCGGAGGTGCACTTGTCCAGAGGGATGTTGTTGACACCGGCACCTGCGCGGGCGATGGCCAAGAGCTCGGGGTTGAAATCCATGTCCAGCATATTGGCGGAGCGGACCAGGATGCCCTCGGGGGCGGTCACGTCGGCGCCGACGTTGTAGAGGGCGGCGTCCAGCTTGTCGGTGCCGACCTTGGCGATCTTGTTGAGCAGTTGAATGTTTTTCATGATGGATGTTCTCCTGTATCGGTAATGGTTTAGGCGCACCTGTACGCGCCCGTAAAAATGAAGTCGGGCGCACGCATAGGTGCGCCCTACGGTTGTGCTGTTTATAGGATGGAATTAAGCCTTAGGGTTCTCGGCGGCGAACTTCTTCATGAACTCCACCAGAGCGGCGACACCCTCGTAGGGCATGGCGTTGTAGATGGAGGCGCGCATACCGCCCACCGAGCGGTGGCCCTTCAGGTTCTTCATGCCGGCCTTGGCGGCCTCGGAGGCGAACTTCTTGTCGAGATCGGGGTTGCCGGTGACGAAGGTGACGTTCATCATGGAGCGGGAGCCGGCCTTGACGGGGGCGATGTAGTAGTCCTGGCTGTCCAGGTAATCGTACAGGAGAGCGGCCTTCTTGACGTTCTTCTCCTTCATGGCCTCCAGACCGCCCTGCTCCAGCAGGTACTCGCACACCAGACCCAGCATGTAGATGGTGTAGCAGGGAGGGGTGTTGTACATGGAGTCGTTGTCGGCCATGGTCTTCCACTCCAGCATGGTGGGAGCCTTGGGATCGCAGTAATCCAGCAGATCCTCGCGGACGATGACCACGGTCACGCCGGCGGGAGCCATGTTCTTCTGGGCACCGGCGTAGATGACGCCAAACTTGGTGACGTCCACGGGCTCGGAGAGGATGCAGGAGGACATATCGGCCACCAGAGGCACGTCACCGGTGTCGGGGACATTTGCGAACTTGGTGCCGTAGATGGTGTTGTTGTAGCAGACGTGGACGTAGGCGGCGTCGGGGCGCACCATGTCTGCGGTGATGGTGGGGATATGGTCGAAGTTATCGTCCTTGGTGGTGGCGATGCATCTCACGTCGTAGCCCATCTTCTGAGCTTCCTTGAAGGCCTTGCCCGAGAACTGGCCCGAGACCACGTAGTCAGCCTTGCCGGTGCGGCCGATCAGGTTGATCGGGACGGAGGCGAACTGGGTGGAGGCACCGCCCTGGAGGAAGAGCACCTTGTAGTTGTCGGGGATGTTCATGAGCTTGCGAAGATCCGCCTGGGTCTTCTGGATGATGGCCTCATAATCCGGAGATCGGTGGGACATCTCCATGACCGACATACCGGACTCGCCGTAACAGACCAGCTCAGCCGCTGCCTTCTCGAGTACGGGGACGGGGAGCATAGAGGGGCCTGCCGAAAAGTTAAACACTCTGTTCATAACTGTTACCTCCGAATGGATGTTGAAATAGGTACTGCCCGTGGCAGATCGTCACGGGCAGTCTGTCGTGTAAACGATTGACCCTATTATAAACCATTTGCAAGAAGTTGTCAATAGGTTTTGCAAAAATTCTTCAAAAAAATGGTCAAACAGGGGAAATGACTTCAAAATTTGCTTGAAATTTCATGGGCGAGTTGCAAAAAAACGATTTTTATGTGTTCTTTTTGATGCAATCGGCCACGCGGCTTGCCAGTACCTCGACACCAAATGGGGAGGCGTGGAGGAGATCCTCGGAGATCATGCGGTCCATATCCTCAGCCACGGGGGTGAAGAGATCGTTGAACAGCACCCCCAGAGGCTCCAGAGCGGCCATGGCGGCGGCGTTGTAGGCGCGGACGCGGTTTATATCGTGGCCCCACATTTGGGGGGAGGGGGGCGTTGTGGTGGCGAAGATCACAGCTCCGCCGGGGGCGTAGGTCTTCAGAACCTTGGCGATCCGCGTCAGCTGCTCCGCGTAGACATCTATGGGGGTGAAGGGGCCGTCGCCGAAGAGGTCGCACATATCCCACAGACCGCAGTTGAAGTGGATGACGTCAGCGTCCTTCATCTGCTCGCGGTAATCGTAGAGCATCCGCAGGGTGTAGGAGGCAAAGCGGCCGTTGTCGTCGGGTCCCCAGACCGCAAAGTCGGAACCCAGCAGCTCGCTGACGCGGTTCTGGTAGCTCAGACGGATGGAATCGCCGAGAAGGATGATCTTTTTCATGGTGGTTCTCCTTTCAGTGTATGTGGATCAAGGGGATGCGGTTAAGGAATTATGATTGCCTGCTTCACAGGTGTCGCATTGCCATTCTACAATGACGTGGGAGCGTTGGGAATAGATAACAATACCGGTGTGAAATCCGTCCATCAAATATCGGTTATCCCTAAGCTTGAATTGGGTCTGGTGCTTTTCATCGCCGAAGCTGAGGAGCGGCTGGGATCCTGCCCGCAGGTCATCTCTGTTCTCTACTGCGAAATCGCCTTCATAGGTGACGTAAGCGTTATCCCGTACGTCCAGTATATAGGGAACGGTATGGATCACGATGGCGGTCAGAGCTCCGGCTATGATGCACAGAACCAGCATGAGTGAAAGGACGGTATCCATGCGTTCATGCTTTGCTATCTTTTTGCTCCTCTTGATTTGAGGAATGAAGATGACCGTGATGATCCCGCCAAGCAGAAGAAGCAGGACGAAGAAGAAAACCATAACCCCTATGTGGACGGACAGAATGGAGTTGTACTTCTCCGCGGGGATCATTCTTTGATACAGATCCACTCCTTCGCACAAGGCAGAGTCAGGATCCAATCGCAAAGGGTATGCCACTCGGCCAGCTTGTGGTTCCGGCGGGCGTAGTAGATGTTGATGAGATTTTCGTAGTTGAGGGTGACGGTGCGCATCTGGTTGTAGGAGGAGGGAAGCATCTGGATCATGTTGTGCCAGGGCTGGCGGTTCTCCTTGTCGGCCAGGAACTTCTGTCGCTCGGCCTCCAGGTAGGCGACGGTGGCGTCCAGGAGGGCCAGCCCCCCCTCGTCCAGGCGGTCGTGGGAGAAGTCGTTGCGGTCAAAGGCCTTGGCGTGGATCTTGTGCATGGTGGAGCAGGAGTTGGCCACGGTGCCCACCTTGTAGGTGTCGAATTCCTTCCACCAGTACAGGGGGGCGGTGATGTCCACCGTTACGAAGATCTGACGGAGGAATTTTCTGTGGTCGCTCCCCGACACCGCCAGACGGTGGCCGAAGTCGACATCCACGGGGCCGAGGACGAATTTGCCGTTTTTGTCGTAGTAGCTGTCGGACTTTGCCCAGCTGTTCATGGGGTTGCGGGCACCGCGGATGGCGCCGTCCAGGTTCATGACCGAATCGCGTTCAATTTTCAGCATAATCTATCTCCTGATATGTATTTTTCTCAGCTTGGCCGGGCGAGGGTGCAGCCGTTTCCTGCCCATACGATCTCGCTTGTTTTTTTTTGGGGGGGACAATCGCCCTCGTAGCTGCGGCGCATTGATGGGGGACGTGGGTCGGAGCAAGGGAGCGGCCATGCCGACGGAACAGGTTGGGCGGATGTTGACGGCGGCTACCTTGCGTGTTTTTGTACATTTATTATTATACTGGAAAACGGACGAAAAGTAAAGGGGTTTTCTACAATATCTTTAAAAAATCCCCGCAGAAGCGGGGATGGATTCTTCAACGGGCGGATGACCGTCGGGATCACGCCCGGAATGATCGCCGGATACGGGATGCGGCAGAGGCCGAAGCGGGCAAGACTGCCCCGCCTGTTTTATCGGACGGCAGACTGTGCAAAATATGTCTCCCGAAGAAAATCCCCCTGCCTCGGCAGGGGGAGGTGCAATGAGCGGTTGTAGCGTATGTCCATCCCCGTCGGTGCGGGCTTTTTATTCGGACTTCTTCTTGTCCTTGATCCCCAGCATGAGGTTTGCCAGGATACCCAGGATGAGCGCGCAGGCGATGGTGGTGAGCGTGACCTTGCCGAAGGAGACCGACAGACCGCCGATGCCCGCAATGAGGATGACGGATACCACGAAGAGATTGCGGTTCTGCTCCAGATCCACCTTCTGGATCATCTTCAGACCCGAGACGGCGATGAATCCGTAGAGAGCCATGCACACACCGCCCATGACGCAGGAGGGAATGGTGTTCACAAAGGCCACGAAGGGGGACAGGAAGGAGATGGCGATGGCCATGATGGCGGTCACGGTGATGGTGATGACCGAGGCGTTACCCGTGATAGCCACGCAACCGACCGACTCGCCATAGGTGGTGTTGGGACAGCCGCCGAAGATGGCGCCCGCGATGGAGCCCACACCGTCACCCAGCAGGGTGTTGTGGAGACCGGGATCCTCCAGCAGATCCTTCTCGATGATGGAGGACAGATTCTTGTGGTCGGCTAGATGCTCAGCAAAGACCACGGCGGCTACGGGGACGTAGGCGGTGAACACGGTACCGATGAAGGCACCGTCGATGTCCTTGATGCCTCGGATGGCTTCAAGGAAGGTAAAGTCGGGCAGGGAGACGAATGTCTCAATGGTGATGGTCGCGAACAGGCCTGTAATGGGGGCGAAGTCGATGACCTTGAGTGCATCAATGCCGGCGACGCTGCCGATCACGGTGAAGATGGCGGCAACGGCGTAACCGGCCAGGATGCCCATGATGAAGGGGATGAGACGGATCATCTTCTTGCCGAAGGTGGCGCAGAGCATGGTGACGGCCAGGGTGACCAGACCGCAGATGATGGCGACGTAGGTGGAGCCGCCTGCGGGAGCCTTCTGGAGATCACCAATGGCGTTCCCGGCCAGGGACAGACCGATGATGGCCACAGTGGGGCCGATGACTACGGCAGGCATGATCTTGGAGATCCACTTGACACCGGCGAACTTGACGATGACGGCAATCAGCACGTATACAAGACCCGCGAAGGCGGCGCCGATGATGAGACCGAGATAACCGGCCTGGGCGGAGACGGCTCCTGCGAAGGCGGCGCACATGGAGCCGATGAAGGCGAAGGAGGAGCCCAGGAATACGGGACTTTTGAAGCGGGTGAAAAGCTGGTAGATCAGGGTACCGATACCCGCGCCGAAGAGGGCGGCGGCGGAGCTCATGGCGGGAGCACCCTCGGGCATGGAGCCGCTGGTGTTGATGATGACGGGAACAACCAGCGTGGCGGCCATGATGGCCAGGAGCTGCTGGATGGCGAAGACGATGACCTGACCGAACCTCGGTCTGTCCTTGATGCCGTAGATGAGTTTCATGCTTGTGTTGTCCTCCATATTCTATAATTAGCGGCGACCCGCTTCGGGACGGCTTGGGTGCGGGCAAAAAAATAAGCCCGCCTGGATCAGGGGCGGACAGCGTGGCGCGCGTAAAAAGGGAAGTATTCGGTTCTGACAACTTCACCCAACGCATCTGCCGTTCCGTGACCTTGACCTTACATAGTATAGCACAGTTTTTGAAATTTGTAAAGAGGATTTTACGGATTTTTGAAGAATTTTTGCGGAATTTGCGAGAGGGGTTGACAAATGGGGGGAGATGTGGTAAAAAGTAAGAAAGAGAATTACATTTGGGTTTATCGAACTGTTGGTTTGTGCCTAGTCCGCGATATTTGCCCTCTCACCGCTGCGCGGAGCTCCCCCAGAGGGGGAGCCTTGGGACAGCGGAAAACACTTGTCGGGAAATGGGATTTTTGGAGTTTGGCACGAAAGGCTCCCCCTCTGGGGGAGCTCCCGCCGCAGGCGGGTGAGAGGGCAACACCCATGGGTCAGCACGAAACAACAGCCTGCTAAACCCCGATTTGCACCATAGAAAGGAGTCTTTACCATGCTCTACCGTCCCGAAAAAGGCGCCATGTGGGATCCCACCCTGTGGTACGAGCCAAAGGATCACAAATTCTATATGCTCTCCATGCACTACAAGGACAACAGCCCTTCCGACGGCGGTACGGGGATGTGGCTGGCCGAGTCAGAGGACGGGGTCCACTTCAAGGGCATGGGTCGGGTGCTGTCCTATGAGGGCGGGCTGTTCAAGATGTTCATCAACCGGACCGCCGACGGTCGGTACTGTGTGAACTTCGGCTCCACCCGTACCGAGGACGATCCCTTCGCCCCCAACGACACCATGCGGTACGCGGTCTCGGATGACCTGGTCCATTGGGAGATCGTGGACGAAAACCACCCCGACGGCCGCTGGTACTGCGAGGGCGGTCGGTGGGATCATATGTACGCCCTGTATAATGAGGAGGATCAGACCTACTACGGTGCCATAGTCGCTACCCCCAAGGCGGGGGAGAGCGGTTGCTTTGGCCTGCAAGAGAGCAAGGACGGCATTCGTTGGACGCCCCTGCCTCCGCCCGCCATTGAGTGGGGTGAGATCCCGCCCATCAATTGTCTGGAGGGCGGCGGTCTGGAGAAAATCGGGGATCGTTACTACTATATAGGCGGCTTCGTGGGCTACGCGGGGAGCTACGGGTACAATCTCTACACCTTCGTGGCTGACGACGCGCGAGGCCCTTACCGCCCTGACACGGAGGCCTTCCGTCTGTGCGGCTTTGACCGCATGAACCGCGTGTTCATTGAGAATCTGGCCGCCTTCTGCCGCGTGGGTGACGAGGTGCTGGTGAGCAATGCCGTCATGGCGGGTGGACGGGACGACGTGTGGCTCATCCCTTTGCGCCGCGCCAAGGTGGACGGTGACGGGCACCTCCGTCTCCATTGGTGGGAAGGGAACGAGGCTCTGAAGGGGGAGGAGATCACCCCGGCGTGGTCGCTCTGCTCGATCAACGCGCCTCCCGACACCCTGAACGAGGGGGAGGAGGCAGTCTGGAGCCCCGCCGCCTTTGACGGGGATGAGACTTCACTCCACATCCGTCCCAAGGCGCCTCTGGGGCCGACGGTCAGCGACGTGGCCGCCATGGCAGCCCTGTCTCCTGCTCTGGATCCCGCCGAGGGACTGGTGCTGGAGGGGGAGCTGACCTGCACCTCCGCGCCCGCCTATATAAAGGAGGAAAGAAAGACCCATTGCTGGCGCCCCGCCCGCGTAGGCTTCTGGGTGGAGGACGGCGAGAATTGCGGCCGCGCCATCATGCTGGATATCGGGCATCCCTACAAGCGCAGATCCAACGTCATGGAAATGAAGTGGAACGAAACGGGATGCGCCTTGACTGTCATAGACGAAATTGGCGAGGGCTCCGCCTGTGTCCGCGGGATCTCGGCGGGGGAGACGCATACCTTCCGCTTCCTGTGGCGGCTGAACGTGCTTCAATTATATATTGATGATCAATTCGTCCAGACCTTCGTGGTGGACAGACCTCCCACGGGGCGCGTGGGCGTCATGGTTCAGAACGCAGATTGTCGCATGGAGGGGCTGAAGGCGTGGAAAATGAGCGTCACAGACCCCGAGCATTCCCCTGCTTGGGACAAGAATTGAGATTTGTTGGGCAAGTTACACAAGTGGCTTGCCCTTCTTTTGTGCAGAACTGCCCGAAACTCCAAACCGAAAAAACTTTCAAAAAAGCTATTGACAAAAGGAGGGGGAAGTGCTATAATATGCAAGCTGTCAACGAGGCAAGCGCCTCGAAGAACGGTGCCGAAAAAAATCACGAAAAAAGTTGAAAAAACTTTTGAAAA
>JAGBAS010000001.1 GCA_017938885.1 Clostridia bacterium
TCCCCCGACCCCGATCCCCGCTTCGCCCAGAATATCTCTCTTATCGCCCTGGCTCAGAGCGGCGACGAGACCGCCATGGAGAAGCTGGTGGTGGACAACATGGGTCTTGTCCGCACCGTGGCGGTGAAATTCCGCGACCGAGGCACCGAATTTGAGGATCTCATGCAGATCGGAACCCTGGGTATGATTAAGGCCATTCACAGCTTTGATACGTCCCGAGGCACAGCTTTTTCTACCTACGCCGTCCCCCTCATCGTGGGGGAGATTCGCCGACACCTGCGGGATGACGGTCTCATCCGTGTCAGCCGAGGCACCCGCCACACGGGGATGCTCCTCATGCGGGAGCGGGCGCGGATCGCTGCCGAGGAGGGCAGGGAGGCCACCGTCAGCGAACTGGCCGCCGCCGTTGGGGTGAGTGTGGAGGATGCCGCCATGGCGCTGGAGGCCATGTCCCCCGTGTCTTCCCTGTCCGACAACGCCTTTGGGGAGGACTCCCCCGAGCTGGGGGCGGTGATACCCGACCGCGCCGACGCCGACGAGATGGCGCGGCAGATGGACCGCATCGCCCTGGCCCAGGTCATCGAGCAGCTCCCGCCCATGTGGAAGAAGATCATCCTGCTCCGCTACTACCGTGACATGACCCAACAGCAGGTGGCAGATCTTCTGGGACTGACCCAGGTGAAGGTGTCCAGGGAGGAGAAGAAGATCATGGCGTTTATGCGGGAGAGGCTTTCGTGACCAAAAATACGACGGAAAAACGAAAATTTTCTTTCAAGTGATAACACTCTGTTTGTAGATTTCCCCGACCGTTTGTGCTATCATACAGTCAGAACGGCAGGATAAGGCCGTCACGAAAGGGGAAATGACCGTATGACAGTACAGGAAGAAAAGGCGGTGTTTTGCGAAAACGTCAAGTGTTTGCGGGAGAGGGAAGGCCTTACCCGCAGGGAAATGGCGGCTCGCCTCGGTATCGGTGTGAGATCCTTGGCTCGCTTGGAGCGAGGAGAGATCCCCCCGCGGTTGAATGTAGGGGTGGTCATCAAGATTAGCCGGGAATTCGGCATACATCCCAAGGAGCTTTTCATGCCCAACGCCGAGGAGAACGAATAACCTGAAGAATGAACAAAGAAAGGACTACCGCCCAAAAACGGTAGCCCTTTTTCCATTCAAAACGTCACTCTCTCCACCTTCAGGCACCGATAGGGCTTGGTGTCCTCCAACGTAAACACCACTCCTTGCGCCTCAATCGGCCCATCAGCCACGGTGAACCGCGTAGGCATATGGGTGCGCATTTTTGTGAGGACAGCCTCGGCATCGGTGCCCAGAATGCCGTTTACGGGGCCCGTCATACCCAGGTCGGTGACGTAACCCGTCCCCTTGGGCAGCACGCGGGTGTCGGCGGTGGGGACGTGGGTGTGGGTGCCGAAAACGATATTGACCCGCCCGTCCAGATGGCAGCCCATGGCCAGCTTCTCGGAGGTGGCCTCGGCGTGGAAGTCCAGGAGGGCGATATCGTAGGCCCCCTTCTCGCGGTCGAGGATGCGGTCCACTACCGTGAAGGGGTTGTCAAGGGGATCCATGAAGGCCGTACCCGACAGATTCATGCAGAGGATGTGGAGACCGCTGACCTCTACCGTGGTGTAGCCCACGCCGGGGCAGGCGGCGGGGTAGTTGGCGGGGCGGATGATGCGGTCGGTGTTGTCGTCCAGGAAGCCGTAGATATCCCGGCTTCCGAAGGCGTGGTTGCCCAGGGTGATGAGGTCTACACCGCAGTCCAAAAGAGCCTCGGCGTCCCGCAGGGAAAGGCCGTGGATCTCGGAGGCGTTCTCCCCGTTGCAGATCACAAGGTCCGCCCCCAGGGAGGAGGCGATACGGCGGAGCTTGCCCGAAAGGTATTCGATGGCGCGGCGACCGACTACGTCGCCGATGGTGAGGATTTTCATGGTGGTTTCTCTTTCTATGAGGAAGTTCAATATATGAACAGGAAAAATCCCGCCCCTTTATTGTACACGAAAAAAACGCATCTGTCAAGTCTCATGGCAACAAAAAAACAGGCACCGTCACACGATACCCGTTTCAGTCTCTTTCGCTTTTGTCGGACAGCCCTACCAGATAGTCCAGCGACACATGGTAATACTCCGCTAACTTGATGGCCGCCCACAGAGGAAGCTCCCGCTCGCCCCGCTCGTACCGCTGGTAGACCGTGAGCTGCATATTCAGGACGTGGGCAATATCCCGCTGGGTCTTGTCGTGATCCTCCCGCAGATCGCGGACGCGTCGGTATACGGACATGGGTGGCCTCCTATCATGGTAATTCATAAATATTATAGCAAAAAATGTTGAAAAGGGGTTGACAATGACGCCGTGCGGTGTTATAATATAGTAAAAACACCATGCGGTGTTATTCTAAAGAACATCATTAAGAAAGGAACCCGCCATGAGAAGCACATCCGAAATCCGCGCTGATCTTCAAGAAAAGAACGAAAAGATTCGTCAATTGAAGCAGGAACTCCAACAATTAGATGCTCCATTGAAATCGCAAACGGCCGAGATGCAAAAAAACATCGAGCATTATGAAAACTTGAAAAAAACAACTGCCAAGTCATCCGTTTCCGCAGGATATACGATCGGCATTATCATTGGCGTTATCGCTATTGCCCTCGGATTTTTCGTGGAATGGATCTTTTTCGTTCTTGGCGTTGTTCTGTTGATCGTCATGTGTGTCTTACGTTCAAAAGCTCAAAAAGCAGTTGACGCAGAATATGACGCGACCCAGAAACAATATCAGCAACAAATTGACGAAAACCGTGAGAAGATGAATAAGATCCGCTTCAAGAATCCTCGTATTCCCGAAGTGGAAAAAGAAATATCCGCTTTAGAAAGCCAACTGCCTACGTTGAGACAGGAACTTCGTAACGCACAAATTGCTGAAAAGATCGGTACCGGTAATTTGATCGTACACGTAAACCGCGTTGGTGATTATTTCGGTCCTAAACCTAATGGCGGAGTTGGAGAAATCAGTAATGTTCGCTATGTTCCATACCTGATCGTTGATGGACGGGAGAGCGGTATTGTTGCCGAGCCCTTTTCCATCATTCCGTTGACTCCCGGGATTCACTCCTTGGCCATTCGTTTTGATCTTCCGAATTTGGCTGAATTTACTACCAAAGCCGTTCAATTCAGTGTTAAAGAAGGAAATGTATATTTCACATATCGCCAGCCCTGGTTTTCTTCTGTTGGAGATACCACATTCAAAATGGAAAAAGCAGACGATATGGATTTGTTCCTCTCGTATGCAAGACTTGACCGCTCTGATGTCGATAACTATTTGAATAGTCTGTAAAGTAAAAAACAGGACACCTCATTTCAAGGCGTCCTGCTTTTCATTATGACATGATTCAATTCAAAATATTCCCGCTCCGCGCGTACATCTGCTCCACCGTCCGCCGCAGCTCGGGATACCCCGCCAGCTCGGGATCGTCGGCCAGCATCTCTCGCGCGTGCTGAAACGCATGGTTCATGAGCTCGGTATCCGAGCAGTTCTCGGCCAGGCGGAAGCCGCCGCTCTGGCGGATGCCCGCTCCGTCCGCGGGGGCCAGGAAGTCACCGGGGCCGCGTTGGGCCAGATCCTTTTCGGCGATGGCGTAGCCGTCGTAGGTGGTGCGCATGACCTCCAGGCGGGCACGGGCGGTCTCGCCGCCGCCGTTCCGGATGAGGACGCAGTAGGATTTGCGGGTCCCGCGCCCCACGCGGCCTCGGAGCTGGTGAAGCTGGGAGAGGCCGAACCGCTCGGCGTTCTCCACCAGCATCAGGCAAGCGTTGGGTACGTTGACCCCCACCTCAATGACCGTGGTGGAGACCAGGACTTGTATGTCCCCCCCTGCAAAGGCGGTCATGACCTTGTCCTTCTCGGCGGGCTTCATCTTACCGTGGACGAAGGCGATCTTCAGGTCGGGTAATCTCTCTTGCAGCTCGGCGGCGTACTGCACGGCGGCCTTCATGGGGAGATCGGGCTCCCGCTTGACCAGGGCCATGGCGGTCTGCTCGCCTCCGAAGTCGGCGGAGATGGGAATCAGGGCGGTATCCTCGTCCTCCTCGGCCTCCTCCACGGCGGGGCAGACCACGTAGACCTGTCCCCCCGCTTCTACGTTTTTACGGATGAAGGCGTTCAGGCGGGCGCGGTAGCTCTCGTCCACCACGAAGGTGTCTACCCGCTGACGCCCGGGGGGCATTTCGTCGATGCGGGAGACCTCCAGGTCGCCGTACATGACCAGAGCCAGGGTGCGGGGGATGGGGGTGGCGGACATGACCAGCAGGTGAGCGTTTCGATTCTTTTCGGACAGGGTCGCCCGCTGATTCACCCCAAAGCGGTGCTGTTCATCGGTGACTACCAGACCCGGCGCGGCGAAGGCTACCCCCTCGGACAGGAGAGCCTGGGTACCGATGACCACGTCCAGCCGCTGTGCAGGATCACTTGACGCGAGGGCGGCGTAGATTTTTCTTTTCTGAGCGGCGGGGGTGTGACCCGTCAGGAGGGCACCGCGTATGCCCAGCCTCTCGAAAAGGGGAAGCAGATCGGCGGCGTGCTGGGCGGCCAGGATCCCTGTGGGAGCCATGAGGGCGGCCTGTCTGCCGGATTTCACCGCAACGTACATGGCGGCGGCGGCGCAGACTGTCTTACCGCAGCCCACGTCACCCACGATCATGCGGTTCATGGCAGTGTCCGAGGCCAGGTCGCGGCGGAGGTCGGAGAGGGCTCTCGTCTGGGCTCCCGTCAAGGCGTAGGGCAGGGCGTTCAGAAAATCCTGCATGACGCCATCACTGACCCGACAGACGGGTGCGCCCTTGACTCCGGCGGTGCGTCCCGCCGTCCCCAGCCCCAGAGCAAAGCGGAAGAATTCGTCGAAGGCCAGGCGGCGTTTGGCGGTGTGGAGGCTCCCGAAATCGGAAGGGGCGTGAATTTCGCGGAGGGCATAGCCCAGGGTACACAGCCCCTCGGCGGCGCGGACCGACTCGGGGAGGGGATCCTCCACCAGAGAGGTGGCGGCGAGGCTCTGGCGGATATGCTCCGAAATCATCTTGTTGGAGATACCCTCGGTCAAGGGGTAGACAGCGTAGAGGGGAGGCAGGGGACGGCTTTCCACGAAGGGCTCATAGGCGGGGGCGGTCATGGCGTAACGATCCTTGCCCACAGACTCCACCCGTCCGTAGAAGCGGAATACGCCTCCCACGGTGAAGGTGTTACGCAGGAATTCCTGGTTAAAAAAGGTAATGTCACAGGTGCCGCTCTCGTCGAAGGCGCGGAATTTCAAGACCGTCATGCGCCCCTTGACGCGGCTGACCCGAGGCTCGGTGGAGACCGTCAAAAGGGTGGCCATGCGGGCTTTCCCCGTCTTGTAGGCGTCGTCACGGGACTCTGCCAGGGCGCGGATATCCCCTCGGTGCTCGTAGGCGCGGGGGAAGTGGCAGAGGAGGTCCTCCACGGTATAGACCCCCATTTTGTTGTAGGCGGCCTTACGGGTGGGGCCTACGCCCGATAAGGCTTCTATGGGGGTGTGCAGGTAGGGCATGGGGGCTCCTTTCGCAGAATGGGGAATTCTCTGTGAAAGCATCTTGACAATTCCCGCGATATTCGGTATAATGTACCTATATTATACCCCAAGGAGGCCGTTATGTCAAGAGGTATCATTGTTTTGGACGCCGGTCACGGTCAGTTCGGCAACCCCTACCCCATTCTGGAGGACACCTACGAGGGCACCCAGAATTTCAAGCTGGCCGCAAGGCTTAAGGCAGAGCTGGAGGCGCGGGGCTTTACGGTCCTGCTCACCCGCAACCGCATCGAGGACGACCCCTCTCTGGAGGAGCGGGGCAAGCTGGCGGGGGACAGCCGCGCCGTCCTGTTCCTGTCTCTCCATTCCAACGCCCCCGGCTCGGCTACCTCTAAGGAAGCCTATCATGCCGTTCGTGGCTCGGAGGTATACTATTCTCTTTCTGAGGATAGCCGCGTCGAGGCGCGCAACGCTGAAATCGCCCGTGCACTGAATGCCGCCGTGGTGCAGACCATGAATACGACCGACAGAGGGGTCAAGACTCGCTCGTATCCCGATCAGCCTACGGTCAACTACTACGGCGTTCTCCGCCATTCCGCCGCCTACGGCTGTCCCACCGCCTTTATCATTGAGCACGGCTTCCACACCAACCCCGAGGACGCGGCGTTTCTGTCGAATGACGAGTGCCTGCAAAGGCTGGCCGAGGCGGAAGCGGAGGCGATTGAGCGAGTGCTGTAAATTGGGGTTTTTCGGTGAGATACAAGTTACAAGATACAAAGATACAAGATACGAAATAACCTTACGGCAACAGCCGTTCTATATCTTGTATCTTTGTATCTCCGTATCTTGTATCTCTTCGATAAACCCAAATTTAAAATTCAAAGAAAGACAGGAGTGCCTGATGAAAATCAACTTCAATTCCCCCATAGGTACGATCAAGCCCATGCACGCTGTCAACAACGCCCCCATGTTCTGGACGTTCTGCGACACCTTCCATTACCTTACCGAGGCGCATATTCCTTACGCCCGTCTCCACGACACGGGCGGACTGCTGGGAGGCGGTATCTTCGTGGACGTGGCCAATATCTTTCCCCTGTTCCACGCCGACCCCACCGATCCCTCCAATTATGAGTTTGGCTTTACGGATCATCTTCTGCGGGAGCTGGACACCGCAGGGGTCAAGCCCTTCTACCGGCTGGGCTGTACCATCGAGAATTACCACCCCTCCATCGGCCCCCGCCGCTCCATTCCTCCGTCGGATCCCCACAAGTGGGCGGTTATCTGCGAGCATATCATCCGCCACTACAACGAAGGGTGGGCGAACGGCTACCGCCTGGGCATTGAGTACTGGGAGATCTGGAACGAGCCCGACAATGAGCCGGTAGCCGCTGAGAACCCCATGTGGAAGGGAACTATGGAGGAGTTCTTCACCTTTTATGAAATCACCGCCAACCATCTCAAGGGGTGTTTTCCCCACCTGAAGATCGGCGGCTACGCCTCCTGTGGATTCTACTCGGTGCTCAACACTGAGGTGGCCTCCCACGCCAACGTATCGCCCCGATTCGATTATTTCGTGGAATTTTTCGAGAAGTTCCTGACCCACATCACCACCGACGGGCATAAAGCCCCCCTGGACTTCTTCTCCTGGCACTCCTATGCAGGCATCAACGAGAACGTCGCCTTCGCCGCTTACGCCCGAGGTATGCTGGACAAATTCGGCTTTACCGAAGCCGAGAGCATCCTCAACGAATGGAATCCCGGTATTCACCGTCGGGGGATGCTTTCGGACGCCGCCCATATCGGCTCCATGATGGTGGCCCTGCAACATACCTCGGTGGATCTGCTCATGTACTACGACGCCACCCTCGAATCCTCCTACGGCGGTATGTTCAACCCCCTCACCCGTACCCCCTTCAAGGCCTACTATGCTTTCTTCGGCTTCGGTCGGCTCTATGAGCTGGGGTATCAGTACCCCGTGGAGGGTGCGGAATCGGATGGACGCATCAGCGATACCGTATACGCTCTGGCTGCCGGCAACGCCGACGCATCTGCGCGCGCCGTCCTGCTCTTCAACCTCGGCGGTGAGACCGTGCTCACCGTTCCCGAGGGAGAATGGAGACTCTCTGTGTTGGACGAGAGCCGCGACCTTGCCCCCGCAGGCACCGTCCGAGGCGGCGAGACCATGACGATCCCCGCCGAGGGAGCCCTGCTGTTGGAAGCGTAGACCCGCATTCAAAATCCCCCTGTAGGTAGCGCTTTGGCTACTCACAGGGGGATTCTTTTGTCAATTCCGTATTCTGCGATCCAGCTTGCGGAAGAGAGTTACCAAGGGAACGATCAGGGTGCTTCCCACCAGATTCCCGATCCCGTGGGGAACGTCTGCGAGGGGGAACCCAAACTGCCACCAGACGAGAGCCTGCTTCAAGGTGAAGCTCATGAAGACCATCTGGTAAGGGATGAGCAGAAAACCAAAAGCAAAGCCGTGGATGCCGCAGACAAGAGCATACGCCACAGGTGCCAGCCATCGGGGCATCTTTCGGGGCAGCAGCATGACCATGCCCCAGAGGATGACCCACACGTAGCAGTAGGTTGCCCACAGTCCCGCGCCCTCGAAGAGTCCGATGAGAAAGACGTAGACGTAGATGGGAAACAGGGCCTTTTGGCGGTAGACCACAGTCAGTACCACGATCATGACGCCTACGAGGTGGACGTTGGGAATGACGTTCAGGAGAATATCGGAGACCATCATAAGGGCTCCCAGCATCCCGAACACAGCGATTTCAAAGACGGTCAGCAGGGCCTTTTTTCGACGGTTGCTCCGCTTTGCCTGCCCGGTGCGCTCTGCATTGGTGCTCACTTGGACACCTTAAAGGCGTAGGTCGCGCCCGCCGTGATCTCGGTGAGATCAACGCCCGTCATGCCGTAGTCGTCTCCCTCGTAAAAGGCCCAGTAGGTGCCGTCGGTATCGTAATCCGCCGTGATGCCGTTGACCTTTTTGACATACAGCCCGTAAGGTCCCGCCTCGCCCTCAATGAGTCCCAGCTCCAGAAGAGCCTCGCCCACGATGGTCTTGTCGGTATGGATCTCGAATTTCGTCTCGTTTCCGTCCTTGTCTACCACGTTGAAGTAGAAAACGGTTGCGCCCTCGCCCTTGACCGTGGGGGGATTGGGGTCGGGGGTCTCGGCGGCCGTGCCGTCAGCCGTAGGGGCGGCGGTCATTCCGTCGGTTTTGGGGGTTTCGGCTTGGGTACATCCTGTAGCCGTCAGCGCGATAGCCGCAATCAGCGCGAGGCAAAGGATGAACGACAGCCACTTGCTTGCGGTTGCTTTGTTCATACTTTCTGTCTCCTTTGAGTTGATTTCCTTCCTGCCGTATTTCCCGGCGGCCGGCACTCGCAGCCTGAACGGAAGGCTCTGATGCGCGGGTGTTTCGACTGGGCGCGGTCAAGTCGGCCTTCTCGGTCACTCATTCGGCGACCAATGACCCCTTCTCCCTTGCGGCAGGGATGAGACCTGACCTTGTACCCTCCTTGGAGGGTAAGCGCGACACGGCGACGGGCTCGTGCGGGAATGTCACCCGCTTCCCCGCAGCATCGGAACTATTATAGCACAGAACGGGTCTCTTGTAAAGGGGCGGTTTGGCTTTTTTTCGGTTCATCCCATCAAAAAAGTCCCCGATGGCTCGGGGACGGGGACCATGCGGTCAGGCCCGGGATTCTTTTTGGGGGGACTGCACGGAATACCCCAGCACGGATTCCATGTGGGCGGCAATGCGCTCCTGGAGCAGGGCGGCAATGGCGGCGGGGGTCATGTGGGCGTATTCCTCGTAGGGGATGGGGGGGAGATAGTGCACCTGGGTATGGACGGGCTTCAGTCCCTTGATGCCGAAGGGCTTGAAGGAATCAATGATGGCTACGGGAACAATGGGACGTTCGGATTTCAGGGCGGAGCGGATACAGCCGCTGCGGAAGGGGTTCAGGACGTTATCCTGGTTTTTGCGGTAGCCGCCCTCGGGGAAGATGAGATAGATCTTGCCCTCTCTGACCTCCTCGCCGATCTCGTTGATGCAACGCACGGCGGCGCGGATGTTTTCGTGGTCGATGCGTTTTCCGCGAACCAGGGAGACGTACTCGTTGGCGATGGGCATTCTGGAGCGCTTGGCGTTCATGAGCACGCGGCAGGGCTTGGGATGCCCCCACATGATCCCCAGCGCATCGTATTTACCCTGGTGGTTGGAGAACATGATGTAGCCGCCGTCTGCGGGAAGATTCTCGCGGCCGTAGTAAGAGGTCGTGGTGCGGGCGGTCTTGGCCACCTTGGCGATCATGACCTTACACAGCTCGTGGCAGTCCTCCTCGGAATACTTTTCGGGGTGCTTGGCGTACTTGCGCATCTTGGGAACGAACCATATGATGGAATGGATGCGCATGACGATGGTATAGTAGAATCGGAACATGGAAACCTCCTTGACGCGCCCCGCGTGCAGGGTGCGCCCATTCTGCGTTACTATACCATGGGTTTGTAAAGTGAATCTAAATTGGACGAAATTTTTTGCAAAGCAAGCGCGGTACGGCGGTTGGCTCCGGGGCCAAGCCGTCATACCGCGCATCGGATCATGTGTGGGGGATCGCGATCATTCCTCAATTGCCGCCTTTTGGGTCAGCACGGCGTGCATGATCGCGGGGTCGAATTTCGGTTTACGGTCATAGGTGTACAGGCCGTTGACCTCCTGCTCCACGTCGGTGAGCTGGGTGTAGCACAGCGCACCCATCTTGGGATGGAACAGAATGGCTTCGGTGAGCCCTTTGAAGCGGGAGATGAACTCCTCCTCGGACATGGGAGCCTGGCCGTAGCCCCAGCCCGCATCCTCGGCGGGAGCCCAGCGGATGCCGCCATACTCGGATACGAAGGTGGGATAGGCGTGCATGGCGTGCTCGGGGCCGCCGAGCCAGTGGACGTTGTAGGTGCCGCCCTCGGCCAGGGGAGCCAGCTTCTTTTCGAAGGTGGCGGGATCCTGCTCGTAGTCGTGGAGATCCATGATGTCGGTCAGCCCCTCGATGTGGCACCAGCCCGATGCGTCGATGTACATACGGGTGGTGTCGTACTGGCGGGTGACGGCAGCCAGGAAGCGCACGAAGTGGGGATTCTGATTGATCTGGGTCTCGTTGAGGGGACACCAGCCAATGATGGCGGGATGATTGAAGTCACGGGCGATGATCTCGCACCACTCGGGAAGGAAATTCTGGTAAGCGGTCTCGCGGGAGATATCCAGGCACCAGTTGGCGTGCTCGCCCCAGACGATATATCCCTTCTTATCGCAGAGAGACAGGAACAGGGGCTCGAAGACCTTCTGGTGGAGCCGCGCGCCGTTGAAGCCCATGGCCAGGGAGCGGTCGATATCGGCCTCCAGCTCGGAGAGGGCGGAGGCGGTGTAGATACCGTCGGGATAGAAGCCCTGATCCAGCACCAGCCGCTGGAACACGGCCTTGCCGTTGAGGTAGAAGAAGCCATCGCGGCACTCGATCTTACGCATACCGAAGTAGGACTGAACCGAGTCCTCGCCCATGGCCAGGGTGAGATCGTACAGGCGGCCGTTACCCACCTCCCAGAGATGGAGCTCGTCCAGCGCGACCTCCACGACAGCCTTGCCGCCGTGAACCACAGCAGTGCCGATACCCTGCTCCTTGCCGCTGAAGGAGGCCTTGGCGGTCAGGGTCATGCCCTCGCCGCCCGTCACAAAGGCCTCAATGACCAGCTTCTTTCTCTCAATGTCGGGGTAGTACTTGGTGGTAGCGATATAATCGTTGGGCACGCACTCCAGCCAGGTGGTCTGCCAGATGCCCGTGGTGCGGGTGTAGGAGCAGCCGTAGGAATGGTAGAGGGTGGACTGCTTGCCGCCGGGCTGAGTGCCCGTGCGGAGGTGGTCGGTGACACCCACAGTGATGGTGTTCTCGCCCTCGCGCAGTGCCTTGGTGATATCAAAGGAGAAGGCTACGTAGCCGCCGATATGGTCGCCCATATATTGCCCGTTGACCCACACCTTGGTGTAGTAGTCGCAGGCACCGATATGGAATAGGATACGCTTGCCCGCCTTGGCATCCCACCCTGCGGGGAGGGTCAAGGTCTTGCGGTACCACACGCCCTCGCAGAAATCCTTGTCGCCAATGCCCGACAGCTCGCTCTCGCGGCAGAAGGGGACGGTGATGGTCTCGGTAAAGGGCGCGCCGTTCTGAAATCCTCTCTGCTCACCGGACAGGCCGCGGTCGGTTTGGTACTCCCAGGGGCCGTTGAGGTTGAGCCAGCTTTGGTCGCCTCGGTCGAACTGGGGGCGGGGAAATTCGGGGCGGGGGCAATTGTTGGTATAGAGCATGGTGACGTACCTCGCTTTGCTGAATATGGTTATCTATATTATACTGAGAATTGGTAAATTTGTCAAGAGGGAAGGCGGGGAATGGCGGCCTTTTTCTCAATATGCAAAAACATGGAAAAAATCCGGAAAACTATTGAAATGCAGGATGAAATGTGATATAATAGTAAAGTAAATAATTTCGGGAACGCTCATTTGCTCGGTTCAAAGGTTCAAATGAACGTTTTTGACGAAAGGAAGGTGGATTTCTTGTCCAAAGAAGCCATTTCGAAGGTGCTTTCCGCCGAGGCTGAGGCGAATGCCATCCGAGCCCGCGCCGAGGATGAAGCCCGCGCTCGTGTAGAGGCCTGTGAGAAGACCTGCTCTGAGGAGCAAGCCGCGACGCTGGATGCCGCCGCCGAGGAGCTGGACGCCCGTCTGGACGCCGTGCGCGAGCGAGCCGTGGCCCTCATTCTGCAAAGCCGCGAGGAGGCCGATGCCGATATGGATACCATGCGCACCGCCGCCCGGGGAAGAATGCGGGAGGCTGTCAAGCACATTGAGTGGGAGCTCACCGATATCTGAGTCCCCACGGGATTCGGAACAGAGAAAGGATCTATTGATTTATGTCCGTATGTGTCATGAAAAAGCTGACCGTGCTGGCCCCCGAGCGGGACGCGGACAGGCTGGTGCGCCGCCTCATGCGACTGCGGTGTGCCGAGCTGTCCTCGGTGCCTCTGGGGGATCTGCCCGACGGCGGGACGCTTCTGCGGTACGACTGCGACACTGCCCGCGCCGAGGCTGAGCGTAGGGTAGCCGACGTCACCGCCGCGCTCCCCCTGTTGGACGCCTACACGGTCAAGGCGAAGCCCTGGAACCAAAAGCCCGTAGCGGTCACCACCGAGGAATTCCGTGCGTCGGGCCGTTTCGACGGGGCGCGGGAAACTGTGGCCGAGGTGCTGTCCCTCTCGGAGCGCAGGGTTGCCGCCCGCAATGAGTATAACCGCCTGGAAGCGCTCTTCCGCTCCCTGACCCCCTGGCTGGAATACAAGCAGCCCTTGACGGGGGAGGGAACCGCCCTCTGCGAGGTCTGGCTGGGCACCCTGCCCCCCAAGACCCTGATTTCAACCGCTGATGAGGCCCTTGCCGATCTGCACGCCGGCGTGGAGGAGGTCAGCCGCGACGACGACGCCTTGTACGTCTCGGTGCTCACCATGAAGGAGGATGCCGACGCGACAGCCCGCGCCCTGGCGGGGCTGGGCTTCCTGCGGGTGAGCTTCAAGGGGCTTCCTGCCGAAAGGAATGTCCCCGCCGCCGAGCAGAGAACGCTCTGCCTCAAGGAGCTGGATCGCCTGGATAACGAAATGCAAATCTGCACAGACCGTTTGCGGGCTCTGTCCGAGCGTCTGCCCGACGTGCAGGTGCTCTTCGACCTGGAAATGACCGCCCTTACCGCCGCCCGCCAGAAGCAGAAGCTGGCCGCCACCGAGCAATGCGTGGTGCTGGAGGCCTGGGTGCCCGCCGAGCGGGAAGCCCGGGTGTCCGCCGCTCTGGATAAGCTCCCCTGCGCCTTTGGTATGGAGGAGCCCGCCCCCGGCGAGGAGCCGCCCATCCTGTTGAAGAACAACCCCTTCTCCGCCAACTTCGAGTGGGTGGTGGGGATGTACTCCTACCCCAAGTACGGTACCTTCGACCCCACGACGGTCATGAGTATCTTCTACTTCCTCATTTTCGGTCTCATGTTCGCCGACGTGGGCTACGGCGCGCTCCTGGTGCTGATCGGCTTCCTGGCACCCAAGCTTTTGCATATGAAGCCCTCCATGACGAGGATGCTGAATATGTTCGCCTACTGCGGCATCGCCTGTACCGTCTGCGGCTTCATTTTTGGCGGCTGGTTCGGCGATCTGCCCTACGCCCTGATGACGGGCTTTGGCGGCTTCGAGTCTGCCGAGGCGGCCAAGGAGGCGTATCCCATCTTCAACGGCCTGGTTATCACCCTGGGCGGAGAGCCTGTCTCCCTCAACCCGCTGGATAACCCCATGGCCTTCCTGGTGATCTCGCTGGCGATGGGTGCCGTCCATCTCATCGCAGGCATGGCCGTCAAGTTCGTTCTGCTCTGTAAGCAGGGCGAGGTCTTCGCCGCCATCTTCGACATCGGCTCCTACTGGATCCTTTTTGCAGGTCTGGGACTGATTTTCGTCAATCCCACCGTGGGCTGGATCATCCTGGGTGTGGGGGCTCTGATGATTATCGCCACCTATGGCCGCGCCCAGAAGAACCCCGTCATGCGCATCCTCATGGGCTTCAAGGGGCTGTACGACCTCATCAACTACGCCTCCGACCTGCTCTCTTACTGCCGTATTCTGGCGTTGGGTCTGGCCGCCGCCGTCATGGCGCAGGTGTTCAATCTCTTGGCCACCATGGGCGGCCCTACACCCGTGGGCTTCGTCCTTTTGGTGGTGGTTCTGCTGATCGGCCACGTGCTGAACATCGCCATCAACCTGCTGGGCTCCTTCGTCCACACCAGCCGGCTCCAGTACCTGGAATTCTTCGGCAAGTTCTTTGAGGACGGCGGCGTGGGCTTTATGCCCGCCGAGCCCTCCAACGAGTATTCCACCGTGGAGGCGGATACCCCCGATGCCTCCGAAACCCTTGAGTCTGCCAAGACTCGCTGATACCGTATTCTTAAACATTGAATAAAAGGAGTTTACCTACCATGAAAAACCTCAAGAAGATCGCCGTCCTGGCTCTGACCCTGCTGGCCGTTCTGTCCTGCTTCACCCTCTGTGCCTTTGCCGAGGACGTGACCGGTGAGCCCCAGCCTCCCGTGAACGACGCCCCCATTCAGGGTACCCCCGATGCCCCCGAGGCTCCCACCGCCGGTGATACCGTCGCCACCGTTCTGAAAAACATCTTCTCCGGCACCAACCTGGCTCTGCTGGGTGCCGCTCTGGCCGTTGCTCTCCCCTGTATGGGCTCTGCCAAGGGTGTCGGCATCGTGGGCGAGTCTGCCACCGGTCTGATCTCCGAGAACCCCTCCCTGTTCGGTAAGGCGCTGGCTCTCCAGGCTCTGCCTATGACCCAGGGTGTCTACGGTCTGGTCGCCGCATTCCTGATGCTGGCAATGCTGGGTCTGTTCGGTAACCCCGAGCATCTGACTTCTCTGCCCATCAACGCAGGCGCCTACTACCTCATGGCCTCCCTGCCCATCGCTCTGTCCGGTTACTTCTCCGCCGTCCGTCAGGGCCGCGTGTCTGCCGCCGGTATCAATCTGCTGTCCAAGCGCCCTGCCGAGTCGGGTAAGGCCATCACCTCCTCCGCTCTGGTGGAGACCTACGCCATCTTCGCCCTGCTGGTCACCCTGCTGCTGGTCTTCTTCTCTCCCTTCAACGCCTGATCGGTAACATCCGACCCGCTTTGAAACAGAAGGAAAGGAAAGTACCATGACCGGACTGGAAAAAGTGACCGGCAAGATCATTGCCGACGCCGAGGCCGATGCCAGGGTGATCCTGGATCGGGCCGAGGCTGAATGCGCCGCCGTCAAGGAGAAGTACGCCGCCGCCACCGAGGCCGAGCTGGAGAAGCTGCGGGAGGAAAATGACCGCGAGTGTCAGTCCCTCATCATCCGCGCCCGCTCCTCGGCCGCCATGGCCAAGCGCAACGCCCTCCTGGAGGCCCGCGCCGCCCTCCTGGACGAGGCCTACGCCATGGCCGAGAAACAGATCAAGAATCTGAGCTCCGAGCAATACCTGGATCTTCTCCAGAAGATGCTTCGCTCAGCACTGAGGAATCAGCTTTCGGGCGAGGAGGAGAGTATGCGCCTCTACGGCGAGGACATTGCTCCCGCCGCCTACGAGGTCCTACTCAACAGCCGCGACCGCGATACCTACGGGGAAGCCCTGCTGCCCGCCTTCCGCACGGGCTACGGTGCCAAGCTCCCCGAGCAGGCTCATGCCAAGCTCCGCCTGGCTGCCGAGACCGCCCCCATCGACGGCGGTCTGGTGTTGCGTTGCGGCCCCGTGGAGACCAACTGCTCCCTCGCCATGCTCATGGCCGAGAACCGCCGCGAGACCGAGGCGAAGGTCAGCCGCATCCTTTTCGGGGATGCGAACTGACGCCGCAGTGAAAATCCCATAAGGGAGTTACGACATGAAGAAATTACAACCCACCGAATATATGTACGCCTCGGCGCGCATCCGTTCCCTGGAAAACCGCATCGTGGGACGGGAGCGGATGGAGCTTCTGATCGAGGCGCGCACCTCCGCTGAGGTCATGGATCGCCTGGCCGAGTACGGTCTCAAGCTCCCCGAGACCGCCGACGGCGCGCCCCCCGCCGGGGAGGCCGTCTCAGCGGCACGGGAGGCTATGCTCCTGTCGGTTCTGAAGGAGGCCTTCGACGAGGCAGAGCGGGCAGTCCCCGATCCTGCCCTGTTCCGGTACCTTCGTTACCCCTACGATTGCAACAACCTCAAGGCCGCCATCAAGTGCGGTATCCGCGGCATTTCCGCCGAGGGGATGCTCTTTGATTTCGGTACGGTGCCCGCCGATCGGGTGGAGGCGCTGGTACGGGAAGGGAACTTCGAGACCCTGCCCCCCGCCATGGCCGCCGCCATCCCCGCCGCCCGCGACGCCTACGACAGAACAGGAGACCCCCGCCGCATCGACACGGTGCTGGACAACGCCTGCTACGCCGATATGCTGGCCGCCGCCCGCGCTACGGGTGACGAGACTCTCATGGGCTGGATGAAGGCCAAGATCGACCTGACCAATATCCTCACCGCCATCCGCATTCTCCGCATGAACATGGGGAGCGTGGGGGAGGACTTCCTCCGCGAGGCACTGCTGGAGGGCGGTACGCTGGATGCTAAGTTCTTCTCGGATGCCTGCGAGAAGGGAGAGACGGGACTCTTCGAGGCTCTGTCCCCCACGGCCTACTACCGCCTTGCCCGCGTGGAGGGGGATCCCCGTCCTCTGTCGGCTGTGGAGAAGGCCTGCGACGACCTGTACATGGAGCTGGTTCGAGAGGGAGCCCGCGTTCCCTTCGGTGCCCCCGTTGTGGGCGGTTACCTGATCGGCTGTGAGGTCTCGGTCAAGAATATCCGCATCGTACTGGCCGCCAAGGATGCCGAGCTGGATTCGGCGGTCATTCGGGAAAGGATACGGGTGAGTTATGTATAAGATCGGTATTATCGGCGAGCGGGACAGCGTTATGGGCTTCATGGCCATCGGATTCTCGGTGCACGAGGCCCCCGACCCCGAGACCGCCGCGAAGATTCTGCACCGACTGGCTAAGGACGAAACCTACGCCATCATCTTCATGGTGGAGAACTACGCCAAGGTGCTGACGGAGGATATTGCACGCTACAAGGATATGCCCCTCCCCGCCGTCATCTCCATCCCCGGCAGAGCCGGCTCCGACGGCTCGGGCATGGCCGCCATCAAGTCCGCCGTGGAGCGGGCTGTGGGCGCGGATATCCTGTTTAAGGAGTAAGAACGGGAGTACGGCCTCCGGCGGCCAAAGACCTTTTTGGAAAAAGGTCTTTGGAATCCCAAAAACTTTCAAAAGTGTTATTGTCGAGAGAAAGAACCGGCGAATGGCCGGCGACATGAAATAATTGGACGTCATGCGAGGTGCCTCGCGGACTTCCAACAAGGAGAATTTGCCATATGGTAGAAGGAAAAATTCTGAAGGTATCCGGCCCCCTGGTCATCGCCGAGGGGATGCGGAACGCCAATATGTTCGACGTAGTGCGCGTGGGTGAGGCCCGCCTGATCGGCGAGATCATCGAGATGCACGGCGACCGCGCCTCCATCGAGGTCTACGAGGAGACCGCCGGCCTGGGCCGCGGCGATAAGGTGGTGTCTACGGGCGCCCCCCTGTCGGTGGAGCTGGGTCCCGGTCTCTTGACCTCCATTTACGACGGTATCCAGCGTCCCCTGGAGGCCATGCGGGAGAAGTATGGCTCCAACATCATCAAGGGCATCGACGAGCCCGCCCTGAACCGCGACAAGCTCTGGCACTTCGAGGCGGCTCTGGGCTACGGTGACACCGTCACCGCAGGCGACGTGTACGGTACGGTGCAGGAGTCCGAGGTCATCACCCATAAGATCATGTGCCCTCCCGGTAAGAAGGGCAAGATCATGGAGCTGTATACCGGTGACTTCCGCGTTACCGACCGCATCGGTAAGCTCAAGCTGGAGGACGGCTCCATCGAGGACATCATGCTCACCCAGAAGTGGCCTGTCCGCGTGTCCCGTCCCTACAAGCAGAAGCTCCCCCCCGCCGAGCCCATGATTACGGGTCAGCGTCCCATCGACGCCCTGTTCCCCATCGCCAAGGGCGGTACCGCCTGCGTGCCCGGTCCCTTCGGCTCGGGTAAGACCGTGGTCCAGCACCAGCTGGCCAAGTGGAGCGACGTGGACCTGGTGGTCTACATCGGCTGCGGCGAGCGCGGCAACGAGATGACCGACGTGCTCCGCGAGTTCCCCGAGCTGACCGACCCCCGCACGGGCAAGTCCCTGATGGAGCGCACCGTGCTCATCGCCAACACCTCGGATATGCCCGTGGCCGCCCGTGAGGCCTCCATCTATACGGGTATCACCATCGCCGAGTACTACCGCGACATGGGCTACTCGGTAGCCGTCATTGCCGACTCCACCTCCCGTTGGGCCGAGGCTCTCCGCGAGATGTCGGGACGTCTGGAGGAGATGCCCGGTGAGGAGGGTTATCCCGCTTACCTCACCTCCCGTCTCGCCCAGTTCTACGAGCGCGCGGGCCAGGTGGTCTGCCTGGGCTCCGACGGCCGTATGGGCGCCCTGTCCGCCATCGGTGCCGTGTCCCCCCAGGGCGGTGATATCTCCGAGCCCGTGACCCAGGCCACCCTGCGTATCGTCAAGGTCTTCTGGGGTCTGGACTCCTCCCTGGCTTACCGCCGCCACTTCCCCGCCATCAACTGGCTCAATTCCTACTCCCTCTACCGCGACCGCCTGGAGCCCTGGTTCGCCGAGCACGTGTCCCCCAAGTGGATGGAGTACACCGGCCGTTGCCTCAAGACCCTCCAGCTGGAGGATTCGCTGAATGAGATCGTCAAGCTGGTGGGTGTGGATGCCCTCTCCGCTGAGGACAGACTGACCCTGGAGTCCGCCCGCTCCATCCGCGAGGACTTCCTCCAGCAGAACGCCTTTGAGGACGAGGACTGTTACACCGCCCTGGATAAGCAGTACTGCATGATGGGGCTGGTCTTTACCTTTGAGGACAAGGCTCGTCGTGCCATCGCCGAGGGTGCCAACATTGATAAGCTTTCCGAACTGCCCGTCCGCGAGCGCATCGGCCGCTTCAAGGCGGTTCCCTACGCCGATTACAAGACCGAGGCAGAGAAGATCACTTCCGAGATGACCGAGCAGCTGAACCGCCTGGTTCAGGATGCCAAGGCTCTCTGATGGAGGATTGAAACATGATTCGTGAATATAAGACCATAGAAGAAGTCGCAGGCCCCCTCATGCTGGTCAAGCAGGTGGAGGGCGTCAAGTACGACGAGCTGGGCGAGATCCAGCTCCCCAACGGCGAGGTTCGCCGCTGCCGCGTTTTGGAGGTCAACGGCCGCAACGTGCTGGTACAGCTCTTTGAGTCCTCGGCAGGCCTGAACCTGGCCGAGTCCAAGGTGCGCTTCACCGGCCACGGCGTGGAGCTTCCCGTCTCCGAGCATATGCTGGGCCGCGTGTTCAACGGTATGGGCGAGCCCATCGACGAGGGCGCACCCATCATTCCCGACAAGTCTCTGGACATCAACGGTACTCCCATTAACCCCGCCGCCCGCTACTACCCCTCCGAGTTCATCCAGACGGGCGTCTCCACCATCGACGGACTGAATACCCTGGTCCGCGGCCAGAAGCTCCCCATCTTCTCGGGCTCGGGTCTGCCCCACGCAAACCTGGCCGCCCAGATTGCGAGACAGGCTAAGGTTCGCGGCTCCGACTCCAAGTTCGCCGTGGTCTTCGCCGCCATCGGTATCACCTTCGAGGAGGCCGACTTCTTCATCTCCGACTTCAAGAAGACGGGTGCCATCGACCGTACCGTCCTCTTCATCAACCTGGCCTCCGACGCCGCCATCGAGCGTATCTCCACCCCCCGTATGGCCCTGACCGCCGCTGAGTACCTGGCCTTTGAGTGCGATATGCACGTGCTGGTCATTCTGACCGACATCACCAACTACGCCGAGGCTCTGCGTGAGGTTTCCGCCGCCCGTAAGGAGGTCCCCGGCCGCCGCGGCTATCCCGGTTACCTCTACACCGACCTGGCCACCATGTACGAGCGGGCGGGCCGTAAGATGGGCTCCGAGGGCTCCATCACCATGATCCCCATCCTCTCCATGCCCGAGGACGACAAGACCCACCCCATCCCCGACCTGACCGGCTACATCACCGAGGGCCAGATCATCCTCTCCCGCGAGATGTACCGCAAGGGCTATATGCCTCCCGTGGACGTCCTGCCCTCTCTGTCCCGTCTGAAGGATAAGGGTATCGGTGCGGGCAAGACCCGTGAGGACCACGCGGGCACCATGAACCAGCTCTTCTCCTCCTACGCAAGAGGTAAGGAGGCTAAGGAGCTGATGGTGGTGCTGGGCGAGGCCGCTCTGACCCCCATGGATCGCCTGTACGCCAAGTTCGCCGACGCCTTTGAGGAGAGATATATCAATCAGGGCTTTAACGAGGACCGTTCCATCGAGGAGACCCTGGACCTGGGCTGGGAGCTGCTCTCCATCCTGCCCCGCTCCGAGATGAAGCGTATCAAGCCCGAGCTGGTGGATAAATACTGGCCTACCAAGAGCTGATGCTCTCTGTGAGATATGACCGTCCCTAAAACGATGCATCGAAAGGAAAACGATCATGAAAAAGTATTTGCTTCTGGGTCTGATTCTCCTGCTGCTCACTGCCTTGTTCATGGGCTGTACCGGTGAGAATGATCCCGTGACCACCGACGATCCCTCCGCCACCGCCGCGCCCACCGAGCCCGATGGCACCGATCCCGATAGCGAGCCTGCCGAGAGCGAGCCTGCCGAGAGCGAGCCCGGTGAGGAGGTCACCACCGACTACTTTGAGGCCAACCGCATCGAGACCGTCAAGCCCGATCCCACCAAGGTCCCCGACGTGTCGGTGACGGGGCTGGGCTACGATATCTATCAGCTCCCCGACGTCCCCGGAGATGATTGGGGCTACCGTTACGGTGTGACGTACCTCTACAATGACGACGGCTCTGTGGACGCCTACTTCGCTTGCCCCGGCGTCAACGGCGAGTGGGACTGGATCGCCTACCGTCATTCCTCCGACGGCGGCGAGACCTGGACCAACGAGAAGATCGTCCTGACCCCCACCAAGGGCTCCATGGATCACTTCTCCAACTGTGACCCCGGCGTGGTCTACTTTGGCGGCTACTACTACCTGGGCTACACCTCCACCCTCAATGAGACGGGCGCCTGCAACAACGTCTTCGTGGCCCGTTCCCAAAACCCCGACGGCCCCTTCGAGAAGTGGAACGGCAGCGGTTGGGGCGGCTACGAGCCTCAGCCCATCTTCTACTACGACGAAGCCTACCATAAGTTCGGTATGGGTGAGCCCTCCTTCGTGGAGCTGAACGGCACGCTGTATATCTACTATACCAACGCCGCCCCCTCGGGCGAGTATACCATGGTGGCCACCGCTGACGCTACCAATGAGAACTGGCCCGCCACCCTTCAGCATCACGGCACCGCCGTCCAGAAGAGCACCGACTCCCTGGACGTCAAGTATGTGGAGGAGTGGGGCAAGTTCGTTGGCGTGGCTACCGGCTCCCGCATGGGGCCTTCCAGCTACCTGGCCTTCTTTGAGTCCAACGACGGTCTGCGCTTCGAGCTGGTAGACGCCGTCCGCGAGGGTACCCTGACCCACCTGCATAACGCGGGTCTCTCCTCTCGCCGAAACGGCCACATCAAGCTCTCCGAGGACGCCGATAAGCTCCGCGTCATCTACGCCCACGGCGAGGGCTGGGGTACCTGGAACACCCGCGTCCAGCCCATCAGCATGACCCTGTCGAACGGCAACGACCTGAGCGCCGAATGCGCCAAGCCCTGCCTCAACGAGCCATTTGTGAGCGTTGAGCCCCTTTCCAAGGCCGACCGCTACGTGGCCATGATCCGCCCCGAGCAGGACGTCTACGTTGCCCACCTGGGCAGCAGCGCCTTTACCCTCCGCCTCGATCAGTTCGATACCTACTTTGAGCAGAGCATGATCAAAAGGGGCACCGACGGCGTTTCCTTTAAGGTTTATGACGAGAGTGTGTGTACCGTGAATAACGACACCTGGAAGGTGGAGATCAAGGGTGTGGGTACCACCGCCGTTGAGGTGTGGTATCAGGATTTGGTTTTCCTGTTCCATATCACCGTAACCGAGGAGAAGCAAGATGGCTCCGCCGCCCAAGCTTTGGAGCTGGTTCCCGTTCATGAGACCTACACCATCTATCTGGGTGAGCGTTCCCTCTACAAGCCCCAGCTTCGCGCTCAGATGAAGTGGGGCGACGGCTCCTTTACCGAGTACTACGTGTCCGACAGCCAGACCGATACCGTGACCTTCACGGGCTACGACGAGAGCATCATTACCGTCAGCGATAAGGGTATTGTCACCGCCATGAAGGTGGGGGAGACCGAGGTCACCCTGACCCTGAAGGGCAAGACCTGCAAGATCAAGGTGGTCGTCACCGACGATCCCGCCCGGGGCTTCTACCGCCTGCCCGATACCTTCGAGGTGGATTACACCGATCTGGACTTCTCGGTCAAGGGCACCCTGGCCGCGGTAACCGGCCTGAACGGTGCTTCCGTCTCCTACGATGAGGCCGAGGCCGCCCTCAAGGCTGTGGTGACCGGCAGTGATGCCCAGTTCTGGCTGAGTATGTCCCAGTCCATCCCCGTCCTCAAGGCCGAGGATTACAAGACTCTGGAGATCACCTACAAGTGCCCCAAGGATACCTCCTCCAAGGCTACCATGCTACAGTGGTTCTTCATGATCGGCGACGTGACCGATCCTACCGAACAGTGCGGCCTCAAGAAGGGGCTCACCAAGGATGGCGAGTACCACACCATGACCATTGATCTCACCGCCCTATCCTACTGGAAGGGTACCGTCAACGCTCTCCGCCTCGACTTCTTCGATCAGTCCGAGGTGGGTGACACCATGTACATCAAGAGCATCAAGCTTATCGAGAAATAACCCGTATATCCCCTATTTGAAAGTTTTCGGAGATTCTTAAGACCCCTCGCAAACTTCGCCGCAGGCGAATTTGCCCCGAGCGCAGCGAGGAGGTTTTCAAAAGGGGTCTTAAGCGGGGGACAGGGGCAGGGCCCCTCGTTCTCCCACCCCCACGAAAGGACAGAACCATGGCAGAACTTAGAGTGAATCCCACCAGAATGGAGCTCAAAAAGGTACAGGCGCGCTATATCACCGCCCGTCGCGGCCACAAGCTCCTGAAGGATAAGCGCGACGAGCTGATGAAGAAATTCCTTGAGGTCGTCCGCGAGAATAAGGAGCTCCGCGAGCGGGTGGAGGCGT
Organism: Clostridia bacterium; assembly: GCA_017938885.1. Classification (GTDB taxonomy): domain Bacteria; phylum Bacillota; class Clostridia; order Oscillospirales; family CAG-272; genus CAMEON01. Next base: position 23,473 of record JAGBAS010000001.1, read on the forward strand.
CTCTTGCGAAGGTGCACGGCAGCTTCAGTATCGCCTCGGCTACGGTCAGCCCCCAGATGCTCAAGGAGGCTCTGATCCTGCCCAAGAAGGAAGGGAAGCTGGATGTCACCTACAAGAACGTCATGAGCGTGACGGTTCCCGTGTTCTCTCTTCAGGTGCTTTCGGAGGGCGGTGCCGACGGCTACAACTACGGTATGGCCTTTACCTCGGGCGAGCTGGACGCCGCCGCCCGAGAGCTGAACTCCATTCTGGAGGATCTCGTCCGCCTGGCCGAGATGGAAAAGACCGCTCAGATGCTGGCCGAGGAGATCGAAAAGACCCGCCGCCGTGTCAATGCTCTGGAGTATATCATGATGCCCCGCTACCTCGAGACCATCAAGACCATCAAGATGAAGCTGGAGGAGAATGAGCGCGGCAATACCACGCGACTCATGAAGGTCAAGGACATGATGCTCGCTGCGCAAGTACAGCAGGCTTCGGAAAGCTCCGATTCGGATGAAGTCTGACCCGATACCATAGTATACCAAAAGAGAGCGCTTCCCGATAGTGGGAAACGCTCTCTCTTTCTATCCATTTGCACGCGGAGATCAATAATTCTCGGCGTGAACCTCGAAATACGCCTGGGGATGAGCGCAGGTAGGACAGACCTTGGGGGCCTTGGTGCCAACCACCAGGTGACCGCAGTTGCGGCATTCCCAGACCTTAACCTCGCTCTTTTCAAAGACGGCGGCGGTCTCTACGTTGGCGAGCAGGGCGCGGTAACGCTCCTCGTGGGACTTCTCAATGGCGGCGACCATACGGAACTTGGCGGCCAGGGCGGTAAAACCCTCCTCCTCGGCGGTCTTGGCGAAGCCGTCGTACATATCGGTCCACTCGTAGTTCTCGCCCTCAGCGGCGGCCAGCAGGTTGGCGGCGGTGTCGCCCAGGCCTCCCAGCTCCTTGAACCACATCTTGGCGTGCTCCTTCTCGTTCTCGGCAGTCTTCAGGAAGAGAGCCGAAATCTGCTCGTAGCCCTCCTTCTTGGCGACCGATGCAAAATAGGTGTACTTGTTGCGTGCCTGGGACTCACCTGCAAAGGCGGCCTCCAGGTTCTTCTCGGTTTGCGTGCCGGCGTACTTATTCATGATGTTATCCTCCGATCCTACGATTCATTGGGGGATCCGATCCCCTTTTGCATTATACCATATATTGTGCCATCTGTCAATATGCTTTATACATAAAGAATGATTTTGTTCTTCCATCGAAAAAACGCGAATCTTTTTGAAATGCTATTTACAAATCCAAAAAAATATGCTATAATTAAAGAGAATGCAAACCTATGACAGAACATATTGAGGAGCTGCTTGTATTATGGAAAAAAGTTTTGCAAATATTACGTTTCGGGGGAGCTTTCGAGATTATCAGCGCAATCTGCTTCACAGGTTAGAGGATCGGCTGGATGAGAACCGTCTGCATATCGTAACTCCTCCCGGAAGCGGAAAGATCGTGATCGGCCTGGAGTTGCTCCGTCGGATCGGAGACCCGTGCCTGATCCTCTCCACTACGGAAACGTCGCGCCTGCAATGGTTCGAAGGCTTCACCCGTCATTTCCTCCCCGACAGTCATGCGGCGGAGCGGGAGACCTACCTTTCCTCGGATTTGATGCAGCCGTCGCTTTTGACCTCTGCAACCTATGAAACCCTCTATTCCCTCGTCAAGAAGGGAGATGCGTCCGACGGCGGAAAGACCGTCGGCTTGGGGGATACCGATATCATCCGTCTTGTGCAGGAGCGCGGCGTTCGCACCGTCCTTTTGGACGAGCCGCATCATCTCCCTCCCCGCTATACCGATGCCCTGGAGAGCTTTATCGGCGTGTTGGGCGGTGAGGTCCGCGTTGTGACCATGACGGCATACGCTCCCTACGACCTGCATAGCGACGAATGGGATCATTACGTTGGCCTGTGCGGCGAGGTGACTGAGGAGATCCCCGTGCCCGAGCTGGTCAAGAGCGGTATTCTTTGCCCGCATCAGGACTACGTGTATTTCAATTACCCCACGGAGGCGGAGACCGAGGGAATGCGGGGCTACCGTACCCGCGCCGACGAGGCCGTGGCGGAGGCTCTGACGCTCCCCTTCATGGGTGAGCTGAACCATCGCCTCTCCCGCCTGTTCCGCCGCAAATTCGATTATCTTATATCCCATCATCAGTCCATTGTGGCACTTCTGGAGCTGCTGCACGAATACGGGCAGAACGTCAATGTCAAGGTATACAAGGGGCTGACCGGGAAAAAGGAATTCCGTCCCGCGACGTTGGAAAACGCCCAGCACGCCATGAATTTCCTGCTGGAGAGTCAGACCATCCTGCGTGACGGTGAAAAGGAACAGCTCAAGAAGGTGTTCGCTGAGCATCGGGTCCTGGAGGATGATCGGATCCATCTGTACATGACCCATAAGCTGCGGAATACCCTGACGTCCTCGGTGGGAAAGCTGGGCAGTATTTCGGCCATTACGGTTTCCGAGGGACAAAGCCAGGGGGAACAGCTCCGGGAGATCATCCTCACGGATCCCCTGCACAAGGAGGATCTGGCACTTTTCGGACAGGATCAGGCACCGACACTGGTAGGTATGCCCACGGTCTTCGACACCCTGCGCCATAGTTGCCCCCTGTTGCCCATTGGCTGTCTGGCTGAGGGGCTGGCTGTTCTGCCCTGCTCGGTTGAGCACGTTCTGGTTCAGAAGTGCGGTCTGGAACCTCAGAAATTGACGGTGAAGCCCATTGGGCTCACACAGTATGGCTTCTTTGCATACAGCGAGACTGCTCTTTTAATTCAAGGGGTTTCGACGCTGTTTCGCGACGGGTATATCCGTGTGCTGATCGGCTCGGCGGATTCCCTGGGTCACGGCTGGGACGATTCCTTTGTCAATACCTTGATCCTGGCTTCCTTCCGCGGCAGCGAGGTGGCTCTGAACCACGTGCGCGGACGCGTGATCCATGCGGATCGGCAAACCCCCGAGAAGGTGGCTCATATCTGGCATCTCGTGACGGTGGAGCACGCTTACTCCACCCAGCAAAATATCAATCTGCGCCTCGCCTCGCGTCTGACGGCAGAGCTTTCGGGCGGCCTGGCAGGGGAGTACCGATCCATGTCCCACCGATTCGAGTGCTACATGGGTCCTGACGAGAAGACCGGCGATCTGGAAAACGGGATCAATCGTCTGCGGATCGGGGAGCTTTCTTCCGAAGACCGTCTGAACGAGATCAACAACGATATGTTGCGCCGTTCCTCCTCCCGTACCGCGCTTCGGGATCTGTGGAAAACCGTCACCCGGGAAGATACCTCGCCCATTGCTGAGGTACGGGTGCCTGCGGCCGCAAAAGTTCCGGTCTTTACCCCCTTCAACACTTTTCTCTTGCTTTTGGCGATCGCCATCGTTTCATCGGCCGTATTTCTGTTCGTCTTTTTCTTCTATACGATCCTGTACTACATCATCAAAGGCTCTATGATTCTTCCTTTGGTCATGGTGGCCTTGGTATTGTTGGATGTACTGCTGGCACTGGGCTGTATCTGGGGAATCGTTTTCCTGATTTACATGGCCCCCTTGGTTGTTTCACACGCCATCCCAAGCCGGTCCATCCGCACGCTGTGCCGGGCTCTCTTTAAGACCTTGAAGGTGATCGGTGAGATCAGCGACGAGGCTGTTCTGGTGATGCAGCCCCTGCGGGAAACCAAGGGCTATTGCCTGTACCTGGCCGATTGCTCCCGAGACGAGCAGATGCTCTTCCAGAAGGCCGTAGCCGAAATGCTTTCTGCTGTTCGAACGCCCCGTTACCTGATGGTACGGGCCGGATGGTTCCGCCGCCTCTTGTGGCGTTGGTCCTTTGCCTGCCCCATGGTCATTGCCAAGAACGACATTTCGGTCAAAACCTTTGAAAAGTATATTCGCCGCTCCATGGGCCGCATGAAGTTCCAGTATACCCGCCGTGATCCCGGTCGGAAATATCTGATCTTCTCCCACAATCATTCCTATCTCAATACCCTCGGGGTCACAAGTGAAAGAAGACTGCACCTCTTCAAGCACGATCCCGTCGTATGATAACCAGGGTGAGTCCATTCAAACAGATGGAGGGACTGCCCGAACCCAGACAACCAAAAAAGCCAAGATCCATCGTTCTGATTCGATCTTGGCTTTTTTATTTTGCGGTTACAGCGGATACAGCTCGGGCAGGGGCGGCTCAGCGGGAGGCGGGGGCTCCGCATCGCTGTCTGAGTTGGGGGCGTTTTCCTCAGCGTAAGGATAGAAGCGCGCGGTCAACTTGACTCTGTCACGGGAGCGGACAAAGAGCAGAATGGCGGGGACGAGGGGGATCACAATGCCCAAAAGCGTCCACAAAGCGGGCATGGGCATACCGATCAACGCGCAGACGCGGTAGTGGCTCTTACAGAAAGCCACCAGATAGAGGATCTCGAACACTACCCAGACAGCACCCGCAACCAGGAAAATGGGAAGGCTGACCCTGAATACGTCCACAAGCTCCTGAACGTCCGGGTCGTTGGCAGCCTCACCCCAGGAGAACAGCAGCAGGAAGAAGCCCGCGATCCCTGTTATGGCGAATACCGCCAGAGCCGCCGCCGCAATCGCACCGCTGGTATGGGAGACGATGGAAAAGCCCAGCATCCGACGGCGGAGGGCGGAGGGGGAGGCGTCCTCGGGGTCGCCGGGGATACCCGTGGGAAAGTAGGTGTCGGTGTAGACGTCGGCCATGAGTCCCAGCAGGTACAGATTGGCGAAGGGTACCCACGCCATCCACACCGAGCCCCGTCCCGATGCGCGGCACAGGGAGGTCAGGTACAAGCCCTGAAACACGTAAGCGGCAACCGATAAAAGGAATGGAAAGAACTGAAGGAGCCCCCATAAGGGATCGGTCAGAGAGTCAAGAAGCTCTTGCATAAGATTTTCTCCTTTCGTTATGAAGGGGGTTCACCTACTATCACGCAAAAAGCGCGATTCCATTACGCATATGTGGGTAAAGCTTCTGTTTTGTGTGAAAGCTTATACCCGATCCACCGTAATGACGGCGAACAGATGCCCGTCCCGCTCGTGAATGGTGTCGGCCACCCGACTCCGCAGGTCAGCATCGGTCAAAGACAGCTCAAAGGGGGCGGCGATGTCGAAGATGAGGTTGGTGTGGCTCTCCCCGGGAACGATGCGGAAATCGTGGATCAAGAGGCGGTCGTCCACCTCCCGGACGATGCCCTCGGCGTAGGCCTTCAGCCGATGGACGCGGGGATCGCGGATGGCCACGGGATCCATGTGCACCGTAGCATCGATACCGCACTCCACCCGCAGACGGCGTTCAATGAGATCGGCCATGTCGTGGGAGGCGTAGATGTCGGCGTCCCCGTCCACCTCCACGTGGAGGGAGGCCATAACCCGCCCGGGGCCGTAGTCGTGCACCACCAGATCGTGGATGCCAAGGGCACCTTGCTCCTCAAATTCGGCTACAAGGGCCTTGATCTGCTCCACCGTCTCGTCGGCGGGACGCTCACCCAGGATGGAATTTTTGGTATCGTTCAAGATCTTGATGCCTGCCCAGAGAATGAGCAGAGCCACCAGAATACCCATGTAAGCATCGGGGTCAAAGCCTGTGAACTTGTAAACGAGGGTGGCGGCCAGCACCGCGAAGGTGGCTCCTGCATCCGACAGGGAATCGGCGGCGGTGGCGCGCATGACCGAGGAGTCGATCCTTTTGGCGATCTTGCGGTTGAATACGCACAGCCAGAGCTTGACCAATACCGAAATCCCCAAAACGCCAATGGAAATCCAGCTGAACACGGTTTCGGTGGGGTGGAGCATCTTGTCCACCGAGCCCGAAAGCAGCTCCCAGCCGATGAGCAGAATGAGGAAGGAGACGATCATGGAGGAGACGTACTCAATGCGGGCGTGCCCGAAGGGATGCTCCTTGTCGGCGGGCTTGGCGGCCACCTTGAAGGTGATGAGGGAGATGATCTGGCTCCCCGCGTCGGAGAGATTGTTCACCGCGTCGGCCTGCACCGAGATGGCACCAAAGAGGAAGCCCACGGTGAATTTTCCTGCGGCCAGCAGGAGGTTCAGGATGATTCCCACCGTAGAGGCCAGAGTGCCGTAGGCGCGGCGCACGGCGGGGGAGCCGGTGTCGCGGGGGGATTTGATGAAGAGCTTGATGAGGAGATTTGTCATGGTAAGACCTTTCGTATACATACGGAGTGCCGGGCTGGTGTGCCGGACTCTCGATGCTACCTATTATATACGAATTACATAGAATTGTCAAGAGCGGAGAAAACCGAAAGATTTATTTGTAATATTTTCGGTACAGCGTTTTGATCTCTTTGGCGAATCGCAGATCCGGATTGTCTCGGGAGGCTTGGAGACCGAGCAATTCATGTACGTCCAGATTCAGTATCTCTACAATGCGTTTGAGCTGTAACAGATTTGGTTCCTGTAGGTCTCGCTCGATTTTGGAGTAGTTGGATTGATTCATGGGAATGCGCTCGGCCACATCCTGCTGTGTCAAGTCCATATCCTCGCGGGCGTTACGGATGGTTTGTCCGATTTTCATGGGCTACCTCCTTTTTCTTTTATGATGGAGTAATTATAGCAAAATTAACTTAAATGCTTGACTTATAGTTGAATATATGCTATAATCTCCTTGACTTAGTTAATTTATAACTAACAGAGTGAATTGGAGGTTGAAATGCAATGAAGAACGAGAGATTGAGCCTGCGTTTGGTGGCATTGCTCCTGTGTGTGCTCTGCGTATGTACTTGTGTACTGTCAGGCTGTGATGGCCCCCAGGGCATCCCGGGTGAAAAAGGAGAGCAAGGAATTCAGGGTGAGCAAGGTATCCAGGGTATTCCCGGTGAAAAAGGCGAAAAGGGAGATAAGGGAGACCAAGGTGAGCAGGGAATCCAAGGCGAGCAAGGTATCCAGGGTATTCCCGGTGAAAAAGGCGAAAAGGGAGA
>JAGBAS010000112.1 GCA_017938885.1 Clostridia bacterium
CCCTCATCCAGTATGTGGGAGAACTGCATAGTCAGAGGGCTGATGGAAGAGAAGACGGGACTGCCGCCATAGGTGGCGGGAATGACGTGATGGATGGCCAGACCCAGGGTGGCCGCGCCGCAGATGCGCTCCCCTTGGATCAGACGGATGGGGCACTTTTCGACGATCTCACGGAGGTAGAGCCTCTCCTTTTCCAAAAGAGGGAGATCGGCAAAGCCCTCGATATGATCCATGGTAACGGCAGGGGTCTTCATAGCCTCCAGACCGTAGGCGTGATTCTCCAGCGAATCAAAGGCGAACTGCCGCGTGGTCTCGGACAGACGGATAGGGCGAGGGTCCTTATAAACGGTATAAAATTTCATAAGATTTCCTTTCAGGGGGCGATGGCTTCGCCCCCGCATTTCGTTATGTCAGCTTTCGTGCTTTTTGAACAGGATCATCCATCCGCCGCACAGAGTCAAGAGGAGAGTCAGGGAAGTACCCAGTGTGGACTTGCATCCCTTCTGCTTGGACGGGTTAATGCCGACAGGCTCGGTGGGGGCTTCGGCATCGGGTGAGGATTCCGCAGGCTTGGTGTCTGTGGGGGCGGTATCGGGCTCTGCGGACTCATCGGTGTCGGGCTCAGTGGTGTCCTCGGGAAGCGATTCCACCACCAGCACCACTGCGCCGCCAATGTATTTTCCGTCCTCGGAAACAGCGTAGATCAACGTCTCACCCACCGTATGGGCGGACAGGACACCGTCTGCAAGGGAAGCAGCGTCACCCACAGCAGTCAACTGCATTTCGGTGCTGCCCAGAGCCTTGATGCCCAAAGGAGCCGTTTGGCCGGGCAGGAGGGTGATGAGGCTCTGCTCCACTTTGATACCGCCCGTGGCGTTGTCCTCGGTTTGAACCAGTCTCGCCTCGTAGCGTTCCTGAATGGCTTGATTCGTCAGAACCTCGCTCAAGAGCTCGACCTCGGCGATCTTGCCGGAGAAGTCGAAGCCGCCCTCCACGAGCCGACCGTAAAAGAGAGTGTCGCTTCCTTCGTCCAGCGCAAAGGCCGCCGGAACCGAATGCAGATGTACGCCGTCCATGTAGATCTCAAACTTGTCTTCCGCGTGGATCACAGTCAGCATACGCCACCCGCCCAGATAGGAGCGAAGGTCGATATTGAGTCCGATGGGATTGCCGCCGTTGGCTCCGGGAGCGTAAAACCGAAGATTGCCTTTCTCGGTGTACAGCTCCCAATGTCGGTTGGTGGATTTGGTTCCTTTTGCCAGCAGGATGGCAAAGGTGTCCGCCGGGATGCTGTCGGTGTTGAACCAAAGATTTACGGTAGTCCCGCTTGAAAAACCAAAATCGGTCTTGATGGCTTTTCCCTTGTCGTTGCCCGAGACCTCTGCGTAAGCACCCGCGCTTCCGTCCGAAGCCAGCTCGTCGGGGGTCAGGGCACGTTCATACAGCCGTACCGTGTCCAGCGTGCCGCCAAAGACCAAGCTTCCGTCGGTCAGCGCACCGAAGGACATCGCCTCCACGGTTTCCTTGATCCGTGCGTTGGCGGCGCAGCCGCCTACCGGATTTCCGTCGGCGTAGACCGTAATGCGCTTATCCTTCCATACGAAGGCCAGCTGATGCCAACCGCTGCCAAGACTGTTGAGATCGAAGCCCAGGCTGGTATCCCCGATCTCGGGAGCGTAAAGCCAGAGTTGACCGTCTCGGGTATAGAACTCGAAGTGGCCTGCCGTTTTGGGACCCTTGGCCAGTAGGACGTTGAAGCCCGAGGAGGCCTTTCCGTTTATCCACATGGTGATGGTCTTGCCCTCACCGAAGGTGAAAGGAACATCTCTGAGCCGGATGCCCGCACCGGGCGCAAGAGCATATCCGCTTTGTCCCTTTTCGGTAAAGGAGGGCTCACCCGAGATCTTTTCCAGAAGCCCCGAAATTGCTCCGCCCGCATAGGTGCTTCCGTTTCCGTCTACCTCAAAGTCCACCGAAAGGTAGAGATCTCTCTCCACCGTGGCCGAAGCAAAGCCGATGCTGTTCTTTGAATGCTTGGTGTCGGTCAGGCCGATGACACCCACGGTGTAGGTCTTGACCGTATCGATGCCCTCACAGGCAAGGTTTACGGTGAGACCATCGGGAGACAGGGACGCAGACGTAATTGTAGCACCGTTGTTGAGCATATAGTAGGCGGGGTCCTCGGCGCGGGTCTTGTCCATAGACGTGCTGAAGGTCAAGACAATGGTATGATCGTCTCCGAAGGCGGCGGTACGCAGAGCAGGACGACTGCGGTCGGGCAGAGTGGTGAAGCTCTTGGCGGCGGATACGCCGGATTTGTTGCCGTTGTTATCCACGGCCTCCACCGTAAAGGTGTATTGAGTGACCTCAGCAAGTCCCGTCAGAGTCAAGGAGCTTTCACAGTCCTGTGCGAAGTAGGACAAGGCCTTACCCGATGCATCCGAGAGGGTGACGTTGTAGCCGAACAGACCGCCCTCGTCCTTAGAAGGAGTCCAGGAAAGGGTCGCGCCGTCGAAGGTCACGTCGCTGACCTTGAGCCCCTCCGGGATGGTGGGAGCCACCTTGTCGGCGGTATTTTGGAGGTTGAAGCAGGAAACGCCCTCGACCAGACTCCCGTCATTGACGGTTATGGTCACAGTCTCCCCTGCATCCAGGAAGAAGAAGTTATCCGAGGTCACGAGCCCGGAGGTATCGGATGTCAGAAGCTCCACGCCCAGAGCGGGAAGCGCCCCCGTGTTCTTGACCGTGACGGTATTGCCGCTTACGGAGTACGTCAGGGAAGTGCGGGGCAGATAGAACAGGCAACCCGGCTCATACTCATAGTTGAAGTACACAAAGGTGCGGTTGACGTACTTGCCGTCCGCGTACAGATCAAAGGTTATGGTCAGCGGGGTATGATCCGTCTGCTCGGCGGAGAGGGAAAAATCGCCTGCCTTGCCCACGGTGCCAACAGAGCCGCGCCCTTCAAAGGTCTGGGTCTTGACCACCGAAAGATCATCTCCATAGGCCGTGACCTTCACAGACCAGTTCTTCCCCTTCAAGGAATCCGTATCGTCCAGCACGTGAACCGGAAGCGTCAGAGCCTCGGACTCACCCGCCGCATTGCAAGTATTGTAATGATCCGTCTTGGGAGCCGCCATGAGGGGGCGATAGGCATCCTGCATCATGTAGTAGGCGATCTTGGGGGCTCCGTACCAGTCCACGATGGCCCAGGAAGCTCCGGGATAGTTGTCATTCAGCTTGTAGACCACGTTCATGGAGCTGTAGGGATAGTTGATGCGGGCGTTCATGGCGGGGAGATAGTCCGCCTGGGCTTGAGCCATCTGGGAGCCCCGTACCGCATCTGCCAGAGAGTCGGTTTTCAAGAAGGTATTCGCGTAGTGGAGATGAGTATCGATATCGAATCCGTAGGGGGAGGGATTCCAGCCCTCAAAGCCGTTGAAGGTGGCGGTGTGATAGGAAATGACACCCCGCTGGCTGATGGGCCACTCAGCCATTTCCTCAGCGGTGGCGTACTTGGCGATGGAGTCCAGGTTCATCATGGCACCAAGACCGTACTCAGTGAGGTTGAGGTTTTGCATATTCGAGTAGGTCTTGATATAATGCTCGGGAGACGCGCCAGACCACCAGATATGGTCGTGGGTGATCTGGGTACCGCCCGTACCGCCGTCCTGCCGCCAAAAATCGCGGGTGCCGTCGGTCTCATAGGTCAGCTTGCCGATGTTGTTGAGAACCTGATCGGTGTAAGGAGCCGCGCCCTCGTTGCCGCCGCCCCAGACAACCAGGGAAGCACGGTTGCGGAGCCGCTTGGCACCGAACACCACTGTCTCGTAGAGCACGTCCGCAGGCTGCGTAGCGGTGCTGTCCCAGCAGCAGGGCCACTCCTGATACACACAGATACCGTACTCGTCGCAAAGATCGTAAAACTCCTCGGTCTCCACGAGTCCGCCGCCCCAGGCGCGGAAGTAGTTGATGCCCGCGTCACGGGCGCGGGAAAGGATGCGGTCGTAGTCCTCGCGGGTGAAGCGCATCATGGAATCCAGGGTACACCAGCCTGCGCCCTTCATATAGATATCCTTGCCGTTGATGACGAATACGCGGTTGTAGGTGCTCTGGCTTTCCCCCGAGGGCAAGGCCTTGTAGTCCAGGGTACGGATGCCGAAATCCGATTCGGCGTAGGAGACCGTACCGTCAGCGGCCTCAAATGTCACCTTCATGGTGTAGAGATTCTGATCGCCGTATCCGTTTGGCCACCAGAGCTTGAAATCAGGAATGGTACAGCGGTAACGCAGGGTGGTGGAGTCCACCGAGCCCGCAGTGACCGTCTGGGTGAAGTAAGAGGCAGTACCCGAAAAATTCTTAGGAGTAAAGGATACCGTCAGCTCGCCCGACAGGGCAGAACCCGCCTGCCCGTCCAGCTCAATGGCCAGATCCACGGTACCCTTGGTATGATCCACAGTGGTGATAAAGGGAGAATCCAAGGTAACAGAAGGAACATCCTTCACGGTCACCGACTGCCAGATCCCCAGAGGATAGAGCTTGGCATAGTGCCAGCCGTAGGAGCAGTTGAACACAACCGTATCGGCATAGTGTCTGGCGGGGTAAAGATGCACCATCAAGGAGTTCTCTCCCTTCCTGATATGCTCGGTCACGTCGACATACGGCCCGCCAAACATCCCCTCATGGGAGGAGATCTTTTGCCCGTTCAGGTAAATATCGGCCACGTTGCAGAGTCCGTCAAAAGCCAGCTCTACCCGCTCACCCTTGCCCTCGTAGGTAAAGGTGCGGAGGAAATACCAGCTCTTTTCGCTGTACTTGTTGGCGTGCTTCATGTTGTCTCCCACATAGGGATCCTCGATCACACCGGCGTCGGTGAGAGCAGTATAAATACTCCCGGGAACAGCGGCATCGTAGGCCGTGTCCCAGCCCTTGCCGGCGACCAGCTCCGAAACCCTGCCCGTAGAGGTCATCCTCCAGATGCCGTCCAGGGAGAGGGTGTAGTTCTTTTCGCTTTGGACAGGGGCTTTACCCGTGGACAGGGTCACGTTCTTCGGGGAACCGCTCATGGGAGAGGCACCGTTCTTGTAGTAGGTCTTTTGCTCATACTCAGCCAAGTCCGTGGCTCCCGCGGAAGGGATAGCGATCGGGATCAAGACAGAAAGGATCATGATCGCAGCCAGGGTGGCAGAGAGAATGCGTTTGCAGGAAGAATTCATGATGCTCATCCTTTCATGGAAGATTGATGTCTTTACCATAATCAGTATACACGTTTTTTAGGTCAAAATCAATTCACTATACTTTCGAAAATTTGCACAGGAATCCCAAAAGAAAGTAAGCGGCTTGAAAAAGCATTGATGGAAAACGATTCAATTAATTTTCGTCAAAATGTACGAAAATCAAAAGAGCCTCTTGACAATTTGGCTAAAGCCATGTATCATAGAAGAGAAAAATAAGCGATTGCAATCTGTCCGATAAACCCCAATTTTTACATTTTGCGATCGACTATAGAAAAGGAAAAACAAAGGAGGGCAGAAACCATGGAGCTGCATTCGATCTGTGTACTGGCGCATATGGCGGGGGGCTTTACGGAATCCCACGTGTCTTTGGAGGCGGAGGAAAAATCCTTGCCCATGCTTTCGATCGTGCAGAGCATTCGGGGCTCCTACCGCGTGTCACTTGACGGCGGGGAGGAGACCGAGACGGGAGACATGGGGGTTTTCGTCGCGCCCGGGCAGGTCGCGCAACGCCTCGTCCATTGTCCCGCAACGGACGGAACCATGGATGCCCATTGGGTATTCCTGGACGTGGAGATCAACCGTCTTTACAAGCTGGACGACCTGTACGACTTTCCCACAATCCTGCCGTCTGTCTTCAACACCGAGATCTGCAAGCTGATCGGTGGTATTCGGGAAACCGAGGATTTCCTGCGCAGGCTTCCTCTGCTTCACCGTTTAGTGACCATCCTTCTGGAAAATGCCCGGCCTAAGCACCACGTTCCTGAGGAGCTGATCCGTCTCCGCAGCTATGTGGAGAATCATTGTGACGGGCCGATCACTCCGAATGATCTCGCTCGCGTTCTCCAATGCTCCCGCTCGGCCATGTACCGACGCTTTCAGGAGTATTTCGGAGTATCACCCAGCCACTACATCAACGGTGTTCGCATCCGACGGGCCCGCTTTCTTTTGACAGAGACCGACCGTTCAGTCGGAGAGATCGCCGCCGCCGTGGGAATTCCCGACGTTTTCTACTTTTCCCGCCTGTTCCGCGAAGCCACGGGCGAAACAGCCACCGCATACCGTAAAAACCGTCGCTGACCGCAGTATGCCTCGGTAACGTGAATTGAATATTTTTAAAATATTCAAAATATATATTGCATTTTACTCAAAAATATGCTATTATAGTGATATTACCCAAGAAAGGAGATCGCAGCATTGAAAAGACTCACGAAAAAATGGATATTTCTTCGAATCCTCATGTTCAGCCTCTTGGCTTTGTTCATGCTCATGACAGCCTGTACCGGCGACGATGATCCCAAGGAAAGCAACCCGAATACCACCGAGGAGGTGTCTCAATCCTCCGATGAACCCACAGAAAAGGAGACCGAGAGCATGACCGCTCCTGTGACTGAGCCCATAACCGAGGCTCCCGCCACTCCCTCCGAGGATCCCGCCCTCAATGTGTTCCCCGAAAACGGAGACAATATCGAGATCGGCATCTTCTGGGAGCCCCCCTACCAGTACACCACCCCCGAGCAGTACGACTGGATCCGTGACGCCAACGTCACCTTTATCGAGATCACAAACCGCGAGGGAGCGATCCACAAGGAAGCCAGCAATCTTCAGCTTCAGCTCGCTACCGAGAGAGGCATCAACGTGGCCTATTCGGTAGGCGTGGACGGTAAGGATCTGCTCCGTATGAGCGAGCAAGAGATCATCGACTACATGACCGAGCTCAAGAGCAACCCCATCATCACCGACATCCATGTCCGTGACGAGCCCGCAGAGCCCTGGGTCTATTCCGCCGCCTGCCGCGCCATCATGAAGGCGGGGATCAATCCCCGTCTGAACTTCCTGCCTTACTGGGCGACCTGGGTCTTTGAGAACTACCAAGGCCACGTGGAGGACACCATCATTGAGGCAGGGAAGGAATACTTTGGCACCCTCTGCTACGATCAGTACCCCTTCCCCTACAACGGCGGCGATCCCGATATGTTTTACAACCTCAATATGTTCCGCGAGATCGGACTGAAGTACGACGTGCCCACCGCCTTCTACATCCAGTCCATTGGCGAGGGCGGTAATTTCCGCCGCACCAACGGCGGCGAGATCCGTTACCATACCTCGGCGGGTCTGGCCTACGGTCTGAAGTCCATGACCTACTTCACTTGGTGGACGACGGGCTTCTGCGATCCAAAGGACTACGCCATTATCTCTCCCTACGGAGAAAAGACCGACATTTACGACGACGTGGCCGCCATCAACGGCCAGATCCTCAAGGTCGGCCCCGTCCTGACCAGACTGGATGCCCTGGAGATATACCATACGGGCGGCTCCGAAACGGGTGTCACCCGCTGTACGGCCGAGGACGTTCCGCTGTACGCCAAGCCAAAGTCCCGCTACGGCGTCATCATCTCCCTCATGGAGGACAGAGAAACCGGCCGCGACTATATCATGTTGGTCAATAAGAATTACAAAAAAGAAGTCGAATACGAGTTTGAGCTGACCGATGCCATCACCCATCTTTACAATCTGAACGGCGGTGCTTACGAGGAAATGGATATTTCCTCGGGTAAGGTCTCCCTTACCTTCGAGCCCGGTGGATTCTTCCTACTGGCTGTGGGCCAGCACGACAATATCGTGGATAAGGTCTGGGATAAGTCCGCTAATCTGGCTGAGGGAAAAGCGCCTGCTGTGGAATCCTCCGTTCACGGCGGCGGTTACTACGCTTACTGCCTCACCGACGGTATCCGCGATAACAGCGTCACGACGGCATTGGGCTATCGCAGCAACAAGGACAGCGGCTACGTTGAGGTCGATCTTGGCCGTGTCACGACCTTTAACCGCGTGGACTTCTACCCGACGGGCACCAAATTTACTCGCGGACAGACCTTCCCGCAGGATTTCACCATGGAAATTTCCTCCGACGGCGAGACCTGGAGCCAAATTCTGGAGAAAACTGGTTACACCGATTGCCTCACTACCATTCCCAGCTTTACCTTTGCGGCTGTGGAGGCCCGCTACATTCGCATGAGCGTGACCAAGGGCTGTGCCGCAGGCGGCTTTGAGATCGCCGAGATCGAGATCTATAACGACGACGGCACCATCCCCGCCCCCGATAATGCCAACCTGTATCTTATTCCAGGCAGCGAGCCTGCGGGCACCAACGTAGCCCTGGAGCGAGGTGTCACCGCCTCCAGCCACGTCACGGGCTGGGAGCCCTCGGGCTTGACCAACGGAAGCAAGGAGAGCGGCTTCTGGACCTCGGCCATAGGTCGCCATCCAACCGCTGACCACGGCGAGGAGTGGGTGCTGATCGACCTGGCCTACGCCTACAATATCGAAAAGGTTGTCCTCTTCGGCCGCTCGGGGGACGATTATTTCCCCTATAAGTTCCGCATTGAGGTCTCCGAGGACGGCAAGACCTACAATAACGTCTATGAGGGCGAGTGCCCCGAGAAGCGTCAGGGTCAACAGCCCTTCGAGTGCGTCCTGGAGAACGTCAAGGCCCGCTACGTCCGCATCGTGGGCTACTCCCTCCGCGATCAGGCTGGCTTCAACGACGGCCACCTGTTCTCTTTGTGCGAGGTGGAGATCTACAACTAGTGATCCATCGATAAAAACGATCCCCGTCTCATACCGAGGCGGGGATATGTCTTTTATTGGATATCACGGTAGGTGGAGATGACCGCGTTATGGAAAAGTCGGCGCACGCGGAAGAATTCGGTCTTTTCCCGACCATAATGCACCGCGTTGGTCAGAAGCACCGCCCAAACGCCCGTTTCCGCATCCACGTAGAGGGAGGTGCCCGTAAAGCCCGTATGCCCGTAGGAGCCGTAGCAGAACAGGTCTCCGGCCGCCGACAGAGCGGGGAGAGGGGGACGAAGCTGGAATCCTAGACCGCGGGATTCGTTCATTCCCTTGGTGTAGTCTTGTACCGAAATGTCGAAGATACGGCGAGAGAGAAGCCTCTTTCCCGATACATTTGGATTTTCACCCCGCAGGGAGAGCATTTTTGCAAAGGTGACTGTATCGCTCAGCGTGGAAAAGACACCCGCATTTCCCGAAACACCGCCCAGAAAATGGGCGTTTTCATCGTGAACGTGTCCACGTATATAGTAACCATGGAGAGGAGAGAGCTCGGTAGCCGCCGCGTCACAGTCGGGTTTGTTCCGGTTGTCGCCAAAGGGCAAATAACCCGTTGAGTTCATGCCGAGCGGGGAAAAGACAAGCTCACGTGCCAGAGCATCCAAGCCTTTCCCGCCGATCTGCTCCAGAATCCTCTGCAAAAGAATATACCCCATGCAGGAATAGCAGACCTGCTCCCCGACCCCGCAAACGGGTGCAGAACGCAAAATAGTGTTGGAAACGGCAGTGCTAAAGTCAGGCGTGCCGATCAGATCGGGAGAAATGATCCTCCAGAGAGCTGTATGCGGGGAGATTCCGGAGGTATGGGTCAAAAGATGAAAGACCGTTGCGTCCCGACGTCCGTCGGGGGCACCCAAAAGCTCCTCCTCGCTGAAAAAGCGGGAGAGGGGATCCGTCAGAAGCAGGCGGCCGTCCTCTATAAAACGCAAAGCCACCATGGTGGTGGACAGGAGCTTGGTAAGAGACGCCATATCGAAGCGCGTATCGGCCGTCACCGCTTCCTGTATGGGAAACAGAGAACGAAAGCCCAAGGTATCCGTGCCGTATACCTCGTCGCCGCACCCGACCGCGAAGGACGCACAGGGGATCACCTGACGGTCAACGGCCTCGGTGAGCAGCTTTCGGATAGGATCGAAATTCATCATAGCATAACCTCCATGAAAAAAGCGGACTCGTCGAAAGCCCGCTTATTTTTGGGTTGTAGGGGCTCAAGCCTCCTGTTTGCCAAGTGCCTGCTCCAGCCAGATCAGACCGTAGCCAAAGGCCTCGTACAGGCCGTTCTTTTCGCCCTGACGGACGATCTTGTTCTGATCCTCAGTTTCCACGACCTGAACCAGGATCTTGTCGGGAACCTGGATTCCATCCTCGGTCTTATAGCTGAAGATCTCCATAATGAGAATGTATTTCTCGGTCATATCCCCATAACAGATGGTGTCGCCCTCGCGAACCAGGGGACGATCCTTGTACATCAGGTACTTGCCCTCCACCAGAGGGGTGCCGTTCAGATTCATGGCATCTGCACTCATGACGATTCCTCCTTGTCGAATACAAAATCTATATCACACTATAGTATACCATAGAAAAACGGAAATGTCAAGGGAAAAGAAAAATTCTCACAGAACAAATATCTTAATGGCTTTGACAGCGATCCCGTCCTCGTATTCTCCGACTTTGCCCAGCGCGAAGAACCGCCCCTGTCTGTCACAGAGCCGCAGACGCTTACCAACGGGGAAGGAGACTCCAAGCTTTCCCAGATAGATTTCACATCCGTTTCGGCAAAGTGTGCGGTAGAAGTCAGGCAGATGCAATGCCTCAAGATCTCCGAAAAGCTCTTCCACAGGACGGAGAAGGGAAAGCCGTTTATCCGGCTCCATGTCTTCAAGAGCCTCAAGCGTAACGCAGTCCTCAATGGGAAACCCTCCAGCCTCGGTTCTGCGGAGAGTTGCCATGACACCTCCGCAACCCAGAGCAGAGCCGATATCGGCGCAGAGCGTGCGGATATATGTGCCGCCCGAAACACGGACGGTCATACGGTAGTCGGCGGGCGAATCGGTGGGCTCACATACGAGAGACTTCACCGTAACAGGCCTTGCCTCCCGCTCCACAGTCTCTCCAGAGCGGGCCATATCGCAGAGCTTGCGGCCGTTCACCTTTAAGGCCGAATACATGGGAGGGATCTGGAGGATCTCGCCGCGAAAGGAGGGAAGCACCGCCTCAACCTCGGCGGGAGCGGGCAGATTCGAAGAGTTTGTCAGGACGCTGCCCGTCACGTCCTCGGTATCGGTGGTCAGTCCCAACCGCAAGATAGCCTCATAGACCTTTTCGTCGTGGGAGACGTATTCGCAAGCCTTGGCCGCCCGACCGAGAAGCACCACCAAAACCCCCGTCGCCAACGGGTCAAGGGTGCCCGTATGTCCGACCTTCTTCGTGCTGTAGAGCTTGCGTACCCGAAACACCACGTCGTGGGAGGTCATGCCGGCAGGCTTGTCCACGAGAAGGATACCGTCGGGCTCAATTTGTATGGTTTCCAAAGACATAGCTGTCTCCTTTTCTGAATCATAGGTAACGTACATGCATTATTATACCATAAAAAAAGTCGATTGTAAAGCAAAACACCCGCAAAATTTGAAATTCATTCATAAAAACCCCAAATAATGCACGATTTTTGGTGTTATACTAAACTGGTAAAGCAAAACCCAAAGGAGCCGCCATGCCAACCGTCACGAATCAAAGGATCATCGACTTTCACACCCACGCCTTTCCCGATGCCCTGGCCCCCCGTGCCATCGCCCAACTCACCATCAACGCCGCCGCGAGTGGGTATACCCCTCTGACCGACGGAACTCTTGCAGGGCTGATCGCCTCTATGGACAGGTCGGGTATTACCGCATCGGTCGTTTGCAACATTGCCACCAACCCCCGCCAGATGAAAAAGGTCAACGATTTCGCCATTGCCTCCCGGGAGAATTCCCGCCTCATTCCTCTGGGATCTGTCAATCCCGATGCGGCTGAAGAGGAGATCGAGGCTGAGCTGGACCGCCTTAAAAGCGCCGGTATTCCGGGCATCAAGATCCACCCCGACTACATGAAGACAGAATTGGATTCGGAGCGGTTTACACCTATATTCAACGCCTGTGAAGAAAGAAACCTGTTCGTCATCACCCACGCAGGCTTTGATCCCGTAGAGCCCGCCCATACTCATTGTACCCCCGCCATGATCCTGAGAGTGCTGGACAGACACCCCGGGCTGAAGCTGGTAGTGGCCCACGCAGGGGGCTTTGACCGCGAGCGTGAAGTCTTGGATCAGCTCTGCGGTACTCCTGTCTGGCTGGATACCTCTCTATGCGCCGTTCGTCGAGCCAAATCCGCAGAATGGGGGGCTCTATGCTCGGAGATCCTACGCAAGCACGACCCTCGCCGCATTCTGTTTGCCACTGACACGCCCTGGTCTGACCCTGCCGCTGAGATCGCCTTCGTGCGGAGTCTGGGAATTTCGGAAGAGAACACCGAGCGGGTGTTCAACGGGAATGCAGAAGCTTTGATCGCCGACTGCCGACGAGACTGAATCAAAACTTGTCAATCAAGGGGTGAATCTGAGGAAGCCCCTTGATTTTTCTTTTTGAGTATGGTATAATGACTCAAACGGCCGTCCGATACAGCAGCTTGTGTCCGCTTGCTTGCCCGGTACGCTCTCGTAAAAGTAAAGCCTTCCTCAAAAGGCGAAAGGAGCACCCCATGTCTATGACCGTATGCGAGGTTCTTCTCCCCTCCGCCCGCTTCAACGGCGAATCCACGCTCCCCTCCCTCTACGAAATGTCTAATGTCCAAGGACTCACCCGCTCTGCTCTCGATGAAGACGATGAGCTCTTCGTGGGCTACGGATTTCTTCCCTCCATATTCCCCTATCGGATGCAGGATCTATACGACCGCTCCGAGGAGCTGACCCCCTATCTTGGCGTGATTTTGGAAAACCAATACCTCAAAGCTCTGTTCCTCCCCGAGCTGGGCGGCCGCCTGTGGTCCCTCTACGATAAGGTAGCGGAGAAGCACCTGCTGTACGATAACCCCATCGTCCGCCCCTGTAATCTGGCTGTCCGTAACGCCTGGCTGGCGGGCGGGATCGAATTCAACTGCGGCATGGTGGGACACCATCCCTTCACCTGCTCCCGTATCCACGCCGCGCAGACCAAGCTGGACGACGGAACCCCCGTTCTGCGCATGTACGAGTACGAGCGCATCCGCGCCTGCGCTTACCAGATGGACTTCTTCCTCCCCGAGGGCTCCAAGCAGCTCTTCGGCCGTATGCGGATCGTCAACCCCACCGCTGACACCGTTCCCATGTACTGGTGGACCAACATGGCCGTCCGTGAGAATCCCGAGGCAAGAGACGTCATTGATGCCACCGTGACCTACAACAACAAGCAGGGCATGGTGGGCAAGAACCCCGTCCCTTATGATAATGGCATCGACATCACCTACCCCTCCAATAACCCCGTGGCCATCGACTACTTCTGGAAGATCCCCAAGGAAAGCCGCAAGTATACCGCCTACATCGACCGCGAGGGCTACGGCTTCTTCCAGACCTCCACCCCCCGACTCCAAGGCCGTAAGCTCTTCGTCTGGGGCCAGGGCGAGGGAGGTAAACGCTGGCAGGAGTTCCTGACACAGGACGGTATCACCGCAATCGGTGGCGACGGCCGCTACGTGGAGATCCAGGCAGGTGTGGCCCATACCCAATACGAGTGCTTGCCCATGCCCCCCAAGACAGCGTGGGAATGGCTGGAGGCCTACGGTGCCATCACTGCCGACCCCGAAAAGGTCCACGGTGATTGGGCGGAATGCCGCACCGAGGTGGGAGAGCGTCTGGAAGCCATCATTCCCGAAGCCCGACTGGAGGCGATGCTCACCGCCACCAAGCCCATGGCACTTTCTCCCGCTGAAAAGCAGATCTGTCACGGCTCCGCCTGGGGCAAGCTGGAAAACCTTCGCCGCGAGAAGAACGGCGAGACCCCTGTCTGTCCTCATCTGGACTTCGGTGACCTGACCGAGGCCGAGACCCCCTGGGCTACCCTGTTGGAGTCTGGCAAGCTCCCCGCCCTGGGTGTTACCGAGGCTCCCGTTTCCTGGATGCTCCAGAAGGAGTGGACCGCCCTCCTGGAGCAGTCCGCCCCCAGCCACGAAAAGCACCTCCATCTGGCCGCCATCCACATGGCACAGCGCAACCTCCGCGATGCCGACGAGCATCTGACCGAGGCCCTGTCCTACGCCGTCACCCCCACCGCCCTGTTCCTCAAGGCCCAGATCCACCGCATGAAGGGTGATCTCCAAGCCGCCGCCGACACCGCTCTGGAGGCCTACGCCCTTCTGCCCTCGGACGTCTCTTTGGCGAGACAGTCCTTGGCCTTGGCTCTGCGCGCGGGGAAGCTCGGCGAGATCGTAAAGGCCTATGAGACCGCCCCCGAAAATGTGCAGGCCGACGGCCGCGTGGCCATGCTCTACGCCTTCGCCCTCCTCCGCACAGGCAAGACGGCAGAGGCCGAGACGGTGCTGAACCGTGACGGAGGTCTGTCGGTCACGGATATCCGCGAGGGCGAGATCTCCTTGACCTCCCTGTATATGGAGATCGAAAAGACCAAGGCCGCCGCCCACGGGATCACTCTGGAGGACGCCGACATCGAGGTGCCGAGACGGTTCGATTTCCGTATGTTCGTGCCCAAGAAGAAGTGATACCGAGAAGGATAGCCCCGTGGAGAGATCTGCGGGGCTTTGTCAAATTGCAGTTTATCGGTGAGATACAAGTTACAAGATACAAGATATGTAAAAACCTTTACAACGACTTCCGTTTCTATATCGTGTATCTTGTATCTTGTATCTTGTCTCTCCGTATCTTGTATCTCTTCGATAAATC
>JAGBAS010000113.1 GCA_017938885.1 Clostridia bacterium
GCTATGTGCCCTCTCACCGCTGCGCGCCCGAGCTTGCGAGGAGGCACCCCCAAAGGGGGAGCCTCAGAACGGCGGGAAAACGCTTGTCGGGAAACGGGATTTCGCTGGGTTTAGTACGAAAGGCTCCCCCTCTGGGGGAGCTCCCGCGAAGCGGGTGAGAGGGCAACACCCAAGGGTCAGCACGAACTAACAGCCCGATAAAGCCCAATTTGAACATTTTACAACTGGTTATGGGTGTTGGCGGAGGGGGGACAGCAGACGGTTATGGCCATGGGACACGAGGCTTTGTCCTTTACCGCACAGGCCAGAGATTGAGCCCCATGACCAGCCCCATGACGACGAGGCAGGCGATCATACCGACGTTACCCAGCACGACCGAGACGGCGTTTTCACGCCAGAGAGGGGCTGTTCCTCGGGAGAGCTTCCGCTTGGAGAGCAGCACGCAGAAGAGGACAATGCCCGCGATGAGCATCCCGTACTGCCAGACCAGGATGAAGAGGTAGATAAAGGGCTGAAGGAGGTTGGTGAAGCTCATCAGATCCTCGGGGAGCATATTTACCAGGGCGGGGGTGATGATGCTGCCCATGAAATTGATGGCGGCGTGCATGGCGACGCACCACCGGTACCGGCCCGTGCGGGTGTAGACGTAGGCCAGGATCACACCCACCAGAGCGGCGTAGAAGAACTGGAACAGATTGCCGTGAAAGAGACCGAACAAAAGCCCCGAGAGCAGGATGGAGGGGAGATCACCGTAGCGGCGGGTGCGGTCGATGAGCAGCTTGCGGAAGAGAAGCTCCTCACCCAAAGGGGCGCAGATACAGGTAGCGAAGAAGGTCATCCAGACAGGGGACTGATCCACGATGGTGCTCAGGGCGTTGGCGTAGTCGTAGTCCAGGAGGGCTGAGAGGATACTCATGATGAGGTTGCCCGCAAGCCCGCCGGCGGTCACACAGCCAAAGGCGATGACCAGCAGGATCATCCAACGGCTAAACCCGAGGGGGGGCTTTTCGGCGGTCACACGGCCTTGAAGGAAATCGGTATTGTGGGGTGACACGGGAACTCCCTTGAGGATCAGCCACATCAGGGGGAGGGCGACGCCGTACAGGGGGACCAGGGAGAAGACCCAGTTGATCCACCAGGTCGAAAAGACGGCGGGAGCCAGGTAAGCCAGCAGATACTGCGCCGCCATAGCGGCTGCCTGTACCCCCAGGGTCAGGACGGCGTAGGCAAGTCCAATGCGGGAGAAATCCCGCCCGGCCTCGGCGGGATCAGCGGCGGGGGGAAGCAGAGGGGACTCGAGAGGGGTGTCCGGGTTGAAAAAGGTGTTGTTCATAAGTATGTTGTGCAGTGGATGCAACGGCAGATACCGTTTTTGGGGGAAATATTGACTGATTCGTTACGCTGCAATTTATTTCAGCCTGTACTCCAACGCTGTGCCCCATAGCTCGGGATGCTTGATGAGGCGGCCGAGACCGTTTATGACGCAATCGCGGGGGTCGCGGGCAACCGTGACACGCAGACCCGTAGCTTGGCGGATGGCGTCGGACAGTCCGGGCATTCCCGCGCAGCCGCCCGAGAGCATCAGACCGTAATCGTATACGTCCGAAGCGATCTCGGGGGGAACGTTTTCCAGCACCGCCGTGATGCTTTTGGTGACGGCGGAAAGGGTGGGTGCGATGGCCTCGCTGATTTCGGAGGAGAAGACCTCCTGGCTGGAGGCCAGACCCGTGCGGGCGTTTCGTCCGTAGATCCGCATACCGCCCCGATCCAGACTCTTGTCGCAGGTGCCGATGCGTACCCGCAGTTCCTCGGCGGTGGCACCGCCCACAATGAGGTTGCGGCGCAGCTTCAGATAGTTGATGATGGCGGAATCCAACCGTTCCCCCGCCACCTTGACCGAGTGAGCGGCGATGATGCCTCCCGAGGAAATGACGGCCACCTCGGAGATGCCGCCGCCCATGTTGAGGATCATGCTCCCCCGGGGCGAATTCACCCGCAGTCCTGCTCCGGCGGCTGCCGCGAAAATGGCGGGAACCTGAGCGACCGCCTTGGCTCCGCCTTCAAAGACCGTGTTCTCAGCGGCCAACTGCTGTACCTGATTGATGCGGTAGGGGGTGGACATGAGCACGACGGGGCGGTTGAAGGTGGAGGTGATCTGTTTATTGCGGAACATGGCGCGCAGCATACGGGCGGCCACCTCAAATTCGGATACCAGCCCCTCGCGGATGGGGCGGTAGGCCAGGATGTCCTGGGGGGTTTTGCCCAGCATCTCCTTGGCCTTGGCACCCAAGGCGACCAGCTTGTGGGTCTCGCTGTCAATCGCCGCCGCCGAGGGACAGCGGAGCACGATGCCCCCTTCCCGGGTCCAGATGCGGGTGTAGGTGGTACCCATATCCAATCCGACCATATAGGCCATAGAAGGTTCTCCTTTCGGTGTCAGTAAAGAATCCGTGTGTCACGGTGAAAATGCTTACAGATGAATGCCGAAGACCAGCTTCAGGGTCTCGTACAGACGGCGGACGGGGAGGCCTACCACGTTGAAGTAATCTCCTTGGATCCCCGTGATGTAGCGGGCGGCGTGGCCCTGGATGGCGTAGCCTCCCGCCTTGCCGAAGGACTCGCCCGTGGCCACGTAGGAAAAGATCTCGGCCTCGGTCATGGGGGCGAAGCTTACCCCCGTCAGCTCGTGGGCGGTAACGGTGCGGCCCTTGTGCCAGACCGCGATACCGCTGGCCACGGTGTGGGTGCGGCCCTGGAGCATATACATCATGCGGGCGGCGTCGGCCTCGTCCCGGGGCTTGCCTAAAAACTCACCGTCCAGCACCACCAGGGTGTCCGAGGCGATGATGACGGTATCCCTGTCGGCGGGATCCATGCCCTCGGCTATGAGGCGGTCTCTGGCGGCCAGGCACTTCTTGACGGAGATGGACTCCACCCGCGCCCCGGGGTCGGTGAGGTCGCAGGACTCGTCGGCGTCGGCCACAAGGACGGTAAAGTCCACGCCCAGGGTGGCGAGGATTTCTCTGCGGCGGGGGGAGGCGGAGGCTAAGATATATTTCATGAGGGGGATTTCCTTTCGGTAAAAAAGCTCTGTTGGGGAGACTTCCCCATAGTAAATAGTATATCATCTTATTATACCACAAACAAGGCAGAATGGCAAGGGCTTTTCGGGGGAAATTTGTGAAGTTTTGTCGACGGGATCCCATCAAAAAAGACCCCCGCGCGGGCGGAGGTCTTGGGTCGTTCGTGGGAAGTCACAAATCAGGGCGCGTCCACCCGGGAGCCGCCCCATTCCACCACGGTGAAGCCCTCGCGGACGGGGGTCTCGAAGGACTGGGGGAGGATCGCCACCGCCTCGCTTGCGGGGTAGTAGGCCATCATGACGCGGATGGTGGTATCGGGGGCGGGGGCCACCTCCAGCACGGCGGTGGAGGTGTAGGCTTCGGTCTGGAAGGAGATGATATTGTAGGGGTTCTCCTGCATGAGGGGGAGCCAGTAGATGATGAACTCGTTGGCCTCACGGGGGGTCAAGCCTTGCTGGGCCAGCGCCCACTCCAGGAAGGCGGCGGTGTCCTCCCCCTTAACGCAGAAGCCTTGGGAGAAGTCCCACTCGGCGGCCTGCATACCTTCCCAGTAGAGGCAGTAGTATTCCTTGTCGTTGGGGAAGGTCAGGGTGCCGTCGGGGTGGGCGGTGAAGCCGTTCCAGCCCGCCTCGTAATCGGGGTAGGTGCAGGTGAGACGGCCGTTGAGCGTAAGGGAGACCGACACCTCGGTGGGAGTTTCGGGGTAGAGGTAGATCACAGGCTTGGCGGCGGGGACCTCGACGTGGGCCGTCTTTGCCACGATCACGGGCAGATCCTCGGGATCCTTGGAGCGCTCGACGGTATTGTAGGTCACAAAGACCCCGTCGCCCTCGCACCAAGTGTCCATGTGGGCGGTGTCGCTGACCCGCACGTAGACGGTCTCGCCCAGGGCCGCGATCAGCTCGGTCTGGTTTTCGAACAGCTCCACCCGCAACAGGTCTTCGCCGCAGACAGCCACCAGCCGCCCTTGGAGGGTCGATTCCTCGGCGGTGGTCTCGACGTAAATATTCTCGGGATCGCACACAGGGGCATCCTCGGTCACGTGCTCCCGCGAGGGAGCAGAGGGAGCGCACCCGAGCAAGGCTGCGGTCAGAAGGGCGCACAGGGTGAGTAGAAGTAGCTTTTTCATGGTGAGTCTCCTTTCATTTTTGGATGAAGGATGCTTCAAATTTGGGTTTGTCGAACTGTTTGTTTGTGCCTCGCCCGCGTTATTTGCCCGGGCTATTTGCCCGGGCTATGTGCCCGGGCTATGTGCCCTCTCACCGCTGCGCGCCCGAGCTTGCGAGGAGGCACCCCCAAAGGGGGAGCCTCAGAACGGCGGGAAAACGCTTGTCGGGAAACGGGATTTCGCTGGGTTTAGTACGAAAAGCTTCCCCTCTGGGTAGCGAAGCGGCGACACGGTAGTGAATGACTGCATCCGCAAGCGGGGGGCAGTCAGAGCCGTGTCGTGACCGAGCCGAAGCGAGACAGCTCCCGCTGAAGGCGGGTGAGAGGGCAACACCCAAGGGTCAGCACGAACTAACAGCCCGATAAAGCCCAATTTGCGAAATTATGCGATCACCTTTTTGGGAAACGAAGCTTTTACGGATCTGCTTACAGGGAGTAGAAGCTCTGCCCCATATCCGTGGGAGCGGCGGGAGCCTCGGGAGGGGGAAGCTCATCGTTCGCAGTCATCGTGACGGCGGGAGCGCGGCCCGACAGCACCAGGAAGATAACGGGGACGGCGACGTTCACGAGGATGGACAAGACTGTCAGCCCTGCCGCGCCCGAGGGAGCGTAGAGCTTATAGATCTTGTGGAGAGCGATGTAGTAGAACACCATGTACACGGTGTACAGCGCAATGAGCACACCGCTGAGGAGCAGGAAGAGCAGGACGGGCACCACCATGCGCTCGGTTTCGTACTCGGGAGGGGTCACGTAGCCGTTCTCGTACATCCGATCGGCAGAGGTAGCCATCACCGCCACTACAGCGAAGGAAATGGCCCACGCAAAGACCGAAGCTATGCTGACGATGTACCAGATCAGGAGCTTTTTGCGGTAGCCCGTGGCCTTGCCCTCGCGGAGAGCGCAGCTGGTGTCGGCCAGATTGCCCATGGCGTAGATGTTACAGCCGGGCACCCAGAACATCCATGGATTGGACATCCCCGCCTTGCGCCCCATGCGGAAGCCGCCAAGGCTCACCCCAATATAGGCAAAAATGCTGTAGGCCAGAACAAAAAAGTAGACGATCAGGTAGATGATGGCAAAGATTGCATCTTCGTTGGTATACATGGTAAAACCTCCGTATTTGAGTTGTAGGTAGGATAGCACGCCCCGTGCGGTCTGTCAAGGCGTTCACTTATAGAGACGCATTCCGAGGGGGAAACCTTTCAGAATGGATGTAAATAAACTGTAAACTCTCAACAGCACAGCCAAAGCCCCAGGAGTGCCGCCGCCATGGCAGGGACAGCCACCGTGGCACCGTACTTCACGAAACGGATAAAGGAGAAGGGAACCCCGTGGTCGTGGAGTTGGCCCGTCCACATGATACCCGCCAGAGCACCCGTGGGGGTGAAGAAGGCGCCCAGGTTGGAGCCGATAACCGTCGAGAAGAGAGCCGCCGTGGTCAGCGTGCCCGCCTCCATGCTCCCCACCACAGAGCTGTACAGCACGCTCATGGGGATGTTGTTGACGATATTGGCGGCGAAGAAGGAGGAGATCCCGAAGGAGGCTACCGTCCCTCCCACGGTTTCGGGGGTGGACAAAAACCCGCCCAAAACCGATGTGATGCCGTACTGATCCAGAGCCAGTACCAGGATGAACATGGAAATGACGAAGGGGGCCAAGTCCCAGGGGGCGCGGATGATACAGCGGGCGATGAGGAAGATCCCGCGCCGACGGAAAAAGCTGATGGCCATGGTAAAGAGAATCAGACTGATAAAAAAGGCGCAGGTGATGAGCCACATGGGGAGGCTCAGGAAGGAGGACACCGACAGAAGGAGGATACACCCGCCCAGGTGGCAGAGTCCTACCACCTCGGTGGGGAGATCCACGACAGGCGCGGGGGAGTCCTCGGGGTCCAAAGGAGCGCGGAGCTTCTTGAAAAAGAGCAGGTACAGCACCCCCAGGGAGACCAGCCCCGCCATGGCCGTAGGCAGGATCATGCGGGCGGTGTAGGCCGGGAAGGAGACCCCCGTCCCCGTCATGAGGTAGATGTTGGTGGGGTTGCCGATGATGAGGGCCATGCTCCAGGTGTTGGCGGCCACGAACTCCGACACCAGGTAGGGCAGTGGATCGATCCGCGCCGACTTGGCGAAGTGGCAGATGAAGGGGGTGAAGGTCAGGACGATGATGTCGTTGGAGGTAAAGACCGTGAGGATGGATACCAGACCGTAGAGCAGAAAGAACAGGGCGGTCTGGCTCCCCTTGGCGCGAGCCAGCACCTTGTGGGCGAGGAGGCGGAAAAAGCCGATTTCGTCCAGGTAGACCGACATCATGGTCATGGAGAAGAAGAGAAGCAGGATCTTGATGGGGTTCACGTCCCCTGCGCTCGTCAGCCCCGCAGCGATCTGAGACGGGGTGACGTACCCGCCGATCAGCAGAGCCAGAGCCCCCGCCAGGGGAGCCAGCCAAAAGATGCTGATCTTCTTCCCGCCGATCATGACCGAGGGCTTGGCGAAGACCAGGGCGATGAGGGCGGCGCAGGTAACGAGGAATATGGTGAGGACGGCGACGGTAGGGGTCATAGGGGTACCTCGCATCTATGTGAAATGAATGGTCTGCCAAAAACACATTGTATCACGAACCCTCGGAAATGTCAAGCGCGGGAAAGGAAATCTTAGCCATCGGGAAAAGGCTTTTTTCGGGTATCTTTCACAAAACAACAGGAGCCCTCCTTGCGGAGAGCTCCCGGATGGGTTGCGTATTACGGGTGCATCACTCGTCTTTTTTCTTTCGTATCAGCAGGACGGCCAGACCCAATGCAGACAGGATGCCCGCGCCGCTCAGGGTTGCGCCGCAGCCGCCTTCGTCGGTGGTAGGATCGGCGGTCTCCACGCCGGGAGCCCGGGTCTCTGCGGGGGCGGTGGGAGCCTCGGTCACAGGGGCATCGGTGGGAGCCTCAGTCACGGGCTCGGTGACTTCGTCGGTGGGAGCTTCGGTCTCCTTGACGGCGTTGGCGTAGTACAGAGAATCCTCAATATCCATGTAGTTCATGGTGAAGCGGATCTCGGCCATGGAGCCGCAGAAGAGACGGCGGATCAGACCCTCGGGATGCTTGGGGTTCATGGTGGCCTGGTCGGTGCCCAGCTTACGGCCCACGCCTACCTCCCAGCTGAAGAGGGAGTCGGTGATGTAGATCTCGTTGTTCTCGGCCATGGAGAGGACGTTCTCGCCGTTGACGTAGACGTCCAGCCAGTAGCCGTCGCTGGTGACCATGTAGTGGATCCACTGCTCGCCATAGATCTCACCGTTCATACGCTCGTGGTTGGTCTTGTTCTCGTTCACGTCCACGTGAACGTACTGGAGACCGGTGGCACGATCGGTGCCGATATAGCCGCCGGTGGAGCCTTCGCCGAACAGCTCGGTGAGGGCCATGGAGAAGGCGGGCTCATCCTGGCTCTCCACCACGCCCTGGCGGGAGAAGAGACCGGTGTAGCGGTTGTAGTAGACATTCCATTCCTTGTCAACCTTGAAGATGATCTCCACGGTCCAGCCGGTGGTGCTGTCCACATTGTTCAGGGGCGCGCCGTCCACGGTCTGGAAGTACTTGCCCGATACGTAAGCACCGCTGTACTCGGTTTGAGAGGCGTCGTAGGGGTCAACCGATTTGGCCTTATCCCAGGTATTGCCGAAGCGCAGGGAGGAAGCGGAGGTATACCCATCCTCGCCTCCGACGGTTGCACCTACGTCCCACTCGAAGATATCCAGCTGATCGCCGTTACCCTCGTAGCAGACCTCCAGGTCGTTGCCGTTGCCGGTCAGGTCGATGAAACGGAGGCTGTCGTCCTCTACGCTGCCGGTGTAGTAGCCCTCCTCGTTCTGGAACTTCCAGTGGGCGGCTACGTAGTTGTTGGTATCCTCGTCTGCGAACGCGGGGAAGGCGAAGGAGGCGAGAAGAAGGGTGGTCAAGACTAACAGGGTCATGAATCGCTGTAAAGTTTTCATAGAACATTCTCCTTTTTTGGGGAAGGCAAAGCTCCCCGGCATGATGGCGGCTCGGGATGACCTTGGCGCGAGGTAAGCCGGACGAGGCCTCGCGGAGGGAGGGGCGGCGATCCCCCGGGACGTGCCGTAGAATTCCTCCTTTCGGTTGGGATGTATGTCAGGGGTGTTGCTTCAATGCTTGGAGCGGGCGCGGGACAGGATCAGAAGTCCTGCCAAGAGTCCCACGGGGAAGATCAGTCCGAAGAGCATTCCCCCCTTGAGAGAGCCGCCCGCGAAGGCCTCGGTGCAGAGACCCACTACGGCGGGGCCGCCCATACAGCCCAGATCTCCCGCCAGGGCCAGCAGGGCGAACATGGCGGTACCGCCCCCCCGAAGGGCTACGGCGGAGAGGCTGAAGGTGCCGGGCCAGAAGATGCCCACCGAGAAGCCGCAGAGCCCGCACCCAATCAGGGACAGGATCGGGGAGGGGGACAGGGCGGCGGTGATATAGCAGATCCCGCAGAGGATGCAGGAGACCGTCATGATGACCGTGAGGGAGAATCGCCTCGTCAGCTTGGCAGAGAGGAAGCGGGCGGTGCCCATGAGGATGGCGAACATACAGGGGCCCGCCAGGTCGCCTACGGTCTTGGAGACCCCCAGACCCGCCTCGGCGAAGGCGGAGGCCCATTGGCTCATGGCCTGCTCCCCCGCGCCCGAGCAGATCATCATGACCACGAGGAGCCAGAACAGGGGCTTTTTAAGAAGCCCCGCCAGAGTCAGTGCCTCTCCCTCGGGAACGTCCTCCTCCAGGGTGCGGATGGGGACCAGGGCAAAGTAAAAGATGTTGCAGAGGGGAACCACCGCCCACAGACAGGCGAGGAGCCACCAATGCTGAATGCCCACGAAGTGAAAGTACAGGGTGGAGAGAATGATGACCGCCACGTGGCCCCAGCAGTAGAAGGAGTGGAGGAGGCTCATCTGGGCTTCCTTATTTTTGGTAGGACAGGCCTCGGCAATGGGGGAGATGAGCACCTCGGTCAGCCCTCCGCCGATGGCGTAGAGGATGATGGCGATGAGGATGCCTGCGAAGGGGTTGGGCAGGATGCGGGGCAATAGTCCCAGACCGACCAGCCCCAACATGGCGAAGATATGGGCGGCTACCACCGAGGGGCGGTAGCCCCATGCACTCATGTATTTGGCGGCAATGAGGTCAACCAGAATCTGTATCCCGAAATTCACAGCCACCAAAAGAGCCATCCGCGACAGGGGAATGCCATAGTCGGTGGAAAACGTGAGAAACAGGAGCGGTGCGAAGTTATTGACGATGGCCTGGGTGATATAACCCAGATAACAGGCGGCCAGGGTGTGCTTATGGGAGGCGCGGATGCTCATGGGGACGGTTCCTTTCGGATATCGGGATGGTCAGAGGAAGTTACGCAGGATACCGTAGGCGACTACGGCGGAAAGGATGACGGCGTGCATCCATGTCTTGCCCGGCAGGTAGCCGACCTCGCCCCGCTTGACGTAGGCCGCCGCCATGGCGGTTCCGCACCACAGGCAATAGGCGGCGTAGAGGGGCCAGAGGGCGTTGAACCCGAAGGCGGCGGCAAGATCCAGCCGCACTACGGCGGCGATGGCACGGGTCAGCCCGCACCCGGGACAGTCCAGCCCCGTCGTTTGGTGGAGCATACAGGGGATGCCATAGCCCGTGAGATTGTAAAAGACCCCATAGCCCACCGCCAGAGCCAGCAGACCGCCCCCGATGAGGGCGATGCGGAGCAGACGCTTTTTGGGGGTGTCGGCGGTCATGGCAGAGTCTCCTTTCGGGGGATGAGATCATTATAGCAGAAAAAATTCGGTTTGTCAATGAGGGATTGACTTGAAATGCCTTTTGTGGTATGATGGAGCTACAGAAATTTTGAAAAATTGGATGAGACGTAGTATTTTCACCCCATTTCCTGTTTTGTTGGGTGAAGGACCTTCAATGGAAAAGGAAAGATGGTCAAATTTGGGTTTGTCGGTGAGTTGGGTTTCCGCGTTGAAAGCCTTCCCTTGTAAGGGAAGGTGTCACGCCCTAAGGGCGTGACGGATGAGTAGCCACACGAAAAGTTTTTGATCTGCGCTGGGAAAAGCACTATAAAGCAC
>JAGBAS010000114.1 GCA_017938885.1 Clostridia bacterium
GGTTTAAGCAAAACCCTTGATATACCAAGAAAAATTACACCCGTAAGAGAACTGTAATCCGCTCTCCTCATCCACCGCTTCGCGGTCCCCCGCATCCGCTTACGGATGGCACCGCATGGGGAAGGCTAATGGACGCGGCCGCCAGACCGCTAAACCCCAATTTTTCGCAATTATGCAATTGCCTAATGGTTTGAATTCTCCTCTATTGTACCACAAAATGTGCAACCTTGCAAGGGCTTGGAGAATATTTCCCGCTCGCGGGTCATAAAATGCAGGGAATCCCACCCGAAAGGAGTCCCTATGCGCCGTCTGTATCTCCTGCCCCTCCTTTTGGCGGCCGTCCTGCTTCTCGCCGCCTGCGGGAGAGCGTCCCCGCCGCCCCCTGCTTCCGAGGTGCTGGCGGTCATGCTCTCGGCCATGAAGGATACCGCACAGCCCATCCCTGACGGAGCCGTCCGTCTCACGTCCGCCCCCGCCGATTCTCCCGACTATCTGACCGAGACCTTTTTCGCCGCCCTCTACGGTGAAGCCGCGAGAGGTCTTTTGGGCGGAGACTCTGCCCCAAGCTTCCCCATCACCGATGCGGCGTTGTTTCTGTCCCTGTCCCCCTATCCCTGCGAGCTGGCGTGCTTCCGCTGTGCCGACGAGAGTGCCGCAAGAACCGTGGCGGGACTCTGCCGCGGGCGGCTGGATACCCTTTCGCAGGGATACGCGGAAAGTGAGTGGGCGGGGGTAGCGACGGGGGGACAGGTGGCGGTAAAAGGAAACTGGGTTCTGCTGGCCTTATGCGAGGATCCGTCCCAAATTCTGGAGGCGGCGCGGCGGGCTTCGGAGTGAAACGAAAGCCCCAAAAAAGTTTTTTTGAGAAAAAACAAAAAACTTTTTCAAAACCTCTTGACAAATTTCTTTTTTTGTGGTATCATAGTCCAGTCGCCAGCATAAGGCGCCATGGAGAGGTGGCTGAGCTGGTCTAAGGCGCACGACTGGAAATCGTGTTTAGGCTAATACCCTAACGAGGGTTCGAATCCCTCCCTCTCCGCCAGTAAGAACCTAAAACGAACACATTGTGTTTGGTTTGGGTTCTTCTTTTTTTTGCCTTATTTATCATCACGCGTTGGCGCGTACATCGCCGCAGGCGTATGTCATCGGCCCAAGGCCCATCCCTGCACGGCAGGGTGATTGACCGCATGGGAGTGCCGCTTGCGGCAGATTTTGCGTGGAGATGGAAAATTTTTCGCAAAAACAAGGTTTTCGGAAAGATTTCCCCGAAAACGTCGTCTACATAAGCAGAGGCCTCAAAACCTACGAAAGGAGAACCACTATGGACTCGACAACCGCCGCCCGCGACCGCGAGATCGTGGAGCTGTACTGGCAGAGGAGCGAGCGCGCCATTCAGCTGACCCACGAGCGCTACGGCGGGCTCTGCACCCGCGTGGCCATGAATATTCTGGGGGATCCCTCGGACGCCGAGGAGTGTGTCAACGACACCTACCTGAAGGCCTGGAAGTCCATTCCCCCCGAAAGGCCCCGTGCTCTGGGGGCATTCCTGACCCGCATCACCCGTAACCTGGCCCTGGACCGCTACCGTACCAAGCGGCGGCAGAAGCGGGACGGGGAGTTTACGGTCATGCTCTCGGAGCTGGGGGACTGCATCCCCGCCCCCGAGGAGACGGATGCTACCGAGCTTCTGGGGCATATCAAGGACTTTTTGCGAGAACTGGACGACACCGACCGCAACCTATTCGTGGGCCGCTACTTCCATGCCTACGAGGTGCAGAGAATGGCCGAAGCCTACAGGCTGACGCCCAACGCCGCGTCTCTGCGGCTGTACAAGACCCGGGAGAAATTACGGGTCTACCTGAACGAAAGGGGGTATACGGTATGAAAAAGAACGAGATCAAGGGGCTTTCCGCCTTTGAACTGCTGGAAGGCCTGGACGACGACATGATCCTCTCCGCCTCCCTGCCCGAGGCGGTGCCGGCGACTCCCCCTACGACGGGGGAGAAGATCACCGCCTTCTTTGCCCGCATGGGGAAGGGCGGTATGGCGGCGGCCATCACGGGGATCGTGGTGGCGGCGGCGGTGCTGTTGGGGATCGCTCTGGCGCGGCCTTTTGAGGTCATTGACCCGCCCGATACCGACCCGAGCCAGGGCATCCACGGAACTCAGCCCCATGAGTCGGGAAATCTGCCCGATACGAATAACGGCATCGTTGCCCCTCCGCTCACTCAAAACCCCGAGCAGGAGAAGGGGGAGGTCGCGGTGGTGTCCGACGGCATTACGGTGTATCCTAAGGGGTACATGGTGTGGTTGAGCCAGCAATACCGCGACGAGAACGGGGAAATGACCGGAGAGGAAGCCGACGGCGCGGGAGCCTCCTGGCGGCTGGGCGAGATCAAGGACGAGATCCCCAAAATGAGGACGGCGGGGAATGACTTTTCGTTGTGTCTGCCCGAGCACATGAGCCTGCGGAACGTTCGTGCCTTTGAGATCGTCGAGATACAGAATGACCATTTTGAAGAGGTTGCGTTGGGAATTGACGGCACCTCCCATGATCCCATGATGAATATAGCCGCTCTGCGCGACGGTAACTACATTGTGGTGCTGGATATCTACAGCGAGATCAGCTACTCTGAGGACGAGTACGTCAAAGGGCTGGACGAGTATGCCTTTTGGCTGACGGTGGATTCTAACATGGACATTACCTACCCCGTCCGTATGCTGATCGACGGGAAGACCCACTATTTGGAGGGCAATGACGGCATCAACAGCGGTTACGCCCTTGCGGGGATGACTGCTTCCATTCCCACCGCCGTGATGACGAGGGAAACGGAATGGGATGTTTATCTGTCTCCTCAGGGAACCCTGCAATCGGTGACGGCCTATGATGGCAGCTTCCGGCTCATGATGACCGAGCCTGACCTGGAGCCTTTGGTATCCCTTCCCGCCTGGGCGGAGGGTGACTACTATTTGGTCTTTACGGTAAGCTTCCCCTTTGAGGGCGGAAGCATGACGCTGGAGTACCCCTTCCATATCAAGCTGTCGGAGGACACCGAAAAGGAGACCTACCCGAACGACGACGGCGAGACCCCCGAGCCGCCCCGCCTGACGGTGGGCACGGGCTTCGGCAGTCTGCACTTCGGGAACACGAGCCATAGCAGCGAGTACCACGAGGGCTATATGCTCTGGACAGAGCAGTGGTACGACGGCGGTATGGTCAGCGGTGACGGCTTTGGCGCCACGGGACAGCTTTCGGATATTTCCGCCGGGCTTCCCGTGCTTCGCCACTATGCCGGGGAAGAACCCCACCTTCGTGTGATCGAGGACAAGGATACCCTGACCCGCATCTATATCTACTATGAGGACCACAGCTTCTATGCCGACGCGAAGGATGCCTCGGTCCTGTCCACCCTTCCCGAGGGCAGCTACATCATCGTCCTGCGGGTGGAGACCCAAGGCGACTACATCGACGAAGCCGATGCCTACGAGCGCACCTGCACCGAGTACGCCTTCATCCTGGAGGTGGTGGAGGAGTACGCGGGCATCCCCGGTGTTCCCGAGACCACCCCCCGGGTGATCGTCAGCGGCGGCGGTCAGTCGGCGGTCTTTGAGACCGAGGAGGACGGCGTTCTGATGTGGACGGAGAAGGCAGGGCAGGAGCGAAAGGTGATCACGGTTCCCATGTGGTTTGAGTTTGCGGATCCTCAGACGATCGACCGCTTGCCCAGAATGTCGCTAAAACCGGGAGATGAGCTGACGCTTACGCTGGATGCTGCCGGAGACTCCTTGATCGGCGTTACCGTGTATGAGTTCAACAAAGACACGGTTGCACAGGGGGAGGATCTGTCGGTGATCTCTCCGACCCTGTTCGACAAATGGCTGGACGAGGGTGTGGTGTTCTCGGGCCGCGTGGTGTTAGAGGTGACGAGCCGCACGGGTGAGGATGAGATCTCCTGCTACGAGTATGTCTTTTTCATAGAGGTCGCGCCGTAAACGTATACGCATGCCGCAGCTCCATTCGTGGGCTGCGGCTTTTTTGCGGTTCTTTTCCGAAATACACAAAAATTCCCAAAACCATCTTGCAAAAATTCCGACAACATGATATAATAGAGGTGTCTGCGGATCCTCCGCTCCACACTTGTAAAAATTTGATTCAGATAGGAGAACCTACCATGAAGATCAACGAAAAGATCCCCGCTCTGAACGGGACCATCACCGACCCCCGTACCCGCCGCTACATCGCCCCCAAGCGGGTGGTGCTGACCGAGGGTAACGTGAACAACCCCGAGTCCCTCCTCCAGGAGAGAAGCAACCAGATCACCCTGGGCGTGGGCGAGTGCTGCACCATGCGGAATATCCCCGGTGAGCCCAAGGCCAAGCTGGTGCTGGACTACGGCTGTGAGTTCCCCGGCTCCATCCGCCTCATGATCTGGGGCGCAGGCTCCAAGGGCTGCGGCGACGATGCCCGCTGTAACATCATCGTCCGTACCGGTGAGTCGGTCATGGAGGCCATCACCCCCATCAAGGTCAAGAACACCACCAACGACCACGCCATCCGCGACCGCGTCATGAACGTGGGCTTCTACTCCGCCAACGAGACCAACGAGTCGGGCCAGCGGTTCGTCTGCGTGGAGCTCATCGACGATGACGCCGTGGTGACCTTCAAGGCTATTCAGGGCGTGTTCCACTATCTGGATCTGGACTACAAGGGCTCCTTCGAGTGCTCCGACGAGAAGCTGACCCGCATCTGGAACACCGCCGCCTACACCGCCCACGTCAATATGCAGGAGTACCTCTGGGACGGCATCAAGCGCGACCGTCTGGTCTGGATCGGTGATATGCACACCGAGGTCAACACCATTCTGGCCACCTTCGGCTACAACGAGATCGTCCCCCGCTCCCTGGACGTGGTCCGCGACGAGACCCCCGTGGGCGCGTGGATGAACGGCATTTCCGCCTACTCCATCTGGTGGCTCCTGATCCACTGCGACTGGTACCGCGCCTTCGGTGACAAGGCCTACCTGGAGGAGCAGAGAGACTACCTCCGGGGCCTGCTGAC
>JAGBAS010000115.1 GCA_017938885.1 Clostridia bacterium
GCTCACTGCCGCCGTGCAGAATATGAAGAAAATTGCAAACCTATGCTGGAGGGATACCTCCGGTTTCCTTGCATTTTTTATCTTCCTTCACAAAATAACAAAGCCTATCCCATGTTTGAGATAGACTTTGTCAGTAATCTGTGGGAGCGCTGTAAGGCGCTCCCTTTCAAATTGGGATTTAACGGTCTATTGGTTTGTGCTGACCCTTGGGTGTTGCCCTCTCACCCGCCTGTGGCGGGAACTCCCCCAGAGGGGGAGCCTCCTCGCAAGTTCGGGCGCGAAGCGGTGAGAGGGCAAATAACGAAGGTAAGGCACAAACAAACCGTTCGACAAACTCAAATTTGAACAAACCCCGCCCCAATTATGAACAATAAATAATTTTGTAAAAATTCTTCAATACCTATGGAATTTTTCTCAAAAGTATGATATAATGAATAGAAAACTATACTCGGGTACCAGTATCATCTGAAAGCCTACCGAGTTTTGCCATATTCTGTCAGCTTTTGTTTTGGCTGACCGCACTTTTGAAAGGATTCCCCCGGTTATGTCCAAGTATATTGAAAAAGCCGAAAACCAGACCCTGCCCCTCGTAGTCCTGCGGGGTGTCGTGGCCTTCCCCGGTATGACCGTAAATTGCGACGTTCAAAAAGACAGCTTCAAGTCCCCCGCCGCCGCTCAATCCGCCGCTACGGGCGGAGAGCTGGTGGTTCTGGCCTCCCTACTCGATATTTCCGAGCCCGACACGGGTGAGCCCTCCATGACCAAGCTCTGCCCCGTGGGCACCGTCGCCCGTATCAAACAGCTCATCCGCACCCCCGATGGGGAGACCCGCCTCATTGCCGAGGGGCTTTGCCGCGCTCAGCTCTCCGCTGTCATGGAGCTTGGCAAATTCTGCATCGCCAACGTCATCTCCAAGACCGTCATGACCGACGACAACGGCGGTATTGAGGGTGAGGCGTACATTCGCGAGGCAAGCAAGGTGCTCCAGGGCATCGTCCGCTTCCTCCCTGCCGTGGCCGACGACATCATGACCCACGTCTCCACCATCAAGAATCCCGGTCTCTACGCCGATTTTGTAGCCGCCAATATCCTCACACGCTACGAGGACAAGCAGGCCATTCTGGAATGCTTCGAGCCCATGGTGCGTATCGACACCCTCATTCTCATTATGAAGCATGAGACCGATCTGCTGACCACCGAAAACGAGATCAACCGCCGCGTCCGCGCCCGCATCAACCGCAACCAGCGGGAGTACTACCTCCGTGAGGAAATGAAGGTCATTCAGGACGAGCTGGGCGAGGGCGGGGGAGATCCCGACGAGTTCTACGCCCGCATTCTGGAGGCGCATCTTCCCCATGAAATTGAGGAAAAGCTGCTCAAGGAAAACAGCAAGCTGGCGCGTTTGCCCTTCGGCTCGGCTGAGTCCTCTGTCATTACGAATTACCTGGAGACCTGTCTGGAAATGCCCTGGACCAAGTCCACCCGCGACCGCGTGGACGTGGCCGCCGCCAAGAAGATCCTGGACGCCGACCACGACGGCATGGAGAAGGTCAAGGAACGCATCCTGGAGTTCATGGCGGTCAAGCAGATCGCCCCTGAGCTCAAGAATCAGATCATCTGTCTCGTCGGCCCTCCCGGTGTGGGTAAGACCTCCATCGCAGCCTCCATCGCCCGCGCTATGAAGCGCAAGTACGTCCGCGTATCCCTGGGCGGCGTGCGGGACGAGTCTGATATCCGCGGCCACAGAAAGACCTACATCGGCGCCATGCCCGGCCGTATCGTCACGGCTCTGACCCAGGTGGGAGTCCGCAATCCCCTCATGCTCCTGGATGAGATCGACAAGCTGACCCGTGACGCTCACGGCGATCCCTCCTCGGCTCTGCTCGAAGTCCTTGACCCCGAGCAGAACAAATTCTTCCGCGACCACTTCGTGGAGATGCCCTTCGATCTGTCGGACACCCTCTTTATCTGTACGGCTAACTCGTTGGATACCATTCCCAAGCCCCTGCTGGACAGAATGGAAATCATTCAGCTTCCCGCCTATACCAAGAATGAAAAGATCAGCATCGCGCGGAATCACCTGATCCCCAAACAGCTCAAGAAGCATGGGCTGACCAAGCGCACCCTCAAGATCACTGACGGGGCTGTTGGCGAGATCATCGACTACTACACCCGTGAGGCAGGCGTGCGGAATCTGGAACGTTCCATCGCGTCCCTTTGCCGCAAGGCGGCCAAGCGGTTGGTGGAAGAGGCTGAAACCAAGCGTATCCTCATTGATTCTGCCGACGTAAAGGTCTATTTGGGTCATCGCAAGCTGCTCCCCGAGCGTATTTCTACCGAAGACGAGGTGGGCGTGGTGAACGGTTTGGCCTACACCGAGGTGGGGGGCGATATGCTCCGCGTAGAGGTGGCGATCCTGGACGGCACCGGCAAGCTGGAGCTGACGGGCTCTCTGGGCGACGTCATGAAGGAATCTGCTCATGCGGCTCTGACCTTCGTGCGCAGTATCGCTTCGCAGTACGGCATTCCCTCCGACTTCTATCAGAGGAAAGATATCCACATCCACGTCCCCGAGGGCGCGGTGCCCAAGGACGGCCCCTCGGCGGGCGTGACCATGACCACCGCCCTGGTGTCGGCTCTGGCGAGCATCCCCGTTCGCCGCAACATCGCCATGACGGGTGAGGTCACGCTGCGGGGCAACGTGCTGGCCATCGGCGGTCTGAAAGAAAAGACCATGGCCGCTTACGCCGCCGGCATCACCACCGTCTGCATCCCTGCCGACAACGTGGGGGATCTGGACGAGATCGACCCCATCGTGCGGGAGAATCTGACCTTTATTCCCTGCCGCAAAGCCTCCGAGGTGCTGGCCGCCGCGCTGGTACTGCCCGGGGCAAAGGCAACCGTGAAGGCACAGGCCAACGATATCCCCGAGGTGATCGTGGCCTCCGAGGTATCGGTGCGCCCCACGGCAAATCTATAAAAAACGGCATTATTAAGGAGGGCCTTTTCATGGCATCCCCCATCAATCTCCAAAACGTCAATCTCCGCATGACCGCCGGGGAGATCCGTCAGTTCCCCTCTGACCCCATCCCCCAAATCGCGCTGGCGGGGCGTTCCAACGTGGGCAAAAGTTCCCTCATCAATACGCTTCTGGGGCGCAAGTCCCTGGCGCGGGTCAGCTCTGCCCCCGGCAAGACCATCACGGTCAACTTCTACGAGATCGATAAGAAGATTTTCCTGGTCGATCTCCCCGGCTACGGCTTTGCCAAGCGTCCCCGCGAGGATCAGATCAAGTGGCAGATGCTGACCGACGGGTTCTTCACCAAGAATCCCAACATCGACCGTCTCGCCGCCGTGGCCCAGCTGGTGGACAGCCGTATCGGCCTGACCAACGACGACCGCGCCATGGTGGACTACCTCCGCGCCGCGGGCATTCCCTACTTCGTCATTGCCACCAAGGTGGACAAGCTGGGCGCCACTGAGCGCAAAAACAATCTCGCCGCCATTGCATCCGATCCCGCCCTGGACGAGGGCACGGTGGTGGTTCCCTTCTCCTCGCTGAAGAATGAGGGGCGTGAGGACGTGCTCCGTCAGATCGGTATCATGACGGGCATCAGAATGAGTAAGTAAATTTTCAAGGACATAACCATGAATCTTCTCTACAATCACTTATCCGTCAATCAGGACGGCCACCTCGCTATCGGAGGGATGGATACCGTCGATCTGGCCAAGCAGTACGGCACCCCCGCCTATATTATGGACGAGGACGCCATCCGCGCCATGATGCGCACCTATCTGGACGCCGCTCATACCCATTTCGGAGCCGACGCGCTCCCCCTGTACGCCTCCAAGGCACTGTGCTTTACGGGCATCTACCGCATCGCCGCTGAGGAAGGCATGGGGGTGGACTGCGTTTCGGGCGGTGAGCTCTATACCGCAAAAAGAGCCGGTTTTCCTGCCGAGCGCATCTACTTCCATGGCAACAATAAGACCGAGCGGGATATTTGCGACGCCATGGATATGGGTGTCGGCACCTTCGTGGTAGACAATACCGATGAGCTCCTGTCAGTGGAGTCCCACGCCGCCGCGAGAGGCATCACCCAGCGCATCCTGCTCCGCATCACCCCCGGTATCGATCCTCATACGCAT
Organism: Clostridia bacterium; assembly: GCA_017938885.1. Classification (GTDB taxonomy): domain Bacteria; phylum Bacillota; class Clostridia; order Oscillospirales; family CAG-272; genus CAMEON01. The sequence goes on from JAGBAS010000115.1 coordinate 4,150, forward strand.
AAGGCGATCGTGACCGGCTCGGTGGACTCCAAGTTCGGCTCGGCCATTGAGACGGGGCAGGCTATGGAGATCGTCAAGCTGGCTCTGGCACAGCCCCACATCCATTTGTCCGGCTTCCATTGCCACATCGGCTCCCAGATCTTCGATACTCATCCCTTCTCCGAGGCCGCTGATATTATGGTAAGATTCATCGCGTCGGTCAAATCCGAGTGCGGCATGGATGTGGAGGAGCTGAATCTGGGCGGCGGTTTGGGCGTGCCCTACACCGAATACGACCGTCCCGTGGACTACGCCGCCGCCATTAAGGATATGGCCGCCATCGTTCACGGCTATTGCGACACTCACGGCGTGAAGATGCCTAAGGTCATTTTAGAGCCCGGCCGTTCCTTGGTGGCCGCCGCAGGTATTACCCTCTACACCGTTGGCTCGGTCAAGGAGATCCCCGGCTTCCGCACCTACGTATCGGTGGACGGCGGTATGCCCGACAATCCCCGCTACGCTTTGTACCAGTCTACATACACCGCCCTCATCGCCAACCGCCCCGATGCCCCCCGCAATTGCCGCGTGACAGTTGCCGGCCGTTGCTGTGAGTCGGGCGACTTGATCGGTGAGGATATGCCCCTCCAGGAGGCACGGCGCGGAGACATTCTCGCGGTACTGACCACGGGCGCGTACAACTACGCCATGGCCTCCCACTACAACCGTCTGCCCAATCCCCCCGTGATCCTGGTCAAGGACGGAGCCGCAAAAGTGGCGGTGAAGCGAGAGAGCTACGAGGACCTGGTGCGCAACGACATTCTGTAAGCGAAACAAGCATTTTCCCTTTCCCGAAAGGAGGTTTTCCGATGTCCATCCTATCGGATATTCTTCTGATGCTCCTCTCCCTGCCCGTCATGCTCATGGCACTGTCGGTTCACGAATCCGCCCACGGCTACGCGGCCTACAAGCTGGGAGACCCCACCGCCCGCAATTTAGGGCGCATCACCATCAACCCCGTCAAGCACTTTGACCTGTTCGGCTTTCTGTCCATGCTGATTTTCCACATCGGCTGGGCCAAGCCCGTGCCCATCAACGCCCGCTATTTCAAAAAGCCCCGTCGGGATATGGCCATCACAGGCGCAGCAGGGCCGCTGTCCAATATGTTTTTGGCTCTGATCCATCTCGTGATCCTCCGCATGGTCATGATCTTCGTAACAGACCGCTACATCGGTGAATGCAACGACTTTTTCGAGGCCCTTCTGTTGGATCGCGCCTATACGGGCTCGGTAGGCTTTACCGTGACTGCTCTTATCGTGTATCTTCTGTATATGGGGGTCGCACTCAACGTCATGCTGGCCATCTTCAATCTCATTCCCATCCCCCCCTTTGACGGCTCCCGCATTTTCTACGCCTTCCTCCCCCCGAAGCTGTATTTCGGTGTTATGAAATACGAGCAATTCATCATGATCGGCTTCATTGCCCTGTTTTTCATTCTGAGGCGCACGGGGCTGAATCCTCTGGGGTCGGTAGAAACCTGGATCACGAACGGGCTGTTTTCCCTCTCGGGAATGGGGAGCGGCACCCGCGAAATGAGCGTATTCAACACCCTGCTCGTCTATCTCTCGAAGCTCATCCAAGGATGAATCAAACGAAAGGAGTGCGGAAGTGGAAGCACTGACCTACCATCTGGAATCCTTCGACGGCCCCCTGGATCTTCTGCTCTCCCTGATCCAGAAGAACAAGGTGGAGATCACCGATATCCCCATTGCCCTAATCTGCGACCAGTACATGGCTTACGTCACCGAGGCCGAGCGGCTGGATATGGATCTGGCCTCCGAATTCATCGTTATGGCATCCGAGCTCATGCTCATCAAGAGCAAGATGCTCCTGCCCAAGGTCGAGCCCGAGGAGGAAGACCCCCGCGCGGCTCTGGCTGAAGCCCTTTTGAAATACCAGCAGGCCAAGGCCGCCGCCGCTCTTTTGGGGAAGGCTTACCCCCGGTTCAGCGGGCGGATGGTCAAGGATACCGATGAAATTTCGGTGGACAAGACCTTCGTGGCGGATCAGTCGGTTACTTCCCTCTGTCTGGCGGTGCGGCGCATCATCGCATACCGCGAGGAGCATCCCCCCGCCGACAGGGTGACCTTCACCCCCATGATCGCTAAGCCAATCGTGCCCGTGGAGGCCAAGATCGTGGGTATCCTTCGCCACTTTGAAAAGAAGGAGAAGGTGTCCATGACCGACCTCATTGAGGACGCGGTCTCCCTGCCCGATATGATCGCTGTGTTCTTAGGCATTCTGGAGCTGGTCAAGCTCCGCCGTATCGTGCTTATGGAGCAGGAGCCGGCCGTTGGCTCTGTCTACGGCTTGGACACGGAGTTCATCCTGGGTGAAGCCCCCGCTCCCGAGGAGGCCTTGGAGATCCGCTCCGACTTTGATACCGAATTTGATCCCGCAAACAAGGAGGTGAACCCCCATGCCGAATGAAAAAAGCACGCCCGACGCCATGGAAGCCTTGGGGACTGTGGAGGACATCAAGCGCGCCGTGGAGGCCATTCTGTTCGCGGCAGGCTATCCCGTCAGATACGAGAAGCTCGCGGAGGTCATAGGCCTCCCCCAGAGGGATCTGCGGGGGCTCATTGAGAGTATGTCCCGTGAATACGACGGGCGGGGGATCCAGCTCCTCCTATATCCCGATACCTGTCAGCTCACCACCAAGGAAGTCTTTGCCCCCTACATCCGCGAGGCTCTGGGCATCAGGCGAGGCGGTAATCTGTCCAACTCCTCTCTGGAGGTCTTGGCGGTGGTGGCCTACAACCAGCCCGTGACACGCTCCTACGTAGACGTCATTCGCGGCGTGGACAGCTCTTACGCGGTGACGTCCCTCCTGGATAAGGGACTCATCGAGGCGGTTGGACGTCTGGACGCGCCCGGCCGTCCCATGCTCTACGGCACCACAGACAAATTTCTCCGGGTGTTCGGTCTGAGCAGTTTGGCCGAGCTCCCCGAAACCGAGGCTCTGGGGGTAGCCAACGCCCCTGCCGAGGGCGTACTGATCGAGGAAGACAGGTCCCAGCTCACCATTGATACCGCTGAGCCCCCTGCGGACCTCGAAGCATCTGAAGGAAAGGAGGAAAGCTAAATGCCCGCTTTGATCGTGATCGGATGCATCATCCTGTTTTTCGTGGTGCTGTTTACGGTTCACATCCACGTAAACATTGCCATGAACGATGACATGACCCTGGTTCTGCGGGTGTTCGGCATTCCAATCAAAATTCTTCCCAAAAAGCCCAAGACCTATAACCCCAAAAACTACACTCTGAAAAAGATCCGCAAGCGGGACGCCAAGGCCGCCGAAAAGGAGGCCAAGGCCGCTGAAAAGAAGAAGAAAAAGAAGGCCGAGAAGGAGCAAAAGAAGGCCGAAAAGGCCGCCGAGCAGGCTAAGCTTACCAAAGAAGAGAAGCAAGCCATCAAGGACAAGAAAAAGGCTTCCCGTCCTCCCATCACCGAGCTGATCCCGCTGGCATTGGACGTGGCCAAGCTGTTCTTCTCCCGCTTTTTCGGAAAGATCCACATCAAGGTCATCCGTCTCAACGTCCGCATCGGCGCGGGCGACGCCATGACCGCCGCTGTGATCTACGGTGTGGCTAACCAGGCGGTGCAGTACACCATGGAATTCCTCCGCAAGTTCTGCCGCGTGGATCAGTACAGCCGATCCGATATCCGCATCGAGCCCGATTTTCTCATTGAGGACATCGTCTTCGACTTCAACCTGAATATCCGCGTGACCCTGGGCGGTATGCTGGGGGCTGTTCTTAAGGCCGGCTGGAAATTCCTCGTGGGCTTTATAAAAATCAAGCCCAACCCCAATCATCCCAAGCCCTCCGTCAAGCCCCCTAAGCCTCCGAAAGTGCCGAAGGCTCCCAAAGCTGACCCGATCCCACGCCCCGATGCTCCCGAGCCTCGGTCGTAATTCTCTCGGTTCCCCATTTTATCAAAATAAAATACGTAAATAAAAGAAAGGAAACACCATTATGTCCACCAACGAAACCAAGCTCCAGGACGTTATCCAGACCTCCCTCCAGAACATCAAGACCCTCATTGACACCAACACCATCATCGGTACCCCCATCACCCACCCCTCGGGCACCGTCATCATCCCCGTCTCTAAGGTTGCCATGGCCTACGCCACCGGCGGTCTGGACTACGTGGGCAAGACCGACCCCAATGCCAAGCCCGTCAACTTCGGTGCAGGCGGCGGTACCGGTCTGACCCTTCAGCCCATCGGCTTCCTGGTCATCAACGCCGCCGGTGAGGTGGAGATGCTCAACGTGGGCGTGAAGAATCCCTCCGATCCCATCGAGCAGATCGCCGATTTCATCGAGCGTTCTCCCGAGATCATCGCCCGTGTCAAGGCTCTGCTGGGCAAGGACAAGGCTGCCGAGGAATAATCTTTCCGCGCTGTGTTTTTGTCCCCATAAGAGGACAGGTGTCATAATACATCCCGTCCCGCCGTATAGTGTGGTAAACCATGCTTGTACTACGGAGGGACGGGAATGTTTACGTACCGCGCGAATCATCACACAAGGCTCTTACGGGCGGCGAATGTCTTTCTGACATCGGTGCTCTTGTTTTTGACGGTTACGGGGATGATATCCTCGGGCTTTTGCTATGACGGCGCAAAAGAATCGCCCCCTTTGATCGGGGTACCGTGGGATCGCCCCGGATCGGTCTGGAGTCCTGTCCTGAGCGGAGAAGTGCTTCTTCCCGCGGGTGAGGCTTCCCTGCCTGCGGCTCTGACGGGAGTATCCGCCCGAGGTGCGGTACTCCTGGAGGCAGAATCGGGGGACGTGGTGTTCGGTCAGAACCAGAACGCCCGCCTGCCCATGGCCTCTACCACCAAGATCATGACGGCTCTGGTAGCACTGGAGACTCTGCCCTTGGATACGCCTGTAACGGTCACTGCCGAATCGGTGGGGGTAGAGGGCTCCTCCATCTACCTCTGCGAGGGAGAGACCCTGACGCTCGAGCAGCTTCTCTATGCCCTGCTGCTGGAATCCGCCAACGATGCCGCATCCGCCATCGCAGTGGCGGTTTCGGGAAGCGTGGAGGCGTTTGCGGTGCGCATGAACGAGAAGGCCGCCGCTTTGGGACTGACCGACACCCGCTTCGTCAATCCCCATGGACTGGATGCCGAGGGGCACTACACCACGGCTTACGAGCTGGCCGTCATCACCCGGGCGGCTCTGAAGAATTCCACCTTCCGCGCCATCTGCGCCACCGAGCGCAAGACCATTCCCCTCCACGGAAGCGAGGGGGTTCGGCTTCTGCTCAACCATAACAAGCTTTTGAACAGCTACGAGGGCTGTATCGGGGTCAAGACAGGATTCACCAAAAAGACGGGCCGCTGTCTGGTATCCGCCGCTGAACGAGATGGGGTCACCCTCATCGCCGTCACCTTGAACGCCCCTGACGACTGGCGGGATCATACCGCCATGCTTGACTATGGCTTTGCCTTCTATGAATCCGTCCCCCTCTGCGAGCCCGGGTTCTTTTCGTCACCTCTGTGGCTGGTATCGGGGGAGCAGGAGTACGTCATGGTGGAAAGCACCGAAGCACTTACCGTCACGCTGCGGCGGGATCACGGCCGCATCCGCTGTGTGGTGGAGCTTTCCCGCTTCGAATTCGCCCCCGTCCGGGCGGGGCAGACTGTCGGGTATCTGCGCTTTTTCGAGGAGGCGCGGAACGGGTCGCTGTGCGAGCTGGGGGTTGCCCCGCTACAAGCGTCCTATGACGTGGAGGGGATCACCTATCCTCTGAGCTTTTGGGAGAGGATCAAGTCCATCTTTACAAAAAAGAATTGACACATAAAGGAATTTTCGATATGGAACCCATCAGGATCTCAAAATATTTCACCGACTGCGGGGTCATGTCCCGCCGTGCCGCCGATACCGCCGTGGAGCGGGGGGAGGTCAAGGTCAACGGTGTGACTGCCGTTCTGGGGCAGAAGGTAGACCCCGAGACTGATACCGTCACCTGGAAGGGCAAAAAGATTATTCTTCCCGCTACGCCCGCCAAAATGGTGGTCATGCTCAACAAGCCCCGGGGCTATCTCACCACTCTGTCCGACGACAAGGGGCGGCACACCGTGGCCGAGCTGGTTGCTGACGCGGGGGTGCGGCTCTATCCCGTGGGACGGCTGGACATGGATTCCGACGGCCTTTTGCTTCTGACCAACGACGGCGAGCTGGCCAACCGCCTGGCCCATCCCTCCCATGGGGTGGATAAGGTCTACCTGGCCTACGTGGAAGGTCACGTCACCGCCGAGCAAATGACCGGCATGACCCGTCCCATCGAGATCGACGGCAAGCTGACCTCCCCCGCCGGGGTGCGCAAGGCGGCCTACAATCAATTTGAAACGGCTCTGGAGGTCACCATCCACGACGGCCGCAACCGCCAGGTACGCCGTCTTTGCGAGCGCGAAGGGCTGGTCGTCCGCAAGCTCACCCGCGTAGGGGAGGGTCCTCTTCTTCTGGGCGACCTGGAGGAGGGTAAGTGGAGACGGCTGACCGACAAGGAGCTACGCAAGCTCAAAGAGAACCTCGACTGATACAAAGAAGAGAAAGGAACATCATCATGCTGGAAGTTTTACCCATTCAGACCAAGCTGGAGCAGGAAGCGATCTGCGCCCGCGCAGGCATTGCCTTTAAGGAGAACGACATGGCTTACCACGCCTTGGTAGACGGGGAGCTGACCGCCGTTTGCCAGTTCTCCATGGACGCGGAGGGCGGTCATATTCACGACCTGGCCATGGTCAAGGATCGGGCTTTTTCCGACCGAGATCGCATTGAGTCCCTGTTCGTCATGGGGCGTGCCGCCATGAATTTCATTGATCTTTGCGGTGTCCACAAGGCCTACTTTGAGGATACGAGCTTTGAGGGCGAGGGCATGATCCGGTCCATCGGCTTTTCCAAGCTGGAGAACGGACGGTGGTTCGTGGATCTCACCGACTTTTTCGTGGAGCCCTGCCAGCACGGGCACGGGCTGAAGAAGGAATAAGCTTGTTTCGAGCAACTTTCCCTTGACAAAAACAAAACGATATGGTATAATGGCATTATCGAGATGATCGGTAATGTCATTTGTTATGAAAGGAATTTGACTATGAAGCACACAGTTCTGCGATTTCTGATCGCTTCCCTCCTGATCCTCGTCATGGCTCTGCCCCTCTTTGCCTGTGTGAGCGGCGGCCCCTCCGAGGATACTACTGCTGCTCCCACGGATACAGGTGAGACCGCCTCCCCCGATACCGAGGAGTCCACCGAGCCCGAAACCGAGGCACCTCTCCCCACCGAGATCGACCTCCCTGAGGCCTATCAGACCGCCAACATCGTCTACGATTGCGACGACGGCTCGGTCCTCCACAACTACACGGACAAGTCCGCCGATGACTTCGCCGCTGTCTGCGCCTACTACACCGGGAAGGGCTTCAAGGTCTACAGCTCCCATACCATGGGGGAGAACACCGCCACCACCTTCGTGGGTGACGGCCCCATGGCTCACGTCTACTGGTTCAAGGCCAAGAGCGAGCTGAATATCGTCCTGTCCGACACCGCCGCTAACAGCCTGCCTCCCATGACGCCCGCCGTGACCGACGGTGAGTACGAATGCAGCATCGTCCAGCTGAAGGATAATACCAACGTCAACGGTATGTCCTACGTCATTCAGCTCAAGGACGGCTCCTACATCGTGTACGACGGCTCCTATTCCACGCAGGCTCGGGCACTCCAGAAGTATCTGACGGATAACTACAAGGGCGAGGGTAAGCCCATTGTCCGCGCATGGGTGCTGACTCACTCCCACAACGATCACTACCCTACCTTCCAGGCCTTTGCTACCAATACCAGATACATGAATAAGGTCAACGTGGAGTACGTGATCTACTCTCCTCTCAACGAGGAGAACTACACCCTCAACGACGAGAACAACGATCCCTACTTCGGCACACAGCTCTACGAGGACGTCAAGGGTATGGACGGTGCCAAGCTGGTCTTTGCCCATACGGGTATGAATTTTACCTTCTGCAACCTGAATATGGAGATTCTGATGGCTCCCGAGACTCTGTACAAGGACACGACCGATATCGGTAACTTTAATAATACTTCGGTTGTCACCCGGCTGTACGCCGACGACTACTCGGCTCTCTTCCTCGGCGATATCGCCATCAAGGGCTCCACCTACATGCACGAGGTCTACGGAAGCTACCTCAAGAGCGACGTCTGCCAGGTCTCCCACCACGGTGTGGAGGACGTGCCCCTGTCCTTCTACGAGGAGGTCAAGGCTTCCATCCTGTACTACCCCTGCAACATCTGGCTCTATGACCTTCAGGACCGCAACGACGACGTCCGTATCGCCCTGGAGAACCGCGACTACACCAAGGAGATCCTGATCGCAGGCTGCGGTGAGTACAAGCGTGCCTGGGGCACCAAGTTTGCGGCTGACGCGCCTCTGTCCATCCCCGACTATACGGTCCCTGCCCATAAGCAGCCCGCCGCTGAGCCCGATACCGAACCCGAGACTGAGCCTCCCGTCACTCCCGACGAGCCCCGTCTCATCCTGGACAAGACCACCTACAAGGTGGGTGAGCCCATCATGACCACCGTCATCGGAAGCGGCACCGACTGGGTCGGTATTCAGACGGTGGAGCTGTTCGAGCAGGGTCTGGGCTCTGCCTACTGGTGGTACGTCACCTCCGTCGGCTCGGGTACTCCCTTCGATATGCTGGCTGTCAAGGACGGCTCCGATCTCATGGCGGAGCTGCCTGCGGGTGAGTACATCGTCCGGCTGGTGGCCGACGACCAGGGCTTCCTATCCGATGCTAACGTGATCTCCGAGATCCGGATCACCATTGAAGAGTAATTCCCCGATCCCCGCTGAAAAGCGGGGATTTTTTCATGCAAAACCATGCGAAACTTACAAAAGCTATTGACAAAGCAAATACTTATGTGCTATAATATAATGAATATATTTTGCAAGCAAAGGAAGTTTCTATCATGACCATTTACGACGAGCTCGTTGCCAGAGGCCTCATCGCCCAGGTGACGAATGAAGACGAAATAAAGGAGATGATTAACAACGGTAAGGCCACCTTCTACATCGGCTTTGACCCTACCGCGGATTCTCTCCACGTGGGTCACTTCATGGCGCTGTGCCTCATGAAGCGTCTCCAGATGGCGGGCAACAAGCCCGTGGTGCTGATCGGCGGCGGTACCGCCATGATCGGCGATCCCTCGGGCCGCACCGACATGAGATCCATGATGACCCGCGAGACCATCCAGCACAACGTGGATTGCTTCAAGGTGCAGATGGAGCGATTCATCGAGTTCGGCGAGGGTAAGGCCATTATGGTCAACAACGCCGACTGGCTTCTGGATCTGAACTACGTGGAGGTCCTCCGCGAGGTGGGCGCCTGCTTCTCGGTCAACAATATGCTCCGCGCCGAGTGCTACAAGCAGAGAATGGAGAAGGGCCTGTCCTTCCTTGAGTTCAACTACATGATTATGCAGTCCTACGACTTCTACTATCTGTTCCAGAAATACGGCTGCAATATGCAGTTTGGCGGCAACGACCAGTGGTCCAATATGCTTGGCGGTACAGAAC
>JAGBAS010000116.1 GCA_017938885.1 Clostridia bacterium
GCAGCTTCCCTGTGTGCCATCACCAACCCCTCCACCAACTCCTACAAGCGCCTGGTTCCTGGTTATGAGGCTCCCGTGACCGAGGCTCCCACCGAGCCTCCCACAGAGGAAGCCACCGAGACCCCCACCGAGGAGACCACCGAGGCCCCCACCGAGGAGGTCACCACCGATTACTTTGAGGCCAACTCCATCGAGATCGTGGAGCCCGACACCTCCAAAGTAGCGGATCTGACCCTCATCGACGAGGGCTACGATATCTACCAGCTCCCCGGCAACGGCAACGGCGGCTGGCGCTACGGCCCCTCCTACATCTACTACGGCGACGGCCGCGTGGATGCCTACTTCGCATCCGGCGGTGACAGCGGCGAGTGGGACCGCATCACCCACCGAAGCTCCACCGACGACGGCACCACCTGGGGACCCGAAAAGATCGTGGTCTACCCCACCCCGAACAGCATGGATGGCAACTCCTGCTGTGACCCCGACGTAGTCTATTTCGACGGCTACTACTACCTGGGCTACACCTCCACCCTCAACGACGGCGGCTACTGCAATAACGTATTCGTCGCCCGCTCGAAGGAGCCCGACGGCCCCTTTGAAAAGTGGAACGGCTCGGGCTGGGGCGGTTCTCCCGCGCCCATCTTCTACTTCGAGCAGTCCTACGGCTACTGGGGCATCGGTGAGCCCAGCATGATCGAGCTCAACGGCACCCTGTACATCTACTACACCTACGCGACCCCCATGAAGTCCTATATCATGCTGGCCACCGCCGACGCGACCAATGAGAATTGGCCTTCGACTCTGACCCACCACGGCGCGGTCATGGAGAAGAAGAGCGACTCGGTCTGCGTCAAGTTCGTGGAGGACTGGGGCAAGTTCATCCTCGTCACCCGCGAGGACGTGCTGGGGAACGGCCACTGTGTCGTGGTCTACGAGTCCGTCGACGGCAAGAGCTTCACCCTGGTGGACGCCGTCCGCGAGAACACCTGCCCCGGTATGTTCTCCATGGGTCTGTCCTCCCGCAAAAACGGTCACATCCGCCTCTCCGAGGACGCCGATCGCCTGCGCCTGGCCTACGCCTACGGAGATTCGGGCTGGGCGGCGTGGAATACCCGTATGCATAAGGTGACTCTGACTGAGTCCAACGGCAATGACCTGGCCGCCGAGAGCGTGAAGTCCGGTCTGTCGGTGGGCATCACCCGTGAGGAGGAGCCCTTCGGATGGGAGGAGTGGACCATGATTCGCACCCATCAGGATCTCTTCATCCTGTCGAAGGGGGAGAAGCAAAACGTGAATATCTACTTCCGCGATCGCTACGTCAACGGAAAGGACAGCACGCTCCGCGACAAGACGATCACCGTCACCGACTACGACGAGTCGGTGGTGGAGTTCAACAACGGCCGCATGATCGCCAAGGGAGTGGGAGAGACCTCTGTCACGGTACGTTATAAGGAGCTGGTTCACGTCTTCCGCGTGGTCGTGGTGGCTACCGATGAGGAAAAGGAAGCACTTTGCGCCGAGACCATCGTGACTCCCACTGTGTCGGAGTATACCATCTATCTGGGCGAGCGGAGCATCTACCGCCCCCAGCTCCGCGTCCGCATCACCAAGGGAGACGGCTCGGTCAGCGAGCTGTACGTCAACGATGGTCCGGATGAACTGACCTTTACGGGATACGACGAGAATATCATCGCCGTCAGCGATGAGGGTGTCGTGACCGCTCGCGCCAAGGGCACCACCGAGGTAACCGTGAAGTACGGGACCTACACCGTGAAGGTGAAAATCAAGGTTTCCGACGATCCTGCCGACGCCTTCTTTGGTATGGGCGACGTGGAGGAGATGAGTTACGTTTCCCTGGACTTCTCGGGGGAGATGGATCGCACTGTTCCCTCCTTCTTCAACAGCTGCGAAATGACCGCCGCCGAGGACGGCATACGAGTCAGCGTCACCTCCAAGAACACCAACCCCAATGCCACCGACCCCAGCTTCAAGGTCGTCTATCAGGGTGCTCTGGAGCCCATCATGACCGAAAACTACACCGCCGTAGAGATCGTTTACCGCGTGCCCCTTGAGAACAGCACTCACACGAAAAGCTTCGAGATCTTCATCGGCACCGGCTCGGTCATGGATGCGCAGGGCGGCTATTCCACCTCCGCCGCTCTGGTTTGCGACGGGGAGTATCATACCCTCCGCATTCCCGTATCTCATCTGAGCTATTGGAAGGGACAGCTCAATATGATCCGATTCGATTTCTTTGAGGCCGCGCTGGAAGGGGATTGCATGTACATCCGCTCCATTTCGCTGGTCTCCTGACCCATATCCATATTCCCAAGGGAGTCTTCCGCCGCGAGGACTCCCTTTTTACGGCTTTTTTCAAAAAAACAGCGAAAAGGACTATACAAAAATCGAATTTTGTGTTATAATATACTCTGTATATTTATATATAAGTTTTGAAAGGAATTTCATTATGGCATACAACGACAGAAACGGTAAGCCCGGCAAGGGAGTCAAGAAGTATCCCGCCGATAAGAATTTCACTCCCAAGAGTGACAGACCCTACAAGGAGAGCCGCCCTACCGAGGGAAAGCCCTATGAGAAGAAGGACTACGGCGACCGCAAGCCCTACGACAAAAAGCCCTACGATAAGAAGACTTACGGTGACAAGCCCTACACCGACCGCCCCCGCGACGAGTACAGAGCCGACCGCAAGCCCACCCCCCGCCACGACGATCTCCCTTTGGACGAGGACGGCAATACGCCCGACCCCGAGGCAGAAGGTCTGGTTATAGGCCGTAACGCCGTCCGCGAGCTGCTCCGCTCGGACCGCACCGTGGACAAGCTCCTGGTGCGCCGCGGCGACCGCGAGGGCTCCATCGTGGCTCTGGTAGCCGAGGCGGTGGAGAAGAACATCCCCATCGTGGAGGTGGACAAGGCCAAGCTGGACTCCCTGGCGGGCTTTGTGCCCCATCAGGGCATCATCGCCATGGTGGCCCAGAAGGACTACTGCACCGTGGAGGACATCCTGGCTATCGCCACCGAGCGGGGAGAGGCCCCCTTCATCGTCATCGCCGACGGCATCACCGACCCCTATAACCTGGGTGCCCTGATCCGTTGCGCCGAGGGATGTGGCGCCCACGGTCTCATCATCCCCCGCCGCCGCGCCGTGGGGCTGACCGCCCTGGTGGCCAAGTCATCGGCGGGTGCCATGGAGCATCTGGCGGTGGCCAAGGTGGCCAATATCCACCAGACCGTTCTTGACCTGCAAAAGGAGGGTATCTGGGTCTACGCCGCCGAGGCGGGAGGCTCCGCTCACTACGACACCAATTTCAAAGGCCCCTGCGCCCTGGTCATGGGCAGCGAGGGGGAAGGCGTGTCCCGCGTGGTGAAGGATACCTGTGACGGGATCGTCTCCATTCCCATGTACGGTCACGTCAATTCCTTCAACGTCTCCACCGCCGCTTCGGTCATCCTGGCCGAGATCGCCCGCCAGCATCATATGGAATAATTTGAGTTATGCTCCATCACAGAAAACAAAACGAAGGGAGGGAATCACTTGCCCGAGTCGAAAAAAACAACCAAAAAGCCTGAAACAACCTCCGCAAACGTGGATTGGGCGGAGCGGCTGAAGGCGTCCATGAATCAAACCCTCGGCGAGCGTACCGCCTCCGCGCCCATGGCGGAGGAGGATGATCTGGCTGCCCTGCTCCGCGCCCAGCTGGCGAAAAGGGAGGAGCCGCTTCCGACCGTGAATCAACCGGACCTTGAGGGATTCGAGCAAGAAGAGCCGGCAGTACATACCGAGGAGCCGACCGTTGAGACGGCGTCCCCCGATCCCGTCGGGATGCCCGACTCTGTCAAAGAGAATGCCGGGGAGCCGACTGACGAGGCAGCATTCCATGAGCCCGCCGAAGCCTTTGTCCCCGCCGAAGCCTTTGTCCCCGCCGAAGCCAATATCGAGGAGCCGACCGTTGCGGTGAAGTCCGACGCCCCCGTCGAGAGCCTTGCTCCTACCGAAGCCGATAACGCCGTATCGGCGGGCAACAGAGCTGAAGTCCCCTGTCCGGAGGCACTTCTGTCCATGCCGACCGACGGGGAAGAGGACCTGCTTTCCCCCGACGGAGTTATCGGGGATCCACGGCTGGTCGCGGCCGAAAGGGAGAGCGCGCGTCTGCTGGAGGAGCTGTATCCGGAGGAGCCTGCCCGCAAGGAGGATGAGCTTCCCCCGGCTGAGGACGGGCTTGCGGAGGAGCCGTTCTCTCAGCCCTCAGAGCCATCGGATCGGGGAGACGCCGCCGTGCCGCCCTCCATCGACCCCTTGCAGCTGGGGCTGGACGACATCCTGCCCCACGGCGAGACCGTCGGCCTGCTCCGCGAGGAGGCGTCGGACGGATCTGCCTCGGGAAGCTACGCCGCTTCCATGATCCGAACCTCCCAGGAGAGTGCCGTACAGGATACCGAGCTCTACCTGAGCCTGGGCTATGAGGAGCAGATCGCCCGAACCGACCGCCATGCCGTCCTGGAGGAGGCGCGCCGCCGTGCGCGGGAGAGGGCGGAGCAGTCCTCCCGAAATGAAACCGCAACCGTCAAGTCCCGCCGTGAATATACCGACCGCTCCCAGACTCCCGGGATCGAGGGCTCCTACAGCCGCGCCAAGCGTGGGGGGATGGCCCGTCTGTGCGTGGCGGCGGTGGGGGCTCTGTTCGGGCTTTTGTACGATCTTTTGGGCGTTCTGAACCTCTTGCCGGGATTATTCGTCGATCCGACTGTTCCGCTGTATCCGCTCCTTAGCGTGCTGTGGACGCTGTTTGTCTGTATCCCTTTTCTGAGCCGCCTCGGACGGGGGCTGAAGAGCCTGATGGATTTTGAGCCGACCCGCTATGCGGTGTCTGCGGTGGCTCTCCTGGCGGCCGTTGCCTACGGCATCCTGGGGATCTTTATCCCCATGCCCTGCCTGTACGGCGGAGTCGCTTTGCTGATGCTGACAGTCGCCGCCGCTTCGGAATATATGACGGTCATAGCCGAGAGCCTGGCCTTTTCGGTGGTATCCGCCGGGAAACCCGTGTACACTCTCACCGACGAATTGACCCCCGCTTCTGCGGCCAATGCAGAGGCAGCGCCCAAGGAGCGCACCCTGACCGCCGTCCGCGCCGGAAGACTGGCGGATTATTTCGCGCGCACCGGACGGTATAATCCCTACATGGGTCGCTTGAATTACCTCCTTCCCGTTGCTCTGCTGGCCGCGATCCTTTGCGCGGGACTGGCACTTCTGCGGGGCGGGAGCATCATGGCGCACGCTCTGCCCGTTTTCATGGGAACCTACCTGCTTTGCCTGCCCGCCGCATACCTGGTGGCCATGTGCCTGCCGCTTTTACGGGCGAACGGCCTTCTGGGGCGAAAGGGGGCTGCGGTGATCGGAGCTGCCGCGCCTGCGGACACCGTGCAGAAGGGAAGCACGCGCATCTTGATCCCCGACGGGGATGCTCTGGGCGGCCTCAACCGCAAGGAGATCACCCTGCGGGACGATCCGCACATCTCTCTTTGGCGTCATAAGGCCAACTGCCTGTTTTTGCTGCTGGAAAGCACGCTGAGCCGCGAGCCTGTCTCGGGGCAGGAGGGAAGCGAGGGCTTTGCGGTTGAGGTCGCAGAGACCGAGGAGGGATACGCACGGCTGTATCTGGTGGATCTGCGGGGGGGAGACACCACCGAGATCATGATGGGCTCCCGCGATGCCCTGTCCCGCCGTGGGATCCGCCTTCCCAAGGCATCCATGGAGCGGGTCTACAAGAAGACCGAGGACAGTCAGGTGATCTACCTGGCCTTTGACCGCACCTTCCGCATTGCCTATTCGGTGGAGTACCGCGTGGGCCGCACCTTCGCCCGCGCTGTCTCCGGCCTTGCCTCCATGGGGGATACGGCCGCCGTGGTGACCTATGATCCCATGGTCAGCGCCGCACTCCTGGAAGCGGAGGGTCTTGAATCTGCCGCCGGGGCAAGACTGCTGCGCCCCTCTTATGCGGAGCCCTTCTGCCGTTTTCGCTCGGGCAATACCGTCGCAACGGGACGGAGCCTGGATCTTCTCTACCCCTACGCCGCCTGCCGCCGTATGCGTCGCGTATACCGTTTGGCGCACTGGTTGGCCTGGCTGTCCTTGCCCTTTTCGGTGGGAATCGCTGTACTGGCGGTGCTCACGGGGCAGGATATCCTGCTGTCCTCCGCCGCCGTATCCGCATGGCAGCTTCTTTGGACGGGACTGCTCACCCTGGTCAGCCTGTCCTCTGTGACCCGCAAAGCTCTGTTTTTGCCGTCGGATCGGATGGCCAAGCGGCCTTCCGAACCGATTCCCGAGGCGACTCCATCCCAAACCAATACAGATAAGGATCAAACATCATCATGAATCAGAACCAAAAGCGTATGCTTCTGACCTCCGTCTCCCGCCCCGGCCGTTACGCGGGCGGTGAGTACGGGCAGATCATCAAGGATAAGACCCAAGTCAAGGCGCGGTTCGCCTTCGCCTTCCCCGATTCCTACGAGATCGGTATGTCCAATCTGGGCGTCCGCATCCTCTACCATTGCCTCAACCTCCACGACGACATCTGGTGCGAGCGCACCTACGCCCCCTGGGTGGATATGCAGGAGAAGATGCGTGAGCAGAACGTCCCCCTCACCTGCCTGGAGAGCGGCGACCCCGTCTCCGACTTCGATTTTCTGGGCTTCACCCTCCAGTACGAGATGTGCTATACCACCGTCCTCAATATGCTGGAGCTTTCGAAGATCCCCCTCCGCGCGGCGGACCGTGGAGAGGATTGCCCCCTGGTCATTGGCGGCGGCCCCTGCGCCTATAACCCCGAGCCCGTGGCCGACTTCTTCGACCTCTTCAACATTGGCGAGGGCGAGGAGATGCTTCCCGAGATCGTCCGCCTCTACATCAGGATGAAGGATGAGGGCACCTACACCCGCGCCGCCTTCCTCCATGAGGCCGCCCGCACCATCCAAGGCGTCTACGTCCCCTCCCTCTACACCATTACCTATAACGCCGACGGCACCGTGGCCGCCTATACCCCCGTCTACGACGATATCCCGAAGACCGTCACCAAGCGCATCGTGAAGGACCTGGACAAGACCCCCTTCCCCGATAAGGTGGTCATGCCCTACATCGAGACGGTCCAGGACCGCATCACCGTGGAGGTGGGGCGCGGCTGTATCCGTGGCTGCCGCTTCTGTCAGGCGGGTATGGTCTACCGCCCCGTCCGTGAAAAATCTCCCGAGGTGGTGGACTGCCAGTGCCGCGCCATCTTCGAGTCCTCGGGCTACGAGGAGATGTCCCTCTCCTCCCTGTCCATCAGCGACTACACCAAGGTAAACGAGCTGACCGACAGCCTCCTGTCCTGGTCCAACCCCAACATGGTCAGCCTCTCCCTGCCTTCTCTCCGCGCCGACTCCTTCACCCGCGAGCTCATGGACAAGGTGGCCTCCATCCGTAACTCCACCATCACCTTCGCCCCCGAGGCAGGCTCCCAGAGGTTGCGCGACGTCATCAACAAGAACCTCTACGAGGAAGACCTTATGCGGGCGGTGAACGTGGCCTTCGACGTGGGCAAGAATCAGGTCAAGCTCTACTTCATGCAGGGCCACCCCACCGAGACCGACGAGGACCTGGCCGAGATTCCCGAGCTGGCCCACCGCGTGGTCTCCGCCTACTATCAGAACCCCAACCGCCGCAAGGGTCAGCACCCCCAGGTCACCATCAGCGTCTCCCCCTTCATCCCTAAGCCCTTCACCCCCTTCCAGTGGGAGCCCCAGGACACTTTGGAGGAGATGGAGCGCAAGCAGGCCTTCGTGGGCTCCTGCGTCCATGACCGCCGCGTGAAGTACAACTACCACAACGCCAAGACCTGCCACCTGGAGGCCGTTCTGGCCCGAGGCGACCGCCGTCTCGCCCCCGCCCTGGAGGAGGCCTGCCGCCGAGGCTTCAAGTTTGAGGCCTGGTCGGAGTTCTTCGACTACGAGGGCTGGCTGGACATCTTCGCCGCCACGGGCATCGACCCCGCCTTCTACGCCAACCGCCGCTACGGTCTGGATGAAGTCCTTCCTTGGGACGTCATCGACTGCGGCGTGACCAAAAAGTTCCTGCAAAGAGAAAACGCCCGTGCCCATGAGGGGAACACCACCCCCAACTGCCGAGAGAACTGCTCGGGCTGCGGAGCCAATAAGATGGGAGGTGAGCGCGCATGCTGTCCCAAGGTAAAGTGAATCGTATCTCCAAATTCGACCGCGAGAAGCTGGATGCCCCCATCACGGTCCGCGTGGTCTTCCAGAAAACGGGCAACCTCCAGTATTTCTCCCACCTGGACCTCCAGCGTACCTGGCAGAGAGTCCTGGTCCGCGCCTCCATCCCCATGTGGTATACCCAGGGCTTCAACCCCCACTCCAAAATCACCTTTGGCGTCCCCCTCCCCGTAGGCTCCGAGGGTATGGAGGAGATGGTGGATCTTCGCATCGACCGTCAGATCACCCCCGCCGAGATCAAGGCCCAGCTCAACGCCGAGCTGACGAGTGAGATGCAGGTCTCCGAGGTCTATATCCCCACCACCGCCTTCTCGGATATCGCGTGGGGCACCTACCAGATGACGGTCAAGACCCCCGGCGACCCCATCGACAACGCCGCCGCCATCAATAAGATCTTCGCCCCCGACGCAGAGCCCATCATCATGACCAAGCGAAGCAAGTCGGGGGACAAGGAGGTCAACATCCTCCCCATGATCCACAGCGTCAAGGCCGTGGCCGCCGACGGACTCATCAAGATCCGCGCTACTCTGCGCGCGGGCAACACCGAGAACCTGAATCCCGAATACCTCATCAAAGCCATGCGGGATCGGCTGGGTATACTCCCCGAGGACGGAAGCACCGAGGAGGTCTGGTACCGCATCCTGCGCATTGGGTTCCACGATGAGAAGGGCGTTGCGGTAGGGAAGTGGTTCCGATAAGGTATACAAAGTTACAATTACAAGAAAGGCTTGAGTTTGAAGGAGAATACACACTATGAAGAACCGTGAAGTCCGCATCCACGCGGAATTCAAAGGCGAAGTCTCCCCCGAGAACCGCCGCCTGCTGGTCCGCCGCGTGGCCATCCGTTCCACCCTGTCCTTTCTGGCTCTCATGCTCCCGCTTATCGTCATCTTCTTGCTCATTCTGATTTGGGAATGGGGCTGGGGAGAGCGGTGTGCTTTCATGACGGTCTTCTGCTTTGGACTTTGCCTACTGGGCGCTCTCCTGATCTTCGCCCTGTCCTTCACCAAGAAGCAACAAAATGAGCTGTTCCCCACCCGCGCCGTCTTCTACGCCGATCGGGACGAAAGCGTTCTTTTCGAATGTCCCAAACGCCGCCTGGAGCTGTACCGTGAGGACATCCGCCGCGTGGTGGACATGGGCGCCTACTACTACCTCGATATCCCCGCCCAGAGCGGCCGAGGCATGGTTTGCCAGAAGGACCTCATGACCATTGGCACCGAGGAGGCCTTTGAGAAGCTGTTTGAGGGGAAGATCGAGCGCAACCAGAAGTAAACAAGCATAGCAAAAGGGCGATCCCCGTGGGGATCGCCCTAAATGAAGGTTAGTACGCCTCAATTTCTCCCATAGACTCATACCCCGTATAAGTCGAAGGATGAATCACGCCGTCCACCACCGTACCCGTGGCAGACCCGCCGCCCACGATGGAGTAGGTCTCCCCCGCCGTCAGGTCAGCCGAGCTGAAGACGATGGAGGAAATGGCCTTGGGCAGCTCGAAGGCCGCCAATACTTTGCCGTCGCTGTCCACGATACCGATGGTCTCGCCTGCGGATATGCCTCCGCTTCGCCAGGAGGCCGCCAGCACCGCCTGCCCCGCATTCTCGGCCGACTCGGCCATGCCGTTACTGCCCACGGCCAGAAGGGTACCGCCCGAGACCGTAACGCCGTAATTCCCGTCGCCCGAATCAATGGGGCCGTTACCGTTGTCGGTGGGGCCGTAGACGATCACCGTACCGCCCGAGATCACGATGTTTCCGTTGGAATCAATGCCGTCACCCGCCGCGTTGAAGACCGAATAGCCTCCCGCGAAGGTGAGAACAGGTGTCTCGGTAGAGACCGAAGTATCGGTACTGCCGCTGTTGGAGCCTTGGCCCCACCAGCCACCCATACCGCCGGGTCTGCCCCCGCCGGGGCCGCCCATCATACCGCCGCCCGTGCCGTTTGTGGCATTAGCGCCGTCGTCGGAGGAAGTGATGCGGTTGGTACCCCCCAGGATGTTGATGTGAAGGGCCTCCAGGCCCTCATAGCTTTGAGCGACCGTAAGGACGCCGCCGCTGACCGTCAGCTCCTTCTCGGCGTGGATGCCGTCGTCCGCCGCGCGGATGTGGAGAGTGCCGTCGGCGATGTGGACGTCGCCGTCGCTGTGGATGCCGTCGTCCTGAGCCACGATGGTGACCTTACCGCCCTTGACGGTGAGGGTCCCTGCGGCCTTCAGACCCTTGGCGCTGATGGCGGCCTTGTCGGCAGAGCTTTCACCCATACCGCCGGGTCCCCCGGGTCGGCCGCCGCCGCCCATGCCCCCGAAGCCGCCCCCCATAGAGCCGCCGGTGGGATTGCCCGAAGATTCCTCCAGCACTACGCCGTCGGTGTCGGTGGTGGTCAGCACCAGGTTCCCGCCGCTGACCGTGAGATCGGTAGCCGCCGAGAGCCCGTCGCCCTTGGCGGTGATATAGAGGGAACCGCCCTCGACCGTGAGGTATCCCTTACCCTCGGTCTCGGTGTTGGCGGTCTTGACGCCGTCCCCGCCCGAATTGACAGTGACGGTGCCGCCGCTCATCTCCAGGGAATCATTGGCGCGGATGCCCACGCCCGCTGACGTGACCGTGACGGTTCCGCCCTTGATTTTGAGATCGTCCTTGGTGTTGATGCCCTTGTCGGCGTTGCCCGTGATGTGGAGCTCGCCGTTACCATCCAATTCCAGATCCTCGCAGGAATAGATACAGGCGTTGGGGTAGATCTCTCCCTCCGCCTGCTCCTCGTCGGGAACGACATAACCCGAGCCGTCCGAGAGGAGGTTCACCGAGCCCGCCACGGTGGAGATGACCACCTTCTTGGGGGCTGACCGAATATATACTGCGGGCCCCGTAGGGCAGAACAGCGAAACGCCGTTGAGGATCAAGGTGACCTTTTTCTCGTCAGCTGTATCCACAATGAGCTGACCGTCTGTGAGACTCCCCTCGATGAGGTAGGTGCCGGCGCTCGTCACAGTCACAACAGAGCCGTTTGCAGCTGCGCCTGCGCCGGTCACGGTAACGGTTTCGCCTAAAGTGATGACGGTTTCGGTGGTTGGCTCATAGGAGCCCGCAGTAGGTGTATCAGCGGTGGCCGCCTCGGGAGCGGTTTCGGGCTGGGCGGAGATCTCCGCGTTGCCTGTGGTGGGTTCCATAACGGTCCCGTTCACCACAGCGGTGGCGGGGGTGGAAGCGGAGTCTGTGGCATCGCCTTCGGTGTGGCCGTCCGGTCTTTCCCCGCATGAGGTCAGCAGGGCAAGGGTGACGGCCAAGGCGAGACAGGCAGAGGCTTGGCGGGAATGTTTCATAGTCCAATACATCCTTTTCTTGGTATCTGCCACCAGTATACCCGTTTCCTGTGTTCAAAAAAAGAACGAATAATTGAAGAAATTTGAAGCTTTCGTGAACTTTTTCAAAACCGAAAACCGAACGGTCATACCTATGACCGAATGACGATATTTCATTGATGCGAAAGGAAAAATTGCATGAAATTGATTCTTGTGGCCACCTGTATGTTCGGACTGGAAAAGCTCCTTGGCGAGGAGATCGATGCCCTGGGACTCAAACGCCTGGAGACCATGGACGGGCGCGTGACCTTTGAGGGCACCGAGACCGATATCCCCCGCGCCAATATCAACCTGCGGTGCGCCGAGCGGGTGTTCGTCCATATGGGCGCATTCCCCGCCCACAGCTTTTCCGAACTCTTCGATGGTGTAAGGTCTCTTCCTTGGGAGGATTGGATTAGCCGCGCCGACGCCTTCCCCGTGAAGGGACACTCTATCAAGAGCGGCCTGACCTCTTTGCCCGACTGCCAGAGCATCGTCAAAAAGGCGGTGGTGGAGCGGCTGAAGGAGCGGTACGGTATTTCCTGGTTCGAGGAAACGGGAGCAAAATATCAGATCGAATTCTTCATCTTCAAGGATATGGCTCACCTTATGATCGACACCTCGGGCGTGGCGCTCCACAAGCGTGGCTACCGTCCCGAGGCGGGAGCCGCCCCTTTGCGCGAGACCCTGGCCGCCGCCCTGGTCATGACCGCCCGCCCCCGTGAGGATATCCTTTTCTGGGATCCCTTCTGCGGCTCGGGGACCATCGCCATCGAAGCCGCCATGCTGGTCAGCGGACGTGCGCCGGGTCTGGGACGCAGCTTTGCGGGGGAAGCCTTCGCCAATATTCCCGGGGCTCTTTGGGCGAATGCCCGCGCCGAGGCGCAGGGAAGGATCCGCACCGACTGTAAATTCGAGGTCTACGCCTCGGACATCGACGAGGACATCCTGGACATCACCTACGAAAACGCCCTGCGCGCCGGGGTGGAGGAGTATATCAACATATTCCAAGCCGATGCCCGTCAGATCAAAAAGGAGGACAGAAAGGGAACTGTGGTCTGCAATCCGCCCTACGGCGAGCGTATGGGGGAGCGAGAGGAGATCGAGCGGCTCTACCAACAGCTGGGCGGAAGCTTCAAGGCTTTGTATCCTTGGCAGATCTACGTCCTGACCTCCTCTGACCGCTTCGACCGTCTCTACGGTCAGCGGGCGGATAAGGTCAAGAAGCTGTACAACGGTATGCTCCCCTGCTACCTCTACGAGTACTTCAAGCCCGCCGAGGCACGGAGCAACGGGGCAAGGACGGCCAAGGAGATTTTCGACCGCAAGCCTGACCGCCGTCCCGAGGGCAGAGACCGTGACCGTAAGCCCTACGGCCCCCGGAATGACCGCGCCGATCCTCCGAAAAAGAAATTGTAAGTGTGTATGGCAAGGCCGTTTGTCGAATCGATCAACGGCCTTGGGTAAACTTGCACATCATATCCTTGACCTACCACATAATCACCAACCGTCAGCTTTGGGACATTTGCCCCCGCCTCTCGGGGAGAATAAGAAGAAATTGTAAATAATGACACCTTTCTTGCCCAAAATCACAAAAAACCTGTTGACAAATTGGTGATTTTGTGGTATAGTATTTTCGACAACAAGACGGAAATGTTTGTGAATTGTCACTATGGCCCGCAAAACCTCCGTCAAAACCCACGAAAACCCCGATCTTGCCCGCCCCGCGACCCGCAAGTCGGGTTTTCTGTCCGCATAACGAGCTTCAAAAGGGAAAGGAGTGAGACCCGTGCCGCGTTTTTTCATAGAGCCCTCCGATGTCCGTGACGGAACCGTCACACTGACGGGGGAAAACGCTCATCACGCCTCCTATTCCCTGCGGCTTGCCCCCGGAGACAGGATAAAAGTCTGCGACCAGCAGACCGCCTACCTCTGCGAGATGGTCTCCTTCGACGGGGAGACCGCTACGGCCCGGGTGCTCTCCTCCTCCCCTATTGACACCGAGCCCCCCTTTGCCGCGCGCCTCTACCAAGCCCTCCCCAAGGGAGATAAGCTGGATACCATCATCCAGAAGGCGGTGGAGTGTGGTGTGTGCCAGGTCATTCCCTTTGAGTCCGGCCGTTGTATCGTCCGTGCCAAGCCCGAGGCCGAGGCAAGAAAGACCGAACGACGGTGCCGTATCGCCGAGGAAGCCGCCAAGCAGTGCGGGCGGGGGATTATCCCAACCGTCAAGCCTACGGTTCCCTTCAGCGAGGCTCTGAAGGCCGCCGAGGGAGCCGACCTTGTCCTGTTCTGCTACGAGGGAAGCACGGTTACCCCTCTGCCTGTTCTGGTCGAGCAGGCAAGACCCCGGCTGGATGCCATCCTCGCCGAGGGCCGTACCCCCGAGATCGCCATTTTCGTAGGCAGCGAAGGAGGCTTCTCCCCCGAAGAAGCCGAGACCGCCCGCGCCCTGGGCTTTGCCATGACGGGGCTGGGCAAGCGTATCCTGCGCACCGAGACCGCCTCGGGCTTCGTCCTGAGCTGTCTGATCTATGCCCTTGAACTTTGAATCCCGCTGATCTTTCTTTCGTACCTGCTTCCGCGCGGCGGATGAAAATATTATAAGTATGTAAATAAACAAAGAGAGGTAAAAGTCTATGTCTAACAGACTGTTCCAGAGCGTGATCCACCAAATGAAGGATGCGGTTGACCGCACCATCGGCGTCATCGACGAGACCGGCGTCATCATCGCCTGCTCCGAGCTTGTCAAGATCGGTGAAGTCCGCCAGAGCGTCCGCGACGAGCTGGCCTACACCACCGATATGGTGGTATCGGGCGGCTTTACCTACCGCCCTCTGTCGGGCGGTACCAAGCGCGAGTACATCGTTTTCGTGGAGGGCGAGGACGCCGAGGCTGATAAGACCTCCCGCCTTTTGTGCATCGCCCTGGGCAATATCAAGAATCTCTACGACGAGAAGTATGACAAGGGATCCTTCATCAAGAATATCATTCTGGATAACATCCTGCCCTCGGATATCTATATCAAGTCCAAGGAGCTGCATTTCAACGCAGAGGAATGCCGCGTGGTCTTCCTGGTCAAATTCATGGGCAAGACCGACATGATGCCCTTCGAGATGCTCCAGAATATGTTCCCCGACAAGGCACGCGATTACGTCATCAGCGTGGGCGAGCACGACATCGTTCTGGTCAAGGAGGTCAAGGCCGGCTCCGAGAACCGCGATATGGAAAAGGTCGCCACCAACATCGTGGATACCATGTCCTCTGAGTTCTATACCAAGGTCTCCGTGGGTGTTTCCACCATTGTGGACAACATCAAGGATCTGGCCCGCGCCTACAAGGAGGCTCAGATCGCGCTGGACGTTGGCAAGGTCTTCGAGAACGAAAAGAGTGTCGTCAGCTACGAGAACCTGGGCATCGGCCGTTTGATCTACCAGCTTCCCACCACCCTCTGCGAGATGTTCCTCCAGGAGGTCTTCAAGAAGGGTAGCCTGGAGTCCCTGGACCGCGAGACCCTCATGACCATCCAGTGCTTCTTCGAGAACAACCTCAACGTCTCCGAGACCTCCCGTAAGCTCTTCGTCCACCGCAATACCCTGGTGTACCGCCTGGAGAAGATCCGTAAGCTGACGGGTCTGGATCTCCGCGAGTTCGAGCACGCCATCACCTTCAAGGTGGCCCTTATGGTCAAGAAGTACCTCAGCTCCAAGCCCTCCAAGTATTAAACCTCACAGCCGCAGTTTTTCGTATATTTCGCGGGTACATAGACGTATACTATACCTATGCCCGTACCCATCCCCATCCCTGTGCGTAATAAGGATCAATTACCTTTCATGAAACAAGTTACCTATGAAATCCGAGGTCTGGTCATCGAGACCATGATCCCTGCCATCGTAGCATCCTGCGAGAGTCTTGCCGGGATCCGCAACGTCCGCGTGACGGTCAAGGATACCGATACCGCCCTCCTGACCCTGGTGGTGGAGGGGGAGATCACCGATGCCCTGGAGCGTGATTTGAGCCATATCATGACCGCCAAGGGGCTGGAGCTGGTCACGCCTGCCGCCGAGGGAGAGCCTGTGCCCCCCCCCGAAGAGCCCTCCGCAGGCAAGGGAGATAGCCAAGGCTCTGCATATACGGCTCAAACGCCCCCCGAAAAGGGCAAAAAGATCAGCCTGACCGCCGCCCTCTCCACCGTCATCGTCTCGGTGGTGCTGGCCGTTCTGTTGACCTTCTCCCTGACCACCTCCTATATGAAGAACAATACTCCCACTACGGTCACGCCCGGACAGGGGGAGGCCGAGGAGGGGCCGTTCGATCAGATCGAGATCATCGACCGCCTGTTCCGCTCGGCTACCGTGCTGGAGCTGGACGACGAGGCCTTGCTCGCGGGTGTGTTGAAGGGCTACGTCGCCGCTACGGGTGACGTGTACGCCGAGTACTTCACCGCCGAGGAATACGCCGACCAGAACGCCGCCAACAATGGCGAGATGTGCGGTATCGGCGTCAGCGTGGTCAACGGTACCCTGACCCTGGACGGTGTGACCTACCAGGTGGTGACCATTGCCAACGTCTACCCCGATTCCCCTGCTGAAGCCGCCGGCGTTTTGCCCGGAGACCACATCATGTATATCGGCAAAGGCGAGGACAAGGTCACCGTTCATTCGGTAGGCTATACCGAGGCGCTCAACCGCATGAAGGGCGAGGAGGGCACCGAATGCGCCTTTACCGTCCTGCGCCGTCCGGCAGGTGCTTCCGAGGGCGAGCCCTACGAGGAGGTGGAGATCACCGCCATCCGGGAGAAGTTCACCACCCGCTCGGTCACCTTCCGCCGCTACAGCGAGGACGAGACCGTGGGCATTATTCGTCTGACCGGCTTCGACAACACCACCCGCGACCAGTTCGTAGAGGCGGTGGAGACCCTCAAGAGCGAGGGATGTCAATCCTATGTTCTTGATCTGCGCGGCAACCCCGGAGGTCTTTTGTCTTCGGTGGAGGATATTCTGGTCTTCTTCCTACAGGAGGATGACGTCATCATCACTACCAAGAACGCCGCGGGCAAGGAGACCAGCGATACGGTCACCCGGAACAAAGCGGGCAACCTCCTGTGCGGCACGGGTCAGCTCACCGCCGAGGACATCGGCAAGTACCGCGACCTCAAGATCTCGGTGCTGGTCAACAAGTATTCCGCCTCCGCCGCCGAGCTGTTCACCTCCAACATTCGCGACTATGAGCTGGGTACGATCGTGGGTACCACCACCTACGGTAAGGGCTGCGGACAGACTACCTACTCCCTGTCCCGCTACGGCTACGACGGTGCCCTGAAGCTCACCACCTTCTACTACTCCTCCCCCAAGGGCGACTACTACGACGGCGTGGGCATCACTCCCCACATGCAGGTCGAGCTGTCCGAGGAGGCTCAGAAGTATAACATTAACCTCCTCCCCGACAATCTGGATAACCAGCTGGCGGCTGCGGTGGACGCAATGAAGTGATCCCGTCGGAGCGGGCATATGCCCGCTCCGAAAGGGCGTATTCGGAGAAATATCCCCACATATTTTACAATTTTCCATTAAAGGAGACCAACTACCATGGCAGAGAACATCAAGCAAATGTATACCAAGCAGGGCTATCAGGACCTGGTTGACGAGCTGAAATACTTAAAGCTGACGAGACGCGAGGAGATCAAGGAGCAGATCGCCGTTGCCCGCGGCTTTGGTGACCTTTCCGAGAACGCCGAGTACGACGAGGCCAGAAACGAGCAGGCCAAGGTCGAGGCTCGCATCCAGGAGCTGGAGGCCCTAATCGAGAACGCCGAGATCATCGACGAGAGCGCGATGGATGTCCGCTCCATCAGCTTGGGCTCGGTGGTCAAGCTCTACGACGAGGACTTTGAGGAGGAGATCACCTACAGCATCGTGGGCTCCAACCAGGCAGACCCCCTGGAGCAGAAGATCTCGGATCAGTCCCCCATCGGCCGCGCCCTCATGGGCAAGAAGGCAGGGGATAAGGTTACCGTCACCGCACCCGCAGGGGAATTGCACTTCAAGGTTCTGGAAGTCACTCGCGCCAACCACTAATCTGATTCAACATACAGGGGAAGGAAGGGACGCCCCACAATCGGCTGCACAACGCGAGCCGCGGCGGCCTTCCTTCCCCTTGTCAATTCGTAATTCGTAATGAGGGAATGGCGGCTGTATGCAGAAAGCAAACTGTTCTTCCACGGAAAACAGCGGAATCATGACGAATTACGAATTCCCACATAGAAAGGAACCCATCATGTCCAACTACAATGTCAACTACCGCCATAACCCCATCGAGCCCCCCGAGCCCGAGCGGGAGCCCCAAAACGACAGCGACAAGCTGGAGGCGGGCGACATCAAGGTCGCCTCCCCCGCCCTGCGCTGGCTGGATAATTTCTGGTATCACTATAAATGGACGGTTATCGTGGTGGCCTTTTTCGTCACGGTTGCCGTGGTGGGTATCGTACAGATGGTGAACCGCCCAAGCTACGATACCTCGGTCTGTCTGGCCTCCACCTATCGCCTGAATAAGGAGGAGCGCGCAGATTTCGCAGCCCTTCTGGAGCGGGTCTGCCCCGAGGACTTCAATGGGGACGGAGAAACCCTCATCAACATGGTGGAATACCAGATCTATTCCGAGGAGGAATTCAACGCTGAGGCAGATCGGTACGAGACCGTGACGAACGAAAACGGCGAGGCCGACCAGTTTCAGATCAACCGCAAGTATAACTCGGACGAATACAACAATTTTTCCCGATTTACCATGACGGGGGAGACCTCGGTCTACATCCTCAGCCCCTATCTCTACGGCATCCTCCGCGACGCCGACCGCCTCAAGCCCCTCTCGGAGGTCTACACCGATGGGAATCTCCCTGCGGGTGCCCTCCCCGACGGCTTCGGCATCGCCCTGAAGGACACCGACTTCTACAAGTACAACCCCGCCGCCCAGGTCTACCCCGAAAACGCCATCCTCTGCCTCCATAAGCCCACCATCTCGGGACGGAGCAAGAACGAGGCCCGCTACGCCGAGGATATGGCGTTCTTCAAGGCCATTGCGGATTTTGAGGTTCGGGAATGATCCTTGATCCAGTCGTTGTCATCATCGCCTTCCTTCTGTGGCTGATGCTGATCATAGTATCCGTGATCCTTGAAGAGAGCTACGCCAAGCGGATCCCCGCCCACAAGCTGCGGTTTCCCCGTTACCTTGGAGCCGTGGGGATCGGTTTTCCTAACCATACCCTAAACGCCACCAATCCCAAGCAAAGGAACCCACCCCCATGAGATCCAAACTCACCGCCACCGTCATGCTCTTCACCACCGCCATCATTTGGGGCTTCGCCTTCGTGGCCCAGGTGTTGGGGAGCGACCATGTGGAGCCCTTCACCTTCAACGGCATCCGCTTTATGCTGGGTGCCGCCTCCCTGATCCCCGTCTACTGCATTTTTGAAAAAGAGTCCGGTCTGACCCCCGCCGAGAAGAAGCAACGCCACAAGCATACCGCCCTGGGTGCTGTCTGCGGAGGCCTCTGCCTGTTCATCGCCTCGGCACTTCAGCAGTTCGGTGCCGATCTGACCCGCGACCCCGGCAAGGCTGGCTTCATTACGGGCCTGTACACCGTCCTCACCCCTGTGTTCTACTTTCTGATTTTCCGCAAGAAATCGGGCTGGAATATCTGGCTGGGTTGCATCCTCGCTACCGTGGGACTCTACCTCCTCTGCCTGCGCCCGGGCGAGGCTATCTCCTTCGGCCCGGGTGAGCTGGTGTTGCTCATCGGCTCTTTCTTCTGGGCAGGGCATATTCTGATCGTGGACCGCTTCATCGACCGCGTCTCCCCCCTGCGCTTCTCCTCCTGGCAGTTCTTTATCAGCGGCGCGCTGGGGCTTCTGGCGGGGGTGATCTTCGAGGACACCACCTGGAGCGGCGTGTGGAACGCCAAGTGGGCCATCCTCTTCTGCGGCATTCTGTCGGTGGGGGTAGCCTATACCCTCCAGGTCCTGGCTCAAAAGCGCTCCGACCCCACCTACGCCGCCATCATCTTCTCCACCGAGTCGGTCTTCGCCGCCATCGGCGGGATCCTCTGGAACCTCGCCACCCCCGAAAGCTTCCATGTGGACCAAGAGATATTGCCCATTGGGTATCTGGGATGCCTCATCATCTTCGCGGGCATTATCTTGTCGCAGTTGAACCTCACCAAAAAGAAGCAGGCGTGAAGCCTTGACCGAAAGGAGCCTCCCATGCAGGATCTGATCCCCACCCGAGCCCTCCACTTCCTCGGCAACGGCCGCGTAGCCATGGCAGGAGACGGCGCCGATATCGTCCAGCTCTTCGCCCCCTGCTACTCCCTGCCCAGCGTCCTGACCCTCCGCCTCACCGACCCTACGGTCAGCACCCAAAGCTACCGCATCGGTGGCTCGGCGGGCTATCTCACTAAGCTCACCCGAAACGGCAATCCTGTGGGGGAGATTACCGACTACACCCACCCCACTCTCCCCGTCTTCATCCGCCGTCTGACCCTCACCGCCCCCCTGACCTTCGCGCTGGACTCCCCCTTCCCCAAGACCAACACCGATGCTGTCTACGGGGGCTGCGCTAAGTCCTACCTCTTCGAGATCCCCGACGGGACCGTGGTCTTCTCCAAGTCCAAGACCGACAAGGAGACCTACTGCCAGCTCCTCCTCTCGTCCAACTGCGAGATCGAGGAGGGAAGCATCACCTTCCCCGCAGGGCAGTCTCACTTGATCTTCGTGGGTGGTGACTACGGCGAATTGGGAACGGCCAGCTTCGCGGGCTGCATGACTCTCTCGGAGTCCATGCTTACCGCCGACCTCAAAGAAATCTACACCGACTTCCTCGCCCATTGGGGTGAGATTTTCAACTCCATCAAGGTGGATCCCGTCGCCCTGTCCCCTGTCCCCTCCGCCGACGAGCTGATCGAGTCGGTAGCCGCCGCCCTCATCACCCAAACCTCGGCGGAGGGCGGTGTCATCGCGGGAGCCTTCTACCATCTGGCCTACGGACGGGATATGTACGGTGTTTTTCGCGGCTACATGGCCCTGGGTCTGCATGACTACGCCCGCCGCATGGTGGCCTATATGTGCGACACCTACCGTGAGAAGGGCTTCATGCCCAACGCCTCAGGCATGGGGATGTCCTGCTCCCACCGCCACGAGAACGACGAGGTGGAGCAGACGGGCTACTACCTCTTGGAGCTGCTGGACTACGCCGACCGGACGGGGGACGTGGAATTCCTCCGCGACCGCATGGATTACGCAAGCTACCTCCTCACCGCCCAGGAAAAGCACCTCAAGGGTGGCACGATCCCCTTCAACGGCGACGAGACCTACATAGCGGGGGGCCTCTTCCCCCGAAGCGGCATCGACCACGGCTCCATGGAGGCCACCGCCCTCTACGTCGGCTCGGCCACCCGCCTACTGGACGCCTGCGAGAGGTACGGTCTTATGCCCCCCGCCGAGATCGCCGCACACCGCGTTAAGGTAGCGGAGGCCCGCGACCGCTTCACCGAGAACTTCACCGATGGGGATACCGTCTACATCAATGATCCCCGTCGCGCCGAGATCGGTGATGCTCCCACCTACCGCCACGGTGTCTGCCACCGTTGTAACCTCATGACCAACCTCCTTCGCGCCCCCGAGGGCGGCTACCTATGCCCCGACTGCTATGGCAAAGCCCCCGCCCCCGTGACTTCTACACGCTACAGCACCGACTGTGCCCTCTGGATGGCGGTTTTCGCGGGCTGTACCCTCCTTCCCGCAAGCACCCTCAAAGCCGCCCTCGCCCGCTCGGTGAAGTCCATCCGCAACAGCGGCTACGGGGCGACAAACCCCGCAAACACCGTGGGCTATGAGTACGGCGTCATCCTCTACACCCTGGCCCGCCTCCTCCCCGCCGCCGACCTCCCCGCCTACCGCGACTTGCTGGACGAGCTTCTCGCCGACCGCGTAGAGGGAGCCGTCTGGACGGAATACTACCGAAACGGCAGTCCCTCTCCCGCCTCCTGCCCCTACCGCCCCTGGGAGAGTGCCATCAACCTGTGCGGTATCCTCGCCTATCTTGAAAAGGCCGAGGAAGCCTGACCCTACCCCTCAAGCATGACAGAAAGGAACCACCCATGTCCAACATCAAGACCTCCGTGGATCAGCTCATCGGCCACACCCCCCTTTTGGAGCTGACCCATATTGAAAAAGAATACGACCTCTCCGCCCGCCTCATCGCCAAGGTGGAGTCCTTCAACCCTGCCGGCTCGGTCAAGGATCGGGTGGCCCTGTCCATGATCGAGACCGCCGAGGCCGAGGGGAAGCTCGCGCCCGGTTCGGTCATCATCGAGCCGACCTCGGGCAATACCGGCATCGGTCTTTGCGCCGTGGCCGCCGCCAGGGGCTACCGCGCCATCATCGTCATGCCCGATACCATGTCGGTGGAGCGCGTGAAGCTCATGAAGGCCTACGGTGCCGAGCTGATCCTCACCGACGGTGCGGGGGGGATGGCCGCCGCCATCGCCAAGGCTGACGAGCTGGCCGCCGAAATCCCGGGTGCCATTGTGGCGGGGCAGTTTATCAACCCTGCTAATCCCGCCGCCCACGAGGCCACCACCGGCCCCGAGATCTGGGCAGACACCGACGGGGAGGTGGACATCTTCGTCTGCGGCGTGGGCACGGGCGGTACTATCACGGGCACGGGACGCTATCTCAAGACGCAGAAGCCCGACCTCAAGGTCATCGGTATGGAGCCCGCCGGCTCTGCGGTACTGTCGGGCGGAAAAGCAGGCCCCCACGGCCTCCAGGGCATCGGCGCGGGGTTCGTGCCCGAGGTGCTGGATGTGAGCGTCATGGACGAGGTGGTCACCGTCACCGAGGAGGAGGCTTATGCCGCAGGGCGGTTGCTTGCCCGCCGTGAGGGCATTCTGGCTGGGATCTCCTCGGGAGCGGCGTTGCACGCGGCCATTGAGGTGGCGGCGCGGCCCGAGAATACCGGCAAGACCGTGGTGGTGCTGTTGCCTGACACGGGGGACAGATACCTTTCTACTCCTTTGTTCGGGGAGTGAGGGGATCGTTGTGGGTTGGTAAATTGGGGTTTATAGGGATGTTGATTCTTGTTGCCCTTAGGGGTTGCCCTCTCACCCGCCTGCGGCGGGAGCTCCCCCAGAGGGGGAGCCTTTCGTGCCAAACTCCAAAGATCCCATTTGCCCTCAAGTGTTTTCCGCCGTCCCAAGGCTCCCCCTTTGGGGGAGCTCCGCGCAGCGGTGAGAGGGCAAATAACGCGGGCAAGCCACAAACATACCGTTTTAAACAGCCCGACAAACCCAGATTAGAAATTCTCCTCCCACATCCGCTCCAACATGGACAAAATTTTCTCGATCCACTTGCAAAATCCCATAAAATATGGTATAATAAAGACAGGAAGAGCATATTCTTGCTTGATACACCCCCACAAAGGAGGCTTGACTATGAAAAAGCGCATCATCACCATCAGCCGCCAGTTCGGTAGCGGCGGACACTCCATCGCCAAGGCTGCCGCCGAGCGCATGGGTATCGCCTTTTACGACAACCAGCTCATCACCGAGGTCGCCCGACAGAGCGGACTTTCGGAGGAATTCATCCGGGAGAACGAGGAGTACGCCTCCCATTCCAGCAGCTTTCTCTACCAGCTTGCCATGAGTACGGCGGGAACCTACGGTTACCCCTCGGTCTACCAGAAGCTCTACGAGGCCCAGACCAAGGTCATCCAGGAGATCGCCGACAAGGAGCCCTGCATCATCGTGGGTCGCTGTGCCGACTATATCCTGCGCGACCGTGCCGACTGTCTCCACGTTTTCATCCATGCCGACAACGAGCACCGCGCCAAGCATATTCTGGAGAAGTACGGCCCCTCAGAGAAGACCATTTCCCAGCGCATCAAGGATAAGGACAACCGCAGACGGAACTACTACCGCTTCCACACCGACCGCGAGTGGGGTGTGGCGGCCAACTATCATTTGTCGCTCGACAGCGGTATGTTGGGAGAGGGACTTTGTGTGGATTTGATTTGCAAAGCGATGGAGAATGGAGATTGATCCCCTTATATACAGAACACCCACGGCGAAAAAACCGTGGGTGTTCTATTGCGTGGGTCAGTCCCTTTCCTGGTCGTAAGACGGTGCGCACATATGGCGCTGGTTGCAGTGGGGGCATTTCAGCACGCAGTGATCATTTGCGTGAAGGGAGAACAGGAGAACGGCGGAGGAGGGCTTGAATTTTCGGTTGCATCCGGGGCAGGTGAACCATACGCGTCGGGTATTTTTCAAGGCAGGAACAAGAATGATGAGCAGAACCGCGCAAAGGAGGACCAGAATGACCCACCACGGAACCTCGTAGAGCGTGTCTCCGAAGCGGAGCTTACAGGCGGTAAGAAGAGGAACGAGGACAAGGAGTGAAAGCAGACGGATGTGTTTCACGGTGGTTTCTCCTTTCATGGAAAGTCAGGACAGGCGATTTCCGCTGTCACGGCGGAGGGGGAAGCCAAAGGGATCGAAATTCTTTTTTAAAGCCCGTTCGGTGGCTATCACGGAGCCGATCATGGTCAGAATGGGGAGTACGCACAGCAGAGCACCCACGTAGCCTACGGTATCGGTGTCACGGCCAATCACGCAGAGCATGGCGATCAGTGCGATGGGGATCAGGATCAACCCGCTCCACAGCCATATTTTGCCGCAATATCTATGGGCGAATACCCAGGTTTGTCGGCTCAGCATGGAGCGGCGGGTGCGGTAGCCGACAAGCAGATTGATATGATGCGGGGCTTTCTTGCGGAAAATCGTCCCGATTGTTGTCATGGTTATGGGCAGTAAAAGCGATAAGGCGAGCATATAGAACCAGAATAGCATAGGAAATCTCCTCTGTGACGTTTCGGGTAGCTTTGTGATCCAGGAGCTTCACCTTCCCCGCCGGATCTTAATTACATTATACCACATAACGTAGGGTCCATGTCAAGTCTCTTTTTCAAAAAATCACGAAAAAAGGACCCCGCCGGAGCGGGATCCCTGTAAAAGCAAGACTTACTGATTCTGGTTCTTGCCGGCCAGACCGTTCTCGTAGGACTGGATCATCTTCTTGACCATCTGCCCGCCGATGGAACCGGCCTGAGCGGAGGTCAGCTGACCGTTGTAGCCCTGATTCAGGGTAACGCCGACCTCGTTGGCGGCTTCCATCTTGAACTGGTTGAGAGCCTGCTTAGCCTCGGGAACGAGGGTCTTATTGCTTCTTGCCATGGTAATTGACTCCTTTGTGTCTGAACTTGGGTGCTCAACTCCTACCTTCGCGCCTGCGACTCGGCACGTCAAGGGAACTGCGTCGGGCTTTAGCCTCGCGCCGCGTTACACGCATAATACGGAATCGCGTTTTCGTTTTGCTCGGAACCGCGTTCTCGCGTTGCTTGGAACGCCGTATGCCTTACGCCGCTGACTCGGCAGAAGTGTGGCGAATCTATATGATCGAGACTCCGAAGGACTCGCCGCGGCACTCCCTCGGAGTCTCCGTGTCTTGCGCCCTTCGCGTCTCTGGTATTATTGTGTTCTGTTTTCGGAGAAACATGAATGGGAAAATCAGGCATGGAGTTTTGTTTATGTTCATGGAAAATGCAATTTTCGTCTGTTCATCCTGCAAAAACCGTTGACTTTTTTCTTGTATTGTGTTATACTAAATATGTATGCGATCATCTCGCAAAACCGAATTCGTTGGATCAAAGGACGGAAAACAGATCATGAAACGTGACATCCTGCGCACCATAGAAGAGAATATGGACGGCTTTTCCAAGGGCCAGCGGCAGATCGCCCGCTACCTCCTTGCCCACTACGACAAGGCCGCCTACATGACCGCCGCTAAGCTGGGGTCAGAGGTCAGCGTGTCCGAGTCCACCGTGGTGCGCTTCGTGATGGAGCTGGGCTATGCGGGCTACCCCGAGTTTCAAAAGGCACTCCAGGAACTCATTCGCACCAAGCTTACCTCCTTTCAGCGCATGGAGGTCACGAATCACCTGATCGGTGACGGCGACGTGCTGGAGAAGGTGCTGAACACCAACGTGGACAACATCCGCCACACCCTGGAGAGCATCAGCCGCACTGCCTTCCGCGACGCTGTGGATGCCCTGGTCAAGGCTAAGAACATCTACATCATCGGCGTGCGCTCCTCGGCCATGCTGGCCAATTTCTTCAGCTACAGCCTTCAGATGATCTTCGATAACGTCCGCCTCATCGACACCACGGCGGGCAGTGAGCTGTTCCAGCAGATGATGGCCATCGGAGAGGGCGACGTCCTCTTCGCCATCAGCTTCCCCCGCTACTCCAAGCGTGTCATCAAGGCGGTGGAGTTCGCTCGCCGCGCGGGAGCCGACGTGGTAGCCCTCACCGACTCACCCGAGTCCCCCATCGCACCCTCCGCTCAGCAGGTGCTCATCGCCCAGAGCGACATGGCCTCCTACGTGGATTCCCTGGTGGCTCCCTTGTCCTTGCTCAACGCCATCATCGTGGCGGTCTCCCGCACCCGTGAGGACGAGGTCAGAGAGAGGCTTCAGAAGCTGGAGCATATTTGGGATGAGTACGATGTGTACGACAAGAACCAAGGGTGAGTGTGCGTAGAACACAGGCTTGAGGGCGCACACATAGGTGCGCCCCTACCCCCGTTATCGAAACCGACGCATTCCGCCGACACGGTTGCCATCGGTAAGGGCATACATGGGGTGCGTCCTATCCCAATAGAGCGCTTCAATATACCCCTTTAAGACATTACCTCCGGTAGGGGCGCACCTATGTGTGCGCCCGACAACCGTATCCGAATATCATATGGAATCATAAGGAAAATTCTATGTCCGATAAAAGAACCATCATGCGACGTGTCGCGATCATCGGCGGAGGAGCCGCAGGCCTCATGGCCGCCGCCTACGCCGCCGAGATTTGCGACCCCGATACCGACGAGATCCTGCTCATCGAGCAGAACGACCGCATGGGCAAGAAGCTCCGCATCACGGGCAAGGGACGGTGCAACCTCACCAACGACTGCGACCGCGACGAGTTTTTGTCCAACGTCCCCACCAACCCCCGATTCCTCTACGCCGCCCTGGCGGGCTTTGATACCAAGGATACCCAAGACTACTTCGAGTCCCTGGGAGTCCCCCTCAAGGTGGAGCGGGGCAAGCGGGTCTTTCCCGTGTCCGACAAGGCGGGAGACGTGGTGGAGGCTCTGGTCCGCCGTTGCCGCGAGCTGGGGGTCAAGACCCTCCGGGGCCGCGTGACCTCGGTCCATGCCGAGGAGGTGGACGGAAAGCCCACCGTCACCTCGGTCCGCGTAGGCGGGAAGGATATCCCCGTGGCCGCCGCCATCCTCTGTACGGGGGGCTGCTCCTACCCTGTGACCGGCTCCGACGGAAATGGCTACAAGCTGGCTGAGTCCCTGGGTCATACCATCGTCACCCCCAAGGCCTCCCTGGTGCCCCTGGTTTGCGAGGGCAAGCTTTGCGGACGCATGATGGGTCTATCTCTCCGCAACGTCAGCCTGAAGGTGGTGGATACCGCCAAGAATAAGTGCATCTACGAGGACTTCGGGGAAATGCTCTTCACCCACTACGGCGTGACGGGCCCCCTGATCCTCTCGGCCTCCGCCCACATCCCCGACGTGGAATCGGGAAGGTATGAGCTGCATATCAACCTCAAGCCCGCTCTGGATGACGCCGCCCTAGACGCCCGCATCCTATCGGACTTCAAGAAGTACGCCAACAAGGACTTCATCAACGCCCTCTCCGACCTCCTCCCCGTCAAGGCCATCGAGCCTGTGGTGGAGCTGACCGGCATCGACCCTCGGGTGAAGGTCAACGCCATCACCAAGGAGCAGAGACGCGCGCTGGTGTCCGTTCTCCACGATATCACCCTCCGCCCCATCCGCACCCGCCCCATCGCCGAGGCCATTGTCACCAAGGGCGGCGTCAAGGTCAGCGAGGTGGACCCCAAGACCATGGAGTCCAAGCTGGCCCGCGGCTTCTACTTTGCGGGGGAAGTGCTGGACGTGGATGCGTATACGGGTGGGTTTAACTTGCAGATCGCTTTCTCTACCGCAAGACTGGCGGCGCAGTCGGCGGTTTGGGGGGTTTGAGAGTTTGTTGAGAGAATAATAAATTGGGGTTTATCGAACAGTTTGAACCAAGAGAAAACCTTTTGTGTGACCCTCATCCGTCACGCCCTACGGGCGTGCCACCTTCCCCTTAGGGGAAGGCAAGACTATGAGGAAAGCTCTCTTTTCCTTGATTCATAAAGTAAAAACAAACTTTTGGCGGTAAGGGAGAGCGCCCATTCCCTCATGCCTGCCTTCCCCCGGGGGAAGGTGGCACGCCGCAGGCGTGACGGATGAGGGTCACACGGTCCATTTCCTCTCTGTTCTGTCAGTCCGACAAACCCAAATTTGAATTTCCATCAGTTTTTCTGAAAGAATTCCACAGAACATTTCGTCTTATATAGTGAAAACCACTACGTATAAGGAGGAACCTCATGAAATCCAAATTAAAGCTCCTCCTGCTCTGGCTCGCCGTATTCGCCGCCTGCTTTGTCATCATATACTTAATTGTCTTTTTTGGCGGCGCGAAGCTCTTTGAGAGCGGAGACCCCATTCTGATTGAACTGGGAGCCGCGCTGATCCTTTCGGTGTTCGTATCCGTGATCCTCCATGCCATGGAGGCGCAGTCCAAGCGGATCGACGCATTGGAGAAGCGCGTGAAGAGGCTGGAGAAGCTGTCCGACCGTATTGATACCCTTGACAACTAACTCAATGAATCATAAGGAGTCCATCATGCCTCACATCCAAATCGCCATCGACGGCCCCAGCGGAGCCGGTAAGTCCTCTCTCTCCAAGGCCGTGGCCCGCGCCCTCGGCATCATCTACGTGGATACGGGTGCCCTCTACCGCACCGTGGGCTATTACGCCCGCGAAATCGGCCTCCCCGCCGGCAAGGTTGAGATCGCCCCCATCGTCTCCCACCTGCACGAGATCACCATTGAGGTGAAGTATGAAAACGGCGTCCAGTGCGTCTATCTCAATGGCGAGAACCTGGGCGACCGCATCCGCTCCTCGGATATGTCCATGTACGCCTCCGCTGTCTCCGCCGTCCCCGAGGTCCGCGCGTACCTTTTGGATACCCAGAAGGATATCGCCGCCAAGAACTCGGTCATCATGGACGGCCGCGATATCGGAACCGTCATTCTCCCTGATGCCGACGTAAAGATCTTCCTCACAGCCTCCAATGAAGTCCGCGCCCGCCGCCGCGTCAAGGAGCTGGCTGAGAAGGGTATGCCCGACACCTACGAGAATGTCCTGGCCGACATGATCCGCCGCGACGAGCAGGATCGCAGCCGTGATGTGGCTCCCGCCATCGCCGCCCCCGACGCTATTCATTTTGATAACTCCTACGAGGGCTTCGACGAGGCCGTGGAGGCTCTGCTGGCCGTGATCCGTGAGGGGCTTACCAAGAAAGGGAAGGAGATCTGACCGTGAGTAAGACCGAAAAAAGAAAGCCCGTCAAGCCCATCAGCGGGCTCTACCGGGTGGTGAAATTCACCTTGACCTACCCCGTCCGCTTCCTGTGCCACATGAAAGTCAGAGGGGCCGAGAACGAGCCCACCCCCGACCAGGGTACCTATCTGGTCATCGCCAATCACCGCACCTGGGCGGATCCCATCTATCTTTGCTGTGCCCTCAGACACCAACAGCCCCATTTCATGGCTAAGAAGGAGCTGTTCAAGATCCCCCTTCTGAATCTGCTGATCCGAGCTCTGGGAGCCTATCCCGTCAACCGGGGCGGTGCTGACGTGGGGGCTGTCAAGCGTACCATCGAGATGCTTAAAGCAGGCGTCTGCGTGGGGATGTTCCCTCAGGGGCACCGCTACAACGGCGTGGATCCCCGCACCACTCCGGTCAAGACCGGAGCGGCTATGATCGCCCTCAAGGCCGGCGTACCGGTTCTGCCCGTGTTCGTCAAGGTCAAGGACAACAAGCATTTCTTCCTTTGCAAAAAGGAAGTGATCGTGGGTAAGCCCATAACCCCGGAGGAAATGAATTACAACCCCGAGGCTCCCGGCGAGTACCAGAGAGTCGCGGACTACCTCTTCGAGCGTGTCTGCGAGCTGGGGGACTGATCCGCTATGGATATCCAAGTCTATCTGAGCCGCTTGATGGGCGGGCTGACCCATACCTTCGGTGACCGCCTGCTCTACGTGGGATTGCAGGGAAGCTACCTGCGGGGTGAGGCCACCGAGACCAGCGATATTGACGTGATGGTCATATTTGATGAAATTGATGCCTCCACGCTGGACACCTACCGTGAGCTATAGATCTCGGTAGGGGACTACGACCGCTCCTGCGGCTTTGTCTGTAGTCGGGAAGATATGGCGGCATGGAATACCCCGGAGGTGTGCCATCTGCTCCATACCACACGGGATCTCTACGGCCGTCTGGCTGATTTCGTGCCCGCCTATACGCGGGAGGACGTGATCCAATACGTCAAGGTCAGCGTCGGGAACCTCTACCACGAGCTGTGCCATCGGTATATCCACGCCTCCCGCGAAACGAATCAAAGCCATCTGCCCATGACCTGTAAGGCGGTGTTCTTCATTCTGCAGAATGTCCACTACCTGAAAACGGGGAGCTTCGTAGCCACCAAAAAGGAGCTTTTGGAGGCACTGGAGGGGGATGATCGGGAGATCCTGGCCCTGTCCCTGCGGCTTTCGGAGGGGGAATCCCTGGATTTCGACAATGCCTTCGCGGGGCTTCTGCGCTGGTGCCAAGGGACTTTGACCCAATGGAGCCAATGAAGGAAAGCACCCACCGAAACCCAATAAGGAGTACACCATGAGCCATACACCCACCGTCATCGTCGCAAAGAACGCGGGCTTCTGCTTCGGTGTCGCCCGCGCCACCAAGGCCGTGGAGACCGAAATGGCGGAGCACCCCGCGGGGGAGCGCATCTTCACCTTGGGCCGCCTGATCCACAACGAGATCTACAATCAACGCCTGGCTGCGGGAGGCGTGACCGTCATCTCCGCCGAGGAGCTCCCCCGCCTGGCCGCCGAGGCCACTCCCGAGGCCCCCGTCAAGGTCTTTGTCCGTGCCCACGGCATGACCAAGGAGACCGAGGCACTTCTCACCGCCTGCGCCGCAAAGAACCCCGCCTTTTCCTTCGTGGACTGCACCTGTTCCTTCGTCAAGAAGATCCACCGTATCTGCGCCGAGCATAACGAGTTGAATGAAAACGCCCGCCGCGAGACGGGAAAGGACGACCGCATCCTCGCCGTTCTGGGCTCTGCCGATCACCCCGAGGTCGTGGGATTTCTCAGCCGTTTCGAGGGGAAAAAGGTGGTTTTTAGCAATGCCGCCGAGGCTGAGACGCTTCTGTCCGACGGTACCGTCCCCACAGATGGTTCCGTGATCCCCGTTCTGGTGGCACAGACGACCCAGAATATCACCGAATGGGAAAAGACAAAAAAAATTTACAATTTAATCTTTACGCGTCCATATATTTATGATACAATTTGCAGTATTACGGACTCCAGACAGAACGAAGCCGCTGAGCTCGCACGCAAATGCGATCGCATCATCGTGATCGGGGGCAGAGACAGTTCCAACTCTGCCAAGCTCTATTCGATCTGTAAGAACATTTGTGCTGACACCGTGTGGGTGGAGCGCGCAGACGAGCTGCCTGAGAATAGTCCGCCCTATCAAAGAATAGGGATCGTGGCAGGAGCATCGACTCCCCGCGATATCATTGAGGAGGTAACAAACAAAATGAGCGAGACCATGAACGAAAACTTCGCGGAGCTGCTTGAGGATTCCCTCAAGACATTAAATACAGGAGATACTGTGACCGGTATTATTACCAGCATTAGTGCAGGCGAGATCCAGCTTGACCTCGGCGCCAAAGTCACCGGCGTTATCAAGCAGGAACAGATCACCGATGATCCTTCCGCAAAGCTGAGCGAGATGTTCAAAATCGGAGACCAGGTGGAGGCATTCGTGATCCGTGTCAGCGACCGCGACGGCTTCGCTGAGCTCTCCAAGAAGCGCGTT
Organism: Clostridia bacterium; assembly: GCA_017938885.1. Lineage (GTDB taxonomy): Bacteria > Bacillota > Clostridia > Oscillospirales > CAG-272 > CAMEON01. Next base: position 31,740 of record JAGBAS010000116.1, read on the forward strand.
GACTCCGACAAGAACTGGCAGAGCATCGTTGCCGCATACGAGGCAGGCGAGAATCTGGAGGGTAAGGTCATTTCGGTCAACAAGGGCGGCGTTGAGGCCATTGTCCGCGACAACCGCGTATTCATTCCCGCAGCCCACACCGGTATTCCCCGTGAGGGCGATCTGTCCACTCTGGTCGGTCAGACCGTGACTCTCCGCATCCTGGAGATCGGCGACCGCAAGAGAGCCAAGGGCTCCATCCGTCTGGTTCTCCGCGACCAGAAGCGCGCCCAGGAGAAGGCTTTCTGGGAGGAGATCGAGGAGGGCAAGATCTACACCGGTACCGTCAAGTCCATGACCAGATACGGCGCATTCGTGGATCTGGGCGGCGTGGACGGTATGGTTCACTGCTCCGAGCTGTCCTGGAAGCGCATCAAGTCTCCCGCTGAGGTTCTGGCTATCGGCGACGAGATCACCGTCTTCGTCAAGAGCTACGACGCTGAGAAGAAGCGCATTTCTCTGGGCTACAAGACCGAGGCTACTAACCCCTGGTTCATCTTCACCCACCAGTACGCCATCGGCGATACCGCTCCCGTTAAGATCGTCAGCCTGATGCCCTTCGGCGCATTCGCTGAGATCGTGGACGGTGTGGACGGTCTGATCCACATTTCCCAGATTGCTGACCACAAGATCGGCAAGCCCGCCGACGTTCTGGAGGTTGGTCAGGTCGTGGATGCCCGCATCATCGACATCGACAACGACAACCAGAAGGTCAGCCTGTCCATCCGCGCTCTGCTGGAGGAGGCTAAGGCCGCCGAGGAGGCTGCTCCCGTCGAGGAGACCCCCGCCGAGGACGGCGTGGTCTACACCACCGAGGAGTAATTCCTACATGAAAATCCCCTTAGAACAACACAAGGCTATGTATCAGTGCTGTTCTGAGGGGGTTTTATTATGTTTTGGTACGGGTAACAGGACTTGAACGTCCTCGCTTCGCTCGGGGGCAAGTTGCGAGAACAGAGCATAAACAGGAGCTTTACGGGCAACTTGCACAGGTTCTTCATAACCCATTACCTGTACCAATAGAAAGAGGAGGGAACAAGCCCCTCCCCTTTCTATTGGTACGGGTAACAGGACTTGAACCTGTTCGGAACAAGAAAAAACAGATATCAAACAAGAAAAAATTAAAATCGTTTCGCAAAACGTTTCGCGGAAACTATTTTGAGAGAAATTTGCAGAAATATTCCTGCATCTGATCCTCCACAGATGTCTTTTTCGATGCCATGATATGGCCATAAACCTTATCGATCATGTTCTCGCTTTCGTGACCAACATAATCCGCAATATACTTCTTCGGGATATTTAAAGATAGCATGACGGACACGGTGTAATGCCGCAAGTCGTGAAACCGGTAGTGCGGTAGATCATGCTTTTTCAGCAACCGGGGAAACTGGTTGCTGATGATATTCGGGCGCGGGGCTATGTAGTCGCCCGTGTCCGGGTGGGTCTCCTTATAAGTTTTCAGCGCGTCGCTGACGAGAGGGAACATGCGGATCGTTCGGGTGCCGGCGGCTGTTTTGGTGGTCTTTTCAACGAAATCGTTTTTATCGTTGATAACCACGGCGTGATTGATGGAGATCGTGTTCCGGACGAAATCGATGTTGCTCCATTTGATGGCGCAGATCTCCGAGCGTCGAAGGCCGCAACAGGCGGCCAGAAGGATAGGGATCTCCAGATCCGAACCGACTGAGATTTCAAACAACCGCTTTACATCCTCTTCTGTTGGCACAGTGATCTCGCTTTTTTTCTTTTGCGGGAGCGTAGTCGCAAAAGTAAAGTCCGGGCGATAGATCGAAAAAACAGACGAAAGAAAGCCGTGGAGGTTTCGCACGGTTTTCGGAGATCGGGTGATGGAGATCTTGTTGATTTCCACCTGGATCTGCGCCGGGGTGATTTTTTCAATGGGGGTGTTGCGCAAATCGTCGAAATGGTTCTTGGCGAAGCCTTGGTAAAGCCGGAGTGTTGTGGGAGATAACACGCCCGTTTTCATGGAGACAAATTCCGTCATAGCCTCACCGAGGGTGGGGCTTTTCTTTGCGCCCTCGATCTTTTCGCGCTTTTTGTCAGCCTTGAATTGCGCAACCTCCAAGAGCACAGCGTTATAATCATAGCTTGTGAACGACTCATACCGCCTCTTGCCGTCTGCGTCTGTGTGGCTGTAGACCTTGGCATGGTACGCCCCGCTTGGCAGCTGCTTGATGGCGGGCAACCTGGTGTTTCGTTTTTTCGGCATACTCTACCTCCGTAAAAACCCAATGTCCCCGTGAAACACATCTACCACAAAGTAAGCCGTCAGAGCGATACAGCAGCAGCACAGCACCGCGCCGAGCACGAAAACCACCGCAGTCAGCTTGGCGTTGTTCTTTTCGTATCGGGCGTTACGGTCCCGTACCTCGGCCAACAGTTTTTCCATTTCGACGAGCTGGGCCTCCTTGACCTTGAGCACGGTATCGTAGGACTCGACCACGGTCTCCACCTCCTTGGGCGGCTCCTCGCCGGGGAGAGCCACGGAAAGGATCTTGTCTACGGATATGCCCAGGGCGATGGCGATGGTCAGGACGTTTTCAAAGCCGGGCCGCTTGCTCGCGCCGCTTAGGATGCGGGAGACGGTGGTCTCGGGGATGTGGGTCATCTCGGAAATATCCTCGTTGGACAGGTGCTTGGATTTTTTGATCTCTCGGATTCTCTCAATAAGAATTTGTGTGTAATCCATTTTCATCTCACTTTCTTGCAATTTTAGTATCGAAAAATTTAAAAAATCATTTTTTCACCCCTAAAAATCATTTTTGCATCCGCAAAAACGGTGCTCAAGGATGAAAATAAGATGCCCAAAAAAACCAGTTTCGCTCTTGAGACTTTTTTGGGTTTTTGCTATAATACAGCCATCAAAACAACACAGCGCCCACGGCGCGGAAAGGAAGAGATCATGACCGACAGCCGAAACTACAGAGACGAGCATGAGAGCCGCGACGCAGACCGTCGCACCGAGGAGACCAGAGTCCGCGTCAAGGACAAGCTGTACAAGGCCAAGGCGGCCGGGCAGCTGGACGACGACGACGAAGACCTGATCCTGCAATACGCGCTGGGAGTCGTGACCCGACGCGGGAGACATACGCAGGAGTAAGGCTTTGATATATGCGTTATTTCAATGGGAAGGAGTGAAGTTCGTGGGCACCCCGCCGAGAGGCGGGGTGCTTACATTTTGTTGACGTCAACAAAATGCGGAACGATAGGAGGTATTTGTGGAACGATAGGAGGTATTTGCGGAACGATAGGAGGTATTTGCGGAACGATAGGGGGTTATTTTTTGGGAACAGGTGTTGTGCGTAGCTTATCAAAATATATTTTCATGGAATTCTCAAATAGATCTTTTCGAACCGACAGTACGCCAGCATGGTATGCCAAAAACAGCATATGCTTGCACGGCTGTTTTGTTTTTGCGTAATCGGTACAATTACAACGAGTCAAAGATGTATCGTGATATGCGCCAGTTTCAGACCGAACTGTTGCGCTGATGTGAATACTACCCAAAAACTCAATATTTTCGATTTGAGAACGATGAAACCTTTTGTCTTTGACGCGCTCGTAAAAATCAAACATAGTAGGATAACGATAGAACCGTTCAGCACCTGTCTCCAACCGATTTAAAGCATCTAAATACAGGGCACTAATAGAGTCTTCATCTATAAGGTTAGTTTGAGTAGAAAGATTCACTGAATGTTTCTCGCCTGCTTTTTCAGCTTCTTTTTTATAAAAAGTAAGGTGATCGTCTAATCTTTTGATTGTAGCGTTTTTCTCGGCTATTTCCTTCTTGTATCTTTCTTCAGAGGATTTGTAAGAGCGAAGTTGAACATTCAGCCAGTCAATCTCGCTTGCGGATTTCAAATCTCGTAATTTGGATATTTCGTCTCGAAGTTCTTTTTCAGTTTGCTTTTGGATAGATAAACTTATTTCAAGGCTTTTTTTATCACTTTCTAAAAACCTGATCTTGGATTCGTAATCTGAAATGATCTTCCGAAGCGAATTGTTTTCCTGCTTGTATGTGCTGATTCTCGCATCAAGGCTTTTCTCTTGCTCTTTAAGACGTTTTTCAAACTCTTGCAGTTCCAGTTGCTTTTTTTGTGCTTCTGAGGCTTTTTTGGTCGCATCTGACATTCTCATATTATAGGCAAGTTCTTTTTGTATGCGATCACGAGCCTCATCGGAAAGATTTAAAGAGCCTTCAGAACTCTTTTTAATTTCATCTGTTCCTCGCAAAGGTAAACCAACCAACCTGCGATATTTGTTCTCCCACACCTGGGATTCTTTTTTGCAAGCGGATAAGTTGCAAGCCAAAACAATTATTGCAATGACGGCAGCAGGAGTTGCTAATCCAACGAGATACAGAAATTCCATATCAGTCGCCCTTCTTCCTACTCAATATAAACTCCGCATATCTTTCCAGATCAGCCAGCTCCTCCGCGCTCATGCTGTCGATCAGAGAGAGAAGCTTCGGGTCTACCGTTACGGTAGGCTCTTTTTCTTTTTCAGCGAAGCGTTGAAGATCCAGCGGCACATTGCCGAGCAGGTAGTCCACGCTTACACCGAAGTAGTCGGCGACTTTCTTCAAAGTGTTGTTTCGAGGGGTAGCCCCGTTTTTCCACTTTGTTGCCGTAGCGTTGGACAACCCCAACTCGGCGCACGCACCGTTAGGCGAAATACCTTTAACGGTACAAAGAGACACGAATGTTTCCCAAAACATAATAACCTCCTTTGTTTTGTAAAAACTAACTAATTCTAAATATTTGCTTGTGTGCCATTTGCTGAAATTAGAAAAATTCAGAAAAAGCACTTGACAAGTTAGACAAAGTAAGATATAATGACAGTACCACCTCCGCCGAGGGATCAGCCGAAACGGTCAACCACCCCGTTCCGCCCTCCGGCGAGAAGGCGGCCCGCCGCTTGAAAAACGGGTTCGGGCCAGCCGATAATCAGCCGTCCGAGGCGGAGGTGGTGCCAAGCTCCCCTGGCTTTCTTGTTCGAATTTTCCCCCCTGCTCGTGGTGCCATACGGGCGGGGGAAAATTCGGGGCGGGGGCGTTAAAAAGTAACGGAATATAATATAAGGAAGGGAAGGTGAAGGAATGGAAGATGTGAAGAGGGTCAACGTGGACGGTGAGGAATACGTGATCGTACCGATCTGCCCTATGACGGGATACCCGGAGCGGTATACCAAGGGAAGGACCGAGGAGGAGATCGCGGATTTTCGTGAAAGTATTCGAGATATACTGGGACGAAGTATCTACGACTACGCTGAGCGGTGCGGAGCATTGAAGAGAACCGACACCGTTTATGAAAATGGGGATACGATCATCGAATGCGAGTTGCAGGTGCTTGTCAAGGCTCAGGCTTGGGAGGAAGCGGTCCACGAGGATCAAGAACGGAATCCTCCTTGTAATCGTGATACATGAGGTATTCCATCAAGAACTTGCGGCATTGCTTGCAAGGCTCGGAGTAAACGTGAATGTCACAGCCTTGAGGATCCGGAACAGGGCCAAGAGGAGAATGGTACATATCAACGGGAGTTGATCGGATCGTTCGGAAATTGTCGCGGCAACAGCGGATGCGGACGGAGATACGGTCTGCACTCATAGGAAACCTCCAACAAGAAAAATAGGGAAAGGACGGTGAAGGAATGGAAGATGTGAAGAGGGTTGTAAACAAGAGAAACGAGGAGTTCCGCAGATCGTTTCTAAAGGATGTTTATCGACCGATCCTTACGAATCTGCGATGTCAGCCAGACCATGGTACAGCCTTTTCAGCTTGGCTGGATCGTAGGCTGTTGGATAGGAGTTTACGGCATATGTGATTGCCATACACAAGACCATGGCTTCGATTTGCGTGAGCGGTTGATTCAGGAGGACGGAAGAGATCTTCGTGAGGGCCACAGAGATATATTCTTTTTGAGAATCGGTGTCCATGATCGGAAAGGGGGAGGGAACATTAAATCCGTCATGGGAATACAGCGAACAACAGTGCCGAATGAATTCAATGTCGTCACGAGTAAATTGCATAGAAACCTCCAACAAGAAAAATAGGGAAAGGACGGTACAAGAATGAAAGGTTTATCAAACGAGCACGTAGCCATGCTGAACAAGGAAGACCTCATCCGCATCAAGGGGACGCTGAAGCGGGTGTACGAAAAGCAGGGAAAGGCGGAGCAGCTGAAGGAGCTGTATCCCTGCCCCTACCGCAAGCTGGAAGCACTCATCAAGGAGTGGGACGCAGAGACCGAGATGGCGTCGCTGATGGCTCTCTGCTTTACAATCGCATTCAGAAAGACCGAGGATTATACCTTGGCAGACACGATGGGAAACGCGCTGATCGGCATCGTCAAGAAGGCCATCAAGGAGATCGACGAGTTTGAGTTCGGTTGCCGGTGCCATTAAAGAATCTGTGAAAAAATAACGGCACACAAGAAACAAATAGCCCGCTGGAACCGGGCGATATACCATTATACCACAAAAACCTTGATGTGTCAAGGGATTTTCAAAAAAGGAGAAAGCAAATGCAAAGAAACTACTTCAAGGAGCGGGTGGAGCTCCGCATGGCCGCGTTGGGCATCGTCCAGAAGCAGCTGGCCGAGAAGCTCGATAAGCCCATCCAGAGACTCACCGAGGCCCTGCGCGGGGACAACACCGCCGCCGCACAGAGCCTGCGGGTCAAGATCGACCTGGCCCTCACGGGGATGTGCGACGAGAAGCGCGAGCAGATGGCCGCAGAAATCGAGAGGGTCAGAGCGGTGCAGTGCCCCCACCTCACGGGCAAGCTCTCGGTGATCCTCCCCGAGGACACCATCTACATCGTCACCGAGGACGGGATCCCCGTGGGCTCCTGGAACCCCGTGACCAACACCTACAGCGAGCTGGACGCGGTGCTGATGCCCGTGGTGGGGAGGAGGATAAAATGAACAGAGAAGAAAAGATTCAGGAGTGCCTGACCGCTTTTGAAAATACAATGGCCGAGCTGTTGTCGATAGCAGAAGATGAGATAGATATGGTATCTATCATGCTTATTTTCAGAAAGGAAATGGGCGCGTTGGCCGAGAGAGCGGGGGAAAGAGCTTGTAGAATGATCGAAGAACGCAGGAAGGAGAGGAAATGAAGAACTTCCTTGACCTCCTCCTCTACCTAATCTGCGGCATCCCCGTAGTCTTCGCCGTAGACGAGGACGACCCCGAACTGGACAATAACCCCAGAAAGAAAGCACGCATTCGCCGCCGGATGGAGCGGCGGGAAAGGAGAAAAAGTGGCAAAAAAGCAGACGTATAGGAAAACGGGCATCGGCGCGACCTTCGCCGCCAATCTGAAGCTGATCTGTGACGTGCGACACGTCACCGACGAGCAGGTCATGGACTACATGGGCATCTGCCGCGCGACCTTTTACAAGAAGATGCGCCTGCCGGGCGAATGGAAGATGGAGGAGGTGGCCAGCGCGTCCAAGCTCTTCAAGATCCCTCAGGCCGATCTGGTATCGCGGATGCTGACCCCGGAGGAGGTGGCGGCGTGACCAAGAAGGCAACGTGGAGAGTGATCGGAGATCACCCCGCCGGCAAGCTGATCGGCTACTATCTGGACGGGATTAAGCAGTGCACCTTTGTAGGGCGGTTTGACGGCCAAAACAAGTTCGACCTTAGGCTTGACAGCCGGGAGTACTACGGCACGGTGCCGAAGGAGAGAGTGATCTACCTTGCGGATCTGGAGAGGACGAAATGACACAAGCCGCCATAGACGCGGTATTCGCCGACGAGCGGTACCGCCGCAAGTTTACCAGTCCTCGGAGGGACAAAGCCATCTGCGAGGAGCGGATGGCGGGGATGATGTGGAAGGACATCGCCCGAAAACATAAGAAATCCGAGTACTACTGCCGAGAGGTCACGAGACGGGCTAAGCGGCTGTATGAGGTATTTATAGCGTAAAAACGAGAAAGGAACAAGAAAAATGGGATTAGAACAGTTTACTCCAGGATATGGAAGTAAATGCCCTCTGTGTGGCAGCGAAAACAAGTTGTACATTGATGTATCAGCACCTAACTGGACGTGTCTCATTGCTCGTGGGAAGGGGTCAATAACGATTTTAGCGTGCGCTGATTGCGGATGCGTATATGTAAGCGCAAAAGATATCAGAAAAAATAAAGACAAACTGAAAGGAACAAGAAAATGAGCCACACCGAAAACATGAAGCGTCTGCAGGAGCTGATCTCCGCGCAGACCAAGGGACATGAGAAGACCGCCGTCGAGTGCGTCGGCAGACAACTGCTGGACATCGCCCGGCACGAGCCCGCCAGCGCGGAGCTGCTGGTCAAGGACCTGGAGGTCTCCGGCATGGGGATCGCCGACGCCGAGAAGAAGATCAAGGCGGCCGCCGACAAGAACAGGAAGGGTAACTGCGGATTCGTGGGCTGGCACGAGGCCGACGCCATCCTGCGGAAGTTCTACGGCCTGCCCGATAGACCCGAGGAGGGTGAGGGAGAGGTCACGCCCACGGAGGAGACCGCCTCCCCTGCCGATAGCGGGACCATCGACCTGTCCGATTTCTTCTGATGGGGGTGAGGGGAGATGGCTACGAAAAAGAAGCCTCTTGACCAAGAGGAAGTAGAGCGGGTACGCCAAGCACTGCCGATGCGCCCGACCGATGCGGATATCGAAGAGCTTCAGCGGCGTGGATACCTGAAAAATGAACTGTACCTCTTTGAGAAGGACTACGTTCGCAATCCGATAACGGGAGAGAAAAAGCCCGCGGTCAAGGCTTACTGTACGGCCTGCGGCGTAAACTACTGGTATACATACGTTTCGGGTCCGAACTGTTGCCACGGTGCCTATGGAAGTAGCGAACCTTATGGGTTTTATCTGGATGATTCGATCCCGGAAGCCAAGAAGGACGGCGACAAATTCGCTTGCCCCGAATGTGGGTGTTTGGTGACGGCAAAACGTAAAGAAAAATACAACTATTCAAACGAGATACACGCGGAAACAAAGGAGATCTGTAAAATACAAAAGATTGAAGGACACCTGGCCGCGATCAAATGGAGAGTCTACAAGCAGTACACCAAGGAAGGAAAGTTGATATTGACATATAGACGGGAAGAGGCAAGCGTGGTTATCGACCGGCATCTATGTCGTTACTCGGGAAGAGGCACGTATAGGGACTACTACAGACGAGAGAGGTGGTACACAATCCAGGAGAATAAGGACAGGATCGACAACGTAGAACGAGGGTGTGTGCTGTTCGACCATGGCGTAGAGATCGGAACAGATAGTGAGAACTGCGGCATATCTGAGTTCTTGATGGGGATAGACAAAACCATGAACTGCAAGCCTGGGGCATACATGCAGATTTGGTGTCAGAGACCAAATGTGGAGAATCTGGCCAAGGCTGGATTGTCCAAATATTTGCAAGCGTGCATAGATGAGAGTTATAAGATCACGGGATATTATGAAAGAAAGACGAGTTACGTTCGGGTAACAATGTTAGAAGAGGCCATTGACCTTAAAAGGGCCAAGCCGCATGAGATGCTGGGTGTGGAGAAGCCCGAGCTGGAATTGGCTCGGGATCCGATGATCAAGCCTGAATGCTTCGACTTTTACAGGAGGGTCAAGGCAGAGGCCGGCATTCGGTTGACGAAGGATCAATTGGTATTCGTCGGATCACTTAAACTGCAAGACCTGAACCAAATGCTGTTTGTAGGCAGGAATGATTTCAAACCGCCCGTGGAGAAGACCATAAACTATCTTGCGAAGCAGGTCAAGCTGAAGGGGCCGCACATCATAACCGTGCACTATTTGCGGGACTACTGGGACGCGGTCTATAAGGTCTACGGTCGCATGGAGCCTTCCATGCTGTGGCCGAGCGATCTTGTCCGCGCCCATGACTCTATGAACAATCGAGTCAAGTGGAAGATCAACGAAGAACTGAAAGAAGGTTTCAAGAAGCGGAAGAAGGAGCTTGCGCCATTGGCGTTCGTGTCCGAGGAGCTGGGACTTGAGATCTTCCCGGCAGGGAGCGAGGCCGAGCTGATCCGCGAGGGAGACAAGCTCCACCACTGCGTGGCTCGGTATGCCAAGGATCACGCCAGCGGAAAGACAGCGATCTTGTTCATCCGCCGGCTCGCGGACCGAAAAACACCCTTCTATACGCTGGAATGGAGGGACGGAAGGATCAATCAAAACCACGGCGACAGGAACATGCCTCAGACCAAGGAAATACTCGCGTTTGAAAAGCTATGGCTGGCTCACGTTGCCTCACTGAATAAAAAGAAAGGAACCCAAGTAAATGGAACCCAAGACCAACCTACCCGCCTCGCCGTCTGACACGGCGATCACCCGCACCCCCGCCCACGTGGCGGCGGATATCAATGCCGTAAAAACCCATGCGTCTGCGGTTTTCCGCGCCGCCGTGGATGAGGGCAAGCGCTCCTGCATCCTCATCGGCAAGCTCCTGGAGGAGGCCAAGAGCCTCGTATCCCACGGTGAGTGGGGGGCATGGCTCAAAGATAACGTGGACTACTCCGAGTCCACCGCCCAGAACCTCATGCGCTGTTACCGTGAGTTCGGCGATGAGCAGATCGACTTCTTCTCCGGCGTTTCCGATGCCGACTTCTTTTCGATCCTCACCCAGTCCCAGATGCTGGAGTTGCTGGCCCTGCCCAAGGATCAGCGGCGCGGGTTTGTGGAGGAACACCGTGCGGAGATCGAGGACGGCAGCCTCTCCACCCGCCAGATGCGGGATGAGATCGACAAGCTCAAGCGGGAGGCCGCCGCGAAGGACGAGGAGCTGGAGGCCGCCCGGGGCAAGATCCAGGGCCTCACCACCGAGCTGGATGGGGAGCGCAACAAGCCCGCGCCGGAGCCTGTGGAGAAGGTGGTGGTCACCCATCAGCCTTCCCCCGAGCAGATCGACAAGATCCGCGCCGAGGAGGCCGCCAAGGCTGACAAGCGGATCGAGGATCTGAAAAAGGCGCAACAGCTTAGGATGGATGCCACATTGCAAGACAAGTACAAAGTCGAGGAAGCCCTCGACAAGGCCAAGAAGGCAAGAGAGAAGGCAGAAGCGGAGCGCGACGCCAAGGACGAAGCCCTCAAGAAGGCCCACACCGACCACGAGGACCAACTGGCCGCCCTGACCGAAAAGCACGAAGCCGAGCTGAAGGCCGCCCGCGAGGAAGGGAACGCCGACGCGGAGACCGCCGCCGAGGCCGCCAAGCGCATCGAGGAGCTGGAGAAGAGCCTCAAGATGGCCAATCCTGCCGTGTCCGAGTTCCGTGGCCTCTTCAGCGCGGCGAACAGCCTCATCATCACCCTGAAGGACAAGCTGGAGACCGTGCGCGGGACCGATCCTGACGCGGCGGCCAAGCTGGACCGAGCCATGGCCGCGCTGGCGGCGACCATCACGAAAAAGGAGGAATCCGCATGAAACAACTTTGGCAAGATTTCAAACCCGTCATCATCCTGGCCGCCATCGCCATCCCCCTGTGCCTCACCGCCCTGATCTGGGTAGCCCACGACAAGCCCACCGCCCCCATTCGTCTCACCCTCCCCGACCCCGGGGAGGTGACGGCCTGCTACGTGATCCCCGATCTGTCCAAGCCTTATGAGCAGGAGTGGCTCGGCGGGGAGCAGCTGGAGGCGGTGCTGACCGAGCTGGCCGAGACCGAGTTCACCGAGGCCGAGGAGGATCCCGACGAGGGGGCCTTCCGCGCCGCCCTGGTGATCGCTACCAACGAGGAGCAGATCACGGTGCAGTTCGACGAGAACTTGCGGGCGTGGGTATTTTATGAGGGGAGGTGGCTGCATGAAAAAGATTAAAGTCATATATACCCCCAAGCGCATTTGTGGCTGCGATCCCCTTGCCTTGAAAAACACTATCGCGGTAAAAGCGGAAGTTGCCGGAGAGAAGTACGGATTTTTTTTGGAACTGGAGGACGAAGAAACGACAGTGGAAAACATCGTGCAGGTGCTTCAGGTGTGGTTCGACAGGTTGGAAGAGTTGGAAAGAGAGGCGAATCAATGAAACTTACCGAAATTAAAAAACTCTGCAAGGCCTCCGGCTGTGTGAGGCTGATTGACGAGCCATCCCTGATGGAGGATAACGGAGCGGTTCCGCCTGTTCAACGCCAATGGATCTCCGATGGTGTGGCCTGCTACCCCCTGGACGGTCTGCCCTATCTGGAAGAGGAGTCCATCTGCGCGATCTTCGACATCGACAGCAAGAAGCTGGCCAAGATGACGGTCACGCACCAGCCGAGCCTCCCCGAAGGCATGGACTTCACCGATCAGCATAGTGGAGACGATCCCCTGGAGCAGCTTGACTTGCAGATGAGCCTTGGCGGAAATGCGCTGTACCTGTTCCGAGACGGTGCGGGGGCATTGGTGATGATCAAAACTGCCTACTGCAAGCCCTTCGAGGCCTGGGACGAGTGCGAGTGCTACAAGAGAGTGGACAGCGCGGGTCGGCCCTACGTGGCAGTCATGAGCGGTTGCATTCTGCGGGGCCTGATCTATCCTTACAAGGTAGGTGACGCGCTGATGGAGACCCTTGGAGAGGTATACAACGCGGCGGGAGTGGCGGCGCAACAGGAGAAAATGAAGATATGAGTGAAGAAAAATTGTTGCCGTGGGTATTTTATGAGGGGAGGTGGCTGTGTGAACTTCCCTGATTTAAAACCCAAATATGTAACAAACATCATGATCCGAAGGCCATACGACGCGAGAGCGGATGCCTTGTCGTATATCATGAGAGTTAAGGTGGCCGAGGAGGGCTTTGTGCCTCCTCCGGTACTTGGAGTCAAGATCACCGAGGTAGGAGCCATGCCGGCCATAAAGATGCTTGAGGCCGAACTCGAACAAAAGGATCTTATACCGGAGATACGAGAAGCGAAGACAAACCTGATCAGAGACTTGCGGGAGGCGTTGGAGACCAGCGTGATGGCGTCCCTGTACGAAGTCGGGATTGACGCCAATGCCTTGAGGTATACAGCAGAGCTCAATGACGCGCTGATCAAAGAGAATAGGATACTCAAAAAGAAGCTTGAAGACGAGGTCACTCGCGTAGCAGTCCTGTATGAAGAAAAGGACAAGGATCTGTGCGGATGCGGGTACCGATACACAGTGGACTATGTCAAAGAATTCACGACGATTTGCCCGAATTGCGGCACGAGAAATCCTCACGGCCCTGCTGATACGGATATTATAAGGAGAAAGGAAGGATGAAATGAGCGAAAACGGAATGATAGTAAGACCAGCAATGGTGCAGGATGTTAAAAGAATATCTTGTCCATCTTGCAAGGAAAAAATCCATGGTGTGGGATTGACAAGAGGTGCGACAGTAGACGGCCTTACGTTTAAGTGTAGGCGTTGTGGCAGGTTTTGGGAAGTTAAACAAGAGAAAAGCGGAGAGCATGATGCTCTCCGCCAAGAGGGGATTACTGCTTGCGCCGCCGGATGATAGAAAGCGCGTATTCAAGAATCAATGCTTCGTCGGATTCGGTAAGTAAGCCACTCGCTTTGGCTGCGTATAGTTTTTCTTTCAAACGGAGGGCAATTTCGGATGCTTCGGATATAGTATTGCTTTTCATTTCTGACTCCTACTATTAGATTTTCGTGTGTTGTTCATTTGTGTATCCCACGTTGCCCAACGACAGTTTTCGGGGCAATAATTGCCATTGGGATCGATACGGTCTAAAGTGCATTGATTACGAGGAGCTTTATCATCATAACCGTGCGAATAAGCCCAATCAGCAAAGTTTTGAAAAGATTGTCGCCATTCATCACAAACGGTGATGCCACGGCCACCATAATCATTGTAATTGATGGCATTAGGATTAGAACAACGGGTGATCATGCCGTGCCAAACTCCGTATAGTCTTGATTGTGTTGCGTTGTGTGTTTTACGACTGTCATAATATTCTTTAAGTAAACAGCCGCAACTACTGATATGTCCAGAAGTAAGATTAGATATTCGAACTTCAGCGTAATTGCCGCAATCACATTTGCAACGCCAAACAGATTGATGGCCGCTAAGTCTGTCCAACTTATAAAGTGCTGTAAGACGACCAAAACGTTGTCCAGTAATATCTTTTATTCTTGCCATAGTGCCTCCTTATGTTGATGATTATCGTTACAATGATATTATAGCACTAAATATTAGTGAAGTCAATATAAAAAGTGCACGAATTATTAGTGAACATTTTGGGCAAATATGACACTTGAATTTAGTGAATGAGGGTATTATAATTTACTTATTAGTGAAAGGAGATGAAAAGATGCCAATACAGTATAAGATTGATATCTTGAAAGAACTGAGAGAAAAAGGGTACACACAGTTTAGAATTAGGCAAGAAAAACTAATTGGTCAATCGTATTTACAACAGATAAGAAAAGGAGAGATTGTTTCAAAAAACTGCCTCGAGACCTTGTGCGAGTTGCTGGAATGCCAGCCGGGAGATCTATTAGAGTATGTCTCAGATAAGAAACAGAATAAATGACAGGCCGGACATGAGGCAAGAGCCAGAGTGCCGTTGAAAGACGAGAGCCACACAAACACACCAGAGGGTATTTGTGTGGCTCTCATTTTATATATCGGGATCCCGGAGGTAATAGGATGGTTCGACTCCATCCGACCCGAAAAAACTAAATCACAACGTTGAATTGAAAGGTTCGTTACCTTTCATGGCTTGCATTACTACTATTAACTATTCAACCACCAAGAGAGAGGAGCAAGAAATGGAGAGAAGGAGACCGGAAGACTACAACGAGAACTATGGACGACCTTTTGTAAGTCAGCCCGCCAGCCCGCCTGCCAACAGGGGACGAGGGGACGCCTACTGGGTATCAGGTGACGGAGGGGCGCCTGTACCGATCCACCGCCGCCTGTCCTTCAAGGAGGCGATCACCAAGGCGGAGGATCAGATCGGATTCCACGAGTACAGCCGCCAGCACTCCTGCTACGGCATCCTGCACGATATGTGCCGCGCCATGGCAGAGGTCTACATGATGTCCCCGACCACAAAGATCAAGGTCAACGGCGAGGAGCTGGAGGCGGGGATGGTGGCCGACGTACTGGAGCAGGTGACCACGGAGATGGCCGAGATCCGCGCTGAGGAGCTGAGGGAGACCATCGCGGGCGTTACCAACATCAAGGCCTACCTGCGGAGCGCACTCTACAACAAGGTCTTTGAGTTCGAGGCCGCCGACGTCAAGCTGGAGGAGCAGGTCAAGAGGGACATGGGGCGGCGTTGACCGCCCCGGGAAAGGAGAACCGAACATGAAAAGCATGATCGAATACAGCCGCGAGACCGGCTACAACATGGGCCTGGAATACTGCGACGCCCTCCTGTACCGCGTCCGCTGTAAGCCCAAGCAGAGACGAGCCCTGGGCAAGCCCACCAGCGAGGCGCAGGCCGTCATCAACGAGAAAAACAGAAACATGAACTTCCTGCGAAGCATCAACGCGAACTTCTTAGAGGGCAGAGATCTGTTCATCCTTTTCACCTTCCGCGAGAACCCCAAGACAAGAGCAGAGACCAAGCGACTCATGGACAACTTTCTGCGTCGGGTCAAGAGGGCGTGGGAAAAGCGCGGTCTGTCCGAGTGGGAGATCCGGCACAACAAGGGCAAGAAGCTCCCCTTTAAGTGCAGATACGTTATCGAGGGCGACGACGGCAAAAGAATGCACGTGC
Organism: Clostridia bacterium; assembly: GCA_017938885.1. Taxonomy (GTDB): domain Bacteria; phylum Bacillota; class Clostridia; order Oscillospirales; family CAG-272; genus CAMEON01. The sequence continues at coordinate 47,489 of JAGBAS010000116.1, forward strand.
ACACCTTTATGACGGGCGGCCTCGCATGGCAGGAGATCAAGTATCTGTGGGGGATGGCCGATGTGGTAAACCCCCGCGTGTTGCAGGGATCCAAGAACGGATTTGAGGCCGCAGTCAAGTACGTGGCCAAGCAGGGCGGCCTTGCCAAAGGAGAGCACCACTGGTATGGTACCCGAAATCTGGTCAAGCCCGACTACGCAGAGCGCAACAATCAGATCTCTCGCGAAGATATAGAGGAGCTGGCTGACGTGATCGAGGATATCAATGCACACGTTGGCGAGGGCGTGACCCCCACCGAGGAGCGTTTCGCGCCCATCGAGGAGCGGTATCCCAACTACTACCTCGCGGAAGCAGACGCAAAGTACATAGAGGCTTTCGGGGAGTGGGTGATCCATATCAAACTTTACCGCAAGGACACGGAAGCCGGGAAAATCGAAGAAAACAGACGTGCGGCGGAGCTTGAGCAGATCAAGGCCCGTCGGGCGAAGTTTGGTGCGCTCTAAATCGGGAGCAGAAAGGAGACTGTCATGAGCAACAGAGCCGACCGCCGCGCCGAGGAGCGCGAACGCAGGAACAGACGCCGCCGAGCGATGGCGGCATGGTATCAGCAGGAGCCGCCGAGATGGAGAATCTTGGCTTGGATGAGGTGGAGGGCGAGGATGCCCAGATAGGAGGTGCTGATGGGAAAAGGCTTTAACAGAGAGGATTGCTCCATAGATTGCCCATATTACGAGGAGATGGACTGCACAACTGTGACTTGCGCGGGCGGTCTTGTCGCGGACGCTCTGACGATAACAGTTTTTAATTCCAGGAAAAGCAAAGAGGAATATGTTAGATCCTTTTGCCAAGGATGCTACCAAGACTGCCCCCTTTTGAAGAAAAACGACAAGGATCTAGGATTCGTGAGGCCGAGAACCGCTTAAAAGGCCGAATAGTAGACCTACCGCATAATTGCGGCGGGTCTATTTTTTGCAAGTTCATAAATTGTTTACGATTAGGAGGTGCGGGTTTTTTTCGCAAAATCTGCTATAGTAATGGCGTGATGACCAAACTGCACACTCTGCACACCGCCGCGAGCGCACAGCGGCGCGGGCACGGGCGCGGGCGTGCGCGTTTATGTGATAAAACCCCACGAAAGGAGGGATTGCGTGGCAAGAGGCGTTAAAATCGAGGACTGGGAGACGGAGGAGGCGTTGGCATTGCTCAAATCGGTGTCGTCGCTGACGATGGAGGAGATCGCCACGAGGGTGATCGGTCTCAAGAGCCGCAGGACGCTCTACAACTGGTGCAACAAGTCAGAGGCCATCAACAAGGCCCTCCAGCAAAAGGTGGACGAGGAGACGCGGCGCGAGGTGGAGGCAGAGGTGATCAAGAGCTGCTTCGTTCGCAAAATGAAGGTCAAGACCAAGAAGCAGGCCCTGGACCGAGACGGCATCGTGCACGATCTTGAAGAAGTCCGGGAGTACGTCATCCCCCCGGACTTCCGGGCGCAGGCCTACGTGCTCAATAACAGAGCGCCCGGGCGGTGGAGCCAGAAGCCTGTGGCGGAAGTCGATGATACCGCCGTCGCCGGCTTCATCCCCGTTCCCGACCTGATGGACGATCCTGATGAGGACGCCGGAGAGGATACGGAGGTCAGGGACATTGAGTAAGACCATCTACGACCGATACCAGACCGGCGAGATCTACGACGGTAAGAGAGCGGTCTGGGTACCCCAGCCGCGACAGGAGGAGTTCATGCGCCGTACCGAAGACGAGGTTCTTTTCGGCGGCGCGGCGGGAGGAGGAAAGAGCGACGCGCTGGTGATCGAGGCTCTACGGCAGATCAAAATGCCCTGGTATAAAGGACTGATCCTGCGCCGCACCTATCCGCAGCTCAAAGAGCTGATCGGTAAATCAAGACTATTCTACCCGCAGATAGACCCCAAGGCGGAGTTCAACAAGACCGAGCACACGTGGTATTTTTCCTCGGGGGCGCAGATCATCTTCGGATCCATGAACAACGAGGACGCAAAATACAACTACCAAGGCCAGGCGTATGACTACATAGCCTTCGACGAACTGACACAGTTCACCTTTCCCATGTACGACTACCTAAGGTCGCGGAACCGTCCTAACGGCCCGGGTATGCGGTGCTATATGAGAGCGTCCGCCAACCCCGGCGGCATCGGTCACGGATGGGTCAAGGATATGTTTATTACGCCCGCACCTCCGATGACCAGAATGTTGAAAGAGGTCGTCGTAGAAAACGATGACGGATCTGTGGAGACAAGGCGTATGTCGCGCATATTCGTGCCGTCCAAGGTCAAGGACAACCACGCGCTCATGCGGAACGATCCCAACTACATATTCCGCTTGGCCGCCATGAGTGAGGCCGAGAAAAAAGCCCTCCTGGACGGCGACTGGGACTCTTACATAGGCCAGTTTTTCGGCGAGTGGAAAAACGATCCCGATCACTACCGAGATCACGTTCATACCCACGTGATCGAGCCATTCGATCCGCCCGAGCACTGGCGGTACTACCGTAGCTTTGACTGGGGCTTCCGCAAACCTTTTTCCTGCGGATGGTGGGCGGTGGACCGAGACGGCGTGGCCTACCGCATCTATGAGTTCTACGGCTGCAAGAGAGACCGACCTGACACGGGAGTCGAGCTCAACGCTTCCGAGGTTTTCGCCGAAATCGCCAAGCTGGAGCGGACTCATCCCTACCTTAGAGGACGCGAGTTTATAGGCGTGGCTGATCCCGCCTGCTGGAATCGTCAGACAGGTAAAAGCGTGTATCAGGAGGCCGCAGAACAAGGAGTGGTGTTTACGAAAGGCGATAATGAGCGAGTAGCCGGCTGGATCCAATGCCACGAGCGGTTGAAATTCGGACCGGACGGACGAGCCCGCGTCCGCATATTCAAGACCTGCCGCGACTTCATCCGAACCGTCCCCGCCGTCATGGCAGATGAGCATCACGCCGAGGACGTAGACACAACGGGGGAGGACCACATCGCCGACGAGTTCCGATACTTTTGCATGAGGAACCCATGCGCCCCCATGAAGAGACCGCCGCCCGATCCACGAAGAAAGAATCCGGCACACACCTATCTGGACGTGCCGATAGAGGACTTGTAAATGAGCAAAGTGACAGAAAAAATCAAAAACATATTCTCGCCCAAGCCCGTAAATCCCCAGACGTCTGCGAAAGCAGAGGACGGAGGGGATGCCAAGGCGAGCCCCAAAACCACCATCGGAAAGAAAGAGATCGAGTACGCGGGCCGACTGCTCAACGAGTACGTGATGGCCAAGAGACCCACCGACAACCGAATCCTCAACGAGGAAGAGTGGTTCCGCCTGCGGCACGTTCCCGCCGATCCCGTGAACCCCAAGACAGCCTACGAGGGGGAGACGGTACCAAACGACACCGGGACCATCAAGCAGGCCTCCAGCCTCCTCCTCAACTCCGTCCGCAACAAGCACGCGGACAGCATGGACAACCAGCCCCGCGTCAACATCCTGCCCAGGCAAGAGGACGACGAGGATGAGGCCGCCGTCCTGACCGCGATCATGCCCTCTATCCTCGCCCAAGCGAGATTTGAGCAGATGTACGACGACGCGATGTGGTCCAAGATCAAGCACGGTGTGGCGGTCTTCCACGTCTTCTGGAACCCGAAGGCGGACGGCGGCCTCGGCAGCGTCGGTATCAAGAAGGTAAACCTCCTGAATCTCTTCTGGGAGCCGGAGGCGGAGGACATCCAGGATTCCGAGAACGTGTTCTACGTCCGCAAGATGAGCATCGCCAAGATCAAGCGCAACTACCCCAACGTCAACGTGGATGAGCTCAACACCAACGCCGATACCGCCGAAGAGTACGAAGACAATCCGAAGCGTCAGATGACCACCAAGGCCGACGTGGTAGACTGGTACTACAAGATCGAGCGGGACGGAAAGACCATCCTTCATTTCGCGCAGTTTGTCGGTACGCAACTCATCTACGCTACCGAGAACGACCCAGAGATGGCGGAAAGAGGCCTGTACGACCACGGCAAATACCCCTTCATTTTCGACGTCAACATACCCCTGGAGGGTCAGCCCATCGGCTTCGGTGAGATCGCCTGCGGTAAAGGTAAGCAAGAGTGGGTAGACGTTCTGTGGGCAAAGATCATGGAAAACACCGAGTGGTCAGCCACGGCACGGTACTTCGCCGAGCTCGGAAGCAAAGTGAATCTGAAGGATTTCTGCGACCCGAAAAAGAAGATCGTGGAATACACGGGAACGCCGGACGGGCTGGTGCGTATCGAGACCGCGCCCATCCACGGGAGCATCCTCCAGATCCTGGATATGCTCAAGGACGAGCTCAAGGAAACCACGGGGGCGAGAGACGCGGCCACCGGTGGTACGTCGGGAGGAGTGACAGCCGCGCAAGGTATCGCCATTATGAGCGAGAACAGCGGCAAGACCAGCCGAGACAGCAACCGAGGATCCTACAGAGCCTTCGCGGAGGTGATCGAAATGGTCATCGAGCTGATCCGCCAGTTCTTCGACAAGCCGCATTACTACCGTTTCTCGGGCGAAGGATACCAAGGCTACATCCGCTACAAGAACGACGGCCTCAACTATCAGCGAATCCGCAACGAAAACGGTATTGTGTCCAACGGCGAGGCAAGACACCCGCTTTTTGACCTGGAGATCACGGTCGAAAAGAACAGCACCTACACAAGGCTCCAGCAGAATCAGCTGGTACTCCAGCTGTACAGCGCGGGCTTCTTCAACCCGCAGAATAGTGCGTCCTCCCTGACCGCCCTGGAAATGATGGACTTCGACAAGAAGAACGAGATGCTGCGCAAGATCCGTGAAAACGACTCGCGCCAGCAGCTTATGGTAACCATTGCCCAGGAGAACGTACAGATCTGCGCCGAACTGGATCGCAAGAATGCCGAGGACGGCATCACCACCAACTTTACCGCCCAGGCACAGCAGAAGCTGGCCTACATCCAACAAGCGATGGGAGCGGTCAAGGGAGCATCTGCCCCCCCCTCCGCGCCTGTCAACACTACGGCAGGCGTACAGGAATCCTCGGCCATCACCAAAGCCAAGGAGCGGGTAGCGCAGTCCACGTCGGCAACGTAAGGAGGATATATGGTAACGATAAACATCGAAAAGGACAGAGAAAATTCCCGCATTGCGATCACGGCAGAAGGCCACGCAGGAGCGGGAGACCCCGGACAGGATCCTGTTTGCGCGGGCATCTCCGCTATGATGATCGGCTATGCCAAGACGGTGATAGCCTCTGTAGCGGCGGGATTTGTGGACGAATCGCAGACCAAGATCAACGTAGGAGGACGACCGGGCCACGGACATATCGAGACGGTATGCCTCACAGACAATGACTTCAGAATCCTTGCCTGTGCGTTGATGCCGGTCGAGCTCTTCTTCAAGGAGCTTCAAGAAAACAACCCTGAAAACGTCAAGCTTTTGTACCACCCCTGCGGGGAGTGATATGAAATAAAAAACGGTGCGCCCACGTTACGGGCAGAGAGGAGGGTCCACATGATGGATACCAACACACGGGCAGAAAGGTTCGTCGTTGCCCTTGACCTGCAAATTTTTGCGGAGAGTGATTCAAGCGGGTCGAGCGGTGCGGAGAGCGGCACTGCGGAAGGCGTAAATACCGACACCGCCAACAGCGGTGCGGCTCCGTCCGAGCCTTCGGCGGAGAAGAGCGGAGGCGTCGATATCGCCTCCATCAAGAGAGAGCACAATCTCATGAGTTTTGAGGACGCGAGGGGTCGCTTTGCGAAGGACATCCGACAGTCCAAGGCATGGGAGGCAGAAGCGAGCCTGCGAAAGGCACTCGGTCAGAGGTACGGTGTGGATCCTGATGACATTGCCGCCATCGAGGCCGCCGTAAAAGCGGATAAGTCGTACATCAAGGAATTTGCAAGAACCAACGGCACAAGTGACGAGCTGGCGGAGAAGCATCTCCGGTACAAGGCGGACTCCGAAGCCCGAGTACGCGAGGAAACGGAACGTCAGACCGCCGCGCAGAACGAGATGATCGCGCAGGAGGAAGCCAAGGTCAAGGCTCTCTACCCGGATTTCGATATGGCCGAGGCCATGAAATCCAACCGTTTCAAAGCCATGATGGACAGCGGCATGACCATGCAGGAGGCATACGAAGCCATGAACTACCGTAGGCTTACGGATCAGGCCGTCGAGAAAGCTGTGAGAGAAGCCGAGGATAGACTTTCCAAGGCTCCCGCAACCAACAGACCGACAGAAAGCGCGTCCGTTGGCGGAGGCTCGGAAAATACGGCGGGAATCAATTTCGATCTCATGTCCGACGAGGAGCTGGAGGATTGGCTTGATAAGCACAACCACTAAACCCATGACTCTCCGCAGAGAGGAAAGAAAATGAAAATCAACGTAAGACCCGATTTCGAGTTCCTGGTGGTGTTTGATTTGCAGATCTTCGCGGACGTTGTCGTTCCCGAGAACGCCGCCGGCAACATGAACACCACCACCAGCGAGGGGCTGACCGCCGACCAGAAGAACGCGATGAACACTGAGTTCATCCGCAAGGCTGAGGCGAAGCTTGTCTTCAACAAGTACGGCAAGAAGATCAACATCGGCCTGCGCAAGGGCAAGAAGATCGAGCTGTTCAAGATCGGACGTACCGACCCCAAGAACACCAAGAAGCTGGCTGAGGGCCTGACCCCCGATCCCTCCAAGATGGCGCTGGAATCCTTTGAGATCCCCGTGGCGCAGTACGGCGACTGGATGATCTTCACCGACGAGCTGCTCACCACCAGCCTCCACGATCTCTTCCGCGAGGGTAAGCGTATGCTGGCCCGTCAGCTGGCCGAGACCTACAACATGTTCACCTATGAGCATCTGGTGGCCAATGCGCAGCGCATGTACTGCAAGCCCATCAACGCCGATGGAACGCTGGGCGCGAGACCTACCAAGACTACCGAGGTGACCGAAACCTGCCGCCTGTCCTTGAAGACCATCGTCCGCGTCGTGGCCATGCTCAAGGCGGACGATATCCCCGGTGTGATCGGGGATGACTACATCATGTACATCCACCCCCACAACTGGCACGATCTGATCCTGGATCCCGAGTGGCAGAAGTTCCACCTCAACGACTCCTCCAATATGCAGTCGGGCGAGCTGGGCCGCATTGCCAACTGCCGATTCATCGACTCTTCCTTGATCACTATCACCAAGGGTACGGTGACCATCGATGGCGCGGACGGTGAAGAGACTGTCGTCATCGGCGGCGGCGCGAACGGCTCCATTCCCCTGTACCACAACATCATCCTGGGCGGGAACGCCTACGGCGTGGTGGACATCGCCAACAAGGGGATCCGCGCAATCGACAAGGAACTCGGATCCGGCGGTGTGGACGATCCCCTGGATCAGAGAGCCTCGACGGGCGGTAAGTTCTGGTGGGGGTGCGGTATCCTCGACGAGCTGGCCCTCTACGACGTGGTATGCACCTCCGACGAGTTCGCCGACGAGTTCGACGAGGACGAGGCCACGGCATAAGCTGAGGACGGAAAGGAGATAAAAAATGGCAGAAACCAAGAAAAAGACCGCAACCGTCTACGTCAAGAAGAGCGAGTATGAGACGGCATCGGGCAAGAGATGTGAGATCGTTGCCGTCAACGGCGTGAGACGGTCTCTCCTGTGTGACCGTAACAACACCACGACTCCAGCCATCGCGGCGGAGTATAAGAATCGAGTGGCGCTGAGGACCGTGGCTCTGCAGCACATTGCGGAGGCAAAGGCTAAGATGCGCAAGAAGGAAGCCGAGGCCAACGCCAACGCCGAGTGACGTCGGCCTTACAAAGACCCAATCAATTTCTGTGGGGGCGGGCATAGCCCGTCCCCCTTTTGAAAGGAGGCAGCAATGAAGATCTTCGATGCCATTGCAAAGCTGAAGCGAAGAAACCACGACGCAGACCCCTTGGAGGTAGCCGAGTGGCTGGATGACCTGGACGGTCACATCTACAACACCCTTGTGCTGGGGCACGAGGGCTACGACAAGATCAAGAAAGAAAAATACGTTGAGGGCGAGAACGCCAGGACGGAAGCCGTCCTCCTTGCTCCCGAGCCCTACAGCGAGATGTATATACACTACCTGGAGGCCCAGAGCTACTACCGCGAGGGAGACTACGAGCGGTACAACAACGCCATGAGCCTCTACAACGCGGCGAGAGCGGAGTTTGACCGCTACTGGATCACCACCCACAGCCTGATCCAGCCCCGCGTAAGACGCTGACGAAAGGAGAGAGACCATGCCCAACTACCTGCCTGAGCTGAGAACCAGCGGAGCGCCCCGCAGCATGGTGAATAAGTTCTGGGGACTCAACAAGACCCCGACCATAACCGACGGCGAGTTTGCCGACATGAAAAATCTGACATCGGATCGATTCCCCCTGCTGGCCGTCCGTGAGCCGAGAGGATGTCCGATCCTCAAATACGCGGATTACGCGGATCCCGAAACCATGACCGTGACCGAGGAGCCCATCCAAGACAATGAGCAAGGAGACGCCGCGAAGCCTCGGTGCATCACCATGGCTACCGCGCCGGAAACGGACGTTTTCCAGCCCGTCTACATCGACGGCTCCAAGCTGGTGATCGGCTACCATGCCGTAGATCTTGGGATCACCGACGGGGAAAAGCAGATCGTCCACATGGGCGCGTATCTCATCGTGATCCCGGACATGGTCTACTGCAACTCGAAGGATCTCTCCGACCGAGGAAAGATCGAAGACGGCTTCTACGGAGATAAGGCCCACCCTGCGGGGGGGATGCTGACAGATGTGACCGCAACCATGACCATGTGTGACTACGATGGCAGAGACCCGGATTATATCGATCAAGAGGAGCCGAAATTCGTTCTTTTCGAGGGTCAGTACGTAGACGATAAAGGAGTCGAGTACAATCCCAACGGCCGGCTGTGGCAGAAAACAGACGAGTACGACGGTCTGTACCGCTTTTCGACCGATGACGCGAAATGGTATAAGATCAAGTCCTACCTCAAGCTCAAGATCACGGCGAAAACCATCGCGGGACTGACAATAAACGCGCTGACCATGAAAAAGGTCTTGCAGGAAGGCGATGCCCTCCGGTTTGAGAATCTCCACAATCTGAACGGAGGCATAACAGACGGCCCCCATCAGGTAGCTAAGGCCTACGATCCGAAAGACGGCGGCCAGATCATCGTGGTGGAGGGCGGAACAACGGTGACAAATCTTGACATACCGCAGACCGATAAAAAAATAATCCGCGTATATCGCTACATCCCCAACCTGGACTACGCCTGCGAGAGCGGGAACCGCCTGTGGGGATGCCGATACGGAGACAACGGCATGGGCCAGTACGTCAACGAGATCTACTGCTCCGGAGCGGGAGACTTCTTCCGTTGGGGACTTGGCGAAGCCACCGATGACAGCGCCCCTGTGACCTTCTCCCTTGGATCCGATGGAGCCTTTACGGGAGCGGTCAACTACGGAGGCTACCCGACGTTCTTCAAGGAGCGGTCTATGCACCGCGTGAGCGGTTTCCTGCCGTCGGAGTTCGGGATCAGCACCGACAGCGTACCCGGCGTGGCCAGACTGGCCGCAAAGAGCCTCGCGGTAGTCGGCGGCATCCTCTACTACAAATCCCCGGGAGCCGTGATGGCCTTTGACGGCACCCAGCCCGTGTCGGTGTCCGACAAGCTGGGATCCCTGACAGCGTATCCCCGAGCCGTGGGCGGAGCCTGCGGAGACAAATACTACCTGTATCTGGACAAGAGCAGCCGAGCGGATCCCAATCTGTACGTGCTCGATACCAACAAGGGACTGTGGCACAGGGAGGACGAGACCGTGGTCGAGAGCATGGCAGAGGACTCCGAAAATATGTACATGATCGCCGTCAAAGGCGAAAAACACACCGTGCTGACCGTGAGAGCCAAAGGAGACCCCCAAAAGGACAAGGTCCGCTGGTACGCCGAGACGGGACTCTTCGGCATGGAGAGCCCCGACAGAAAGTACGTCACAAGACTGGTAGTTAAGCTCAGTCCCGAGGCAGGATCATCGGTGCGGGTCAGCATCCAGTATAATTCAACAGGCGTTTGGAAGCAGCTGTACGCCAAGGAGGGGACAGGCATGGTCACCGTGTCCGTACCCGTCCTCCCGGCACCCTGCGACCACTTCCGCCTGCGCCTGGATGGGACGGGCGGTTGTGAGGTCAATTCCATCACCAAGACCGTAAGAGACGGAGGAGAACGCATATGATGAGAAAATACAAACGCCCCGCGCCGCTGAAGGGAACGGCTGACCAGAAGGTAGAGCAGCTTCGGCGGGATGTGATCGCCTTTATCAACGAGGTAGAGCGCGACATGAACGCCAGAGCGGGAGCAGATCGAAAAGAAAAGGAGAGTGCCAAGAAATGAGCTGGACCCCCTTCAAGAAAAAGAAACCGTCCGAGCAGATCCAGGAATACCTGGACAGTAAAAAGAGTGGAGTAATACCCGGTGGAGGCAACGCGAATGCTCCTATGGCCAGGCCGTCTACACCAAATCAATACGTCGTTGGGCAAGTACAAAATCCGACCGTATCTGTTTCGAGTGGCGTAAGCGGAGGATTAAGCGGAGCGTTGAAGAGTCCCAAGCCGCCGGAAGACACCAAACCTCCGGAATATGTCCTGACGCTCCCGGAGCAGCCCCCTCAACAGGCCGAAGCAGAGAGCCAGACGCAAGGACCGACATACACGTTGACGCTGCCTACGGCGGAAGAGCAAGCATTAGCTCTTGAGCAGGCGAGGAAGCAAGCCCACATGGCCGCCTTTGCCGATCAGCTGGCCGCCATGGACGCGGAGTTCTGGCGCATAGCCCAGAATCCCGGCTCCATGCTGGGAGCCAACGAGAGCCCCTACTACAGTCTCTACATGAAGCAGTACCAGCAGAGAGCGCGGGACAGAGAGACCAACGCCTATACCCGAGCAACCGCAGGGACGGGCGGCTACGGATCCTCCTTCGCCACCATGGCGGGAGATCAGGCCTACCGTGAGACCATGCAGGAGTTTGACGAGCTGGCGCCTACCCTCATCAAGAGCAAGTCCGAGCGCATGGCCGAGATCCTGCAGGAGCGGGAAATGCTGAAGGCCATGGGAGACCGTATCAACGCAGAATCCAATACGCTGACCCTCGAAGACGGCACCACCGTAGAAGTGACCGACGCCGCCCGGGAGCTGTACGCGGGCTACCTGGACAGCTTTACCCAGGGCACCGGCTACGACACCCTGAAGACGGCCATGATCAACGGCGGCGCCAGCGAGGCCGACGCGGATCAGGCTATTGCCATGTTCAAGAAGCTGGGCGGGGCTACGGTTACGGATAAGATCTCCGCGTTGGAGACCAATCCCACCTTGAGCGGTGCGGCTGAGGCTTACCTGGCCGCCCAACAGAACGGCACTCTTGAACAGGATGCCGCCAAGATCAGCGCAGGGGCCAGGGCCGCCGTGGAGGCCTCCCTGAAGAACGCAGGCGACAACGATGAGGCCATGAACACCGCGCTGGCCGAGGCCGCGCAGGCGGTCAAGGACGGGTACATGTCCGAGAGCGACTACGTGAGCATCATTACCGCAGACATCCACGCGGATATCAAGGATATGGAGAATGGGGAAGAGAAGATTTCCGACCGTAAGAAGCGGAAGAGAGTGGCCCAGAGCATTGAGGGAATCATTGACGAATACGAGAATGGTGAACTTTCTGACAGAGCGTACCAAATGGCACTTGTTGAAATGGAAGCATACATTGATAAGTATTTTACCACTGATGGTCTGAACACGGATGAAATGAGCGGTAGATCATTTGCGGCGGCGTTCGGATTGAGTGCCGGAGAAGGAGAGGCTATTTACGAGGTTGTAAAAGCTCTAAAAAAGGAAAAAGTAGGTAAAGGAACAAAGAAAGCAATTAAAGGGGGGACGTAATCTATGGCCGGTATCATGCGCCGAAAAGGTGAAAAAAGAGTCTACACCGGGCGAGAAGAAGTAAACACCGGAGAATACAAGGGAGGCGCACTCCGTGCTAAAGGGCAGAGCAGAAGCGGCCTCACCGTCGGTGAAACCGTAGGCTACGCCGCCAAGCGTGCCGGCACCGACTTCCTCCGCGTCGGCGAAGGCGTAGTAGACGCCGCCCTCGTCCCCATCGACCTGATCACAGGCAACGTAGAGCAGGCCAAGTCCCGCTTCCTGGACTCCCCCGTTGACGCCATGCGTGAGCGGTTAGACCGGGAGTACAACCCCGGCAAGGTCGCGGGATTCATCGGCGATATCGCCGGCGACATCGGCCAGTCCGTGGGCTACGGTCTGATCTCCGCCATCCCCTACGCGGGGCAACCGATGATGTACTCTTCCATCATCGAGCAGAGCATATCCTCCGCTGCCGAGAAGACCGGAGAGGTAGGACTGAAGGAAGTCGGCTACGGTGCCACGGTGGGAGGCTTGGAGGGCCTGCTGGAAAGCAAGCTCGGCGCTGGCGTGAATGCCTTCAAGGGCATCGGCTCTGCGATCCTCAAAAAGACGGGTCTCAACGTGGCCGAGAGCGCGGCCAAGGCGGGCGGGAAGACCATGCTGAAGAGCGTGCTGACCGAGACCGCCAAGGGAGCAGCGGGCGAGTTCGCCGAGGAGGCCATCTCCGAGGCCGTGGATCCCGCCCTCCTGCGCCTGTACAACATCGACGAGAACGCGCAGTTCTCCCTGAAGGACGTGGCCTACGCGGGCCTCATCGGCGGCCTGTCGGGCGGTATGATGTCCGCAGGACCCGCCGCCATCAACTACCGTAGCTCCGTCAGCGTGGGCCGAGCCCTCCAAGAAAGCGGCATGGACGGCGATCTGATCAACCGTGCCAAGTACACGCTATCCGCCCTTGAGGCCGCCCAGACGCGCTCTACGAGCCAAATAAAGGGCAAACCGGAGGGGGACACCAAGGAGACCGCCAAGGAGTGGCTGTCCCGCACCGCCGAGAACCGTAAGGTCAAGAGGCTGTCCAGAGAGACCAAGGAGCTGGCCGACAAGGTTCGAAAGAACATTGACGCCTACGAGAAATACAGGGCTGATCCCAAAATGTCCAATTCCGAGCCCGTGGCCGCCCTGCTGGGCGAGCTGCGCGGGAACCTGTTCCTGGTGGGCTACGCCTACGAGGCGGACGTGATCGAGCAGGTCATGATGGACGCCACCGACGAGCAGAGACAGGCTTTCGTGGACGCCGTCAACGAGGAGCTGAAAAAGCAAGGAAAGAAGCACGACTACACCCTGGCCGACTTCGATGCCAATAAAGACGACATCCGCCGAGGCCTCGCGGGCCTGCTGATGGCTGACGAGATGCAGGGATATACCGTAAAGTACGGCGCGGAGGCCACGGAGAGCCCCGTAGAACCCGCACAAGCCCCGCAGGACACCACAGCCGAGGAAGTGGCCGACCAAGAGGAAAACGCCGCTACAGAGGATTTGAGCGGTATTGAGGAAGAGGTGTGGAGAGCGGTGACGGATGAAACCGTCAAGGGATACGGTACCCAAAACGAGCAGGAGGAGGCTCTCCTCCGCGCCGCCGTCTCTCAGAATGTCCCCGAAAAGTCCATTCCTCTCATGCTGGAGAGATTCCGCGAGGGAACAGACATGACCCCCGCCGAATTCGCAGACGCTTGGGCAGACGGAGTATTACTGTTCGGACGGCTCGGCTTGAACGAGAAAAAGATCAGCCAAGAGAGCGCACTATCCCGCATGAGCGAGAAAGCGCGGCACGCCTCCATCGAATACGGTAAGTACCTTTCGGAGGAGCAGAGAGCCAAGGAGCAGGAGGCAGCCAAAAAGAAAAAGCGCCCCGTGAAAGAGGGCGCAAGCAAAAAGCCGAAGGGCGAAGTCGTGAGACACCCCGGGATCAATCTCAAGGAGGATTTGGACGACGCCCAGTTTACCGCCTACAAGGCCGCCGAGATCATGGCTCCTGCCCTGAAGGCTGACATTGAGATCCACAAGGGACTCAAGCGGGATGGCAAGGAGGTCAATGGCTACTACGATCTGAAAACCAACACCATCCACGTCAACATCAACGCGGTGCGTGACGGAAAGCATATCGCTCTCTACACCCTCGGACACGAGGTAACGCACTACATCAAGGAGTGGTCTCCGAAGAAGTTCTACGAGCTGGGCGACTACGTAATGGATCAGCTGGGAGAGGGAGCGGAGAAAGCAGTCCGTGACAAGCTGGACTTCCTGAAAAAGAACGATCTTGTCAAGGGTCTGGACGAGACCGAAGCCTACGACCGAGCCTATGAGGAGGTCGTTGCCGATGGCATGGAGCTTGTGCTGACCGACGGAACGGTGCTGAACGAGCTTGCCCGTGAGAACAAGACCCTTTGGCAGAAGATCAAGGACAGGATCTTCGAGATCATTGAAAAAATCAAGAAGGCCTACGGCGATCTCAGCAAGACCTCCCGCACGGCACAGATCCTTTCCGAGACCATGGACTCGCTGGACGAGATCGAGCAGCTTTTCTACGAGGGCGTAAGAGAGGCCGGAGAGAGAACGAGGACGGCGGGAGTTGGAGAGGCTGTCGGAAACGGCAACGAAATAATTTATTCTTCCACTGAAAATTTCAAGGAAGACAAATACTTCAAATCGCAGATGGCAAAATGGGAAAATCTGAAACATGGTTCCTATGTAAAAGTAGGAACGCTTGGAGAAGGAAGCCCATTGTGTCAGGTCGGGATGCCATCGGGAACGATTCGCTATGACGTAGACAAGTTAAAGAGAAACATAACAGATCATGACGACTATTTGACTGTTGAACTATTGAATGAAATTCCCAACATATTGGCTAATCCAGTAGCGATCAGCGAATACAGCCAAGAAAACACAATCAGCGTTTTCGGGGATGTGTTCGTCGGAAAATCGCCTATGATGGTTGGAGTAACAATTTCGCACGACAGAGCAGGAAATGAAATTAGCAAGGTAAGAACATACAACACGAGAAGAGACGTTGGAAATTTAATAACCGACGAAACGGTTCTTTACCTGGGAGAAGACAAAAAAAGAACCCGTGAATGGTTCCAAGCCTGTGGGATACAAGTCCCGTTAGGGGGAACCAAATTCGGGTTCATACGTAGTATAGCACAAAGAAAGTATTCTGTCAATAGCAAATTCTCAATTTCCGAAAATATTCCTTCAACCCTTTCCGCCGAAGATCAAAACCTCCTGTTTGATGCCGACTTCTACGAGCGGTACGAGAACGAAAGCCGCGAACCCATCACGGAGACAGTGGAGGAGCTGGAAGCTGCCAAGGCCTCAGAAGCATTCGCCACAATGAGTGACGATGAAGCGTTTGACCTGAATGCCAAGCTAAAGGCCAAGCGAGCCGGATACGATACCGTGTACGACTATTATGTAGAGACTGAAAAGGAGCGCATGGCCGAGGAGTACCGCCGCTACGTGCAGACGGGACGGAGCAACCGCACGTCGAGAACCTTGGAAGAGAAGCGGAAGAAAGCACAAAAGGAGCGCACCTTGCGTTCCAATGTGGATTCTGCAACTCCCTTGCAGAACGCCCAGTATCAGATCATTCAAGAAACCAATCCCATGTGGGACGAGTATCACACGGGCATTCGTTCACCGAAGGAGATCAAGACCTTTGCCGAGGTGGCCGAGGATCCAGACAGCTTCACGTGGGGAGACTTTACCCGCGAGGATGCACGGAAGGCTCTGCGAGACGGTACGGTTCGTGTGTACAGTTCCTACGCCATCAAGAACGGCGTATTTGTCTCTACTTCCTATCAGCAAGCCTTGGAATACGCCGGAAACGATCCTGCCCGCGTTCACAGCCGTGTCGTTGCGCTGGACAGCGTGGCGTGGATCAACGGAGACGAGGGGCAGTATGCGAAGGTTTACAAGGATGATGGGATCCGTTACTCCATCGACGAAACCCCCGAAACCCCAGACGTCTCCGATTCTGCCGCCACCGACCGAGACATGCTCCTGGCCATGGCCGAGAAGCTCGTAGGCTCCGAGGAGGAGAACAGGATCCTCACCAACTACAAGTCTCACTACGATACCCAGAAATCCCGTCAGGCAAAACTGGACGAGCTGACCGCCGAGATGCGGGAGCAGCAGAGCACCATGATGTACGGCGAGTCCGCCGAGAGGCGTTCCGCCGCCGCCAAGAGATTACCCGCCATCTACAAAGAGATGAGCAAGATCTCCGAGCAGCTGGCCGACGCTGACCGCAAGCTCACCGAGATTGAGGGCATGAAGGCCATCCGCAACCTCCTGAAGCGGGAGTACGCCAAGGCCCGTGAGATCCAGAAGAACATCTACGATACCCGCGCCAAGGTCAAGCGGGAGGCCGCAGAGACCACCGAGCTTCGCCGAAAGACCCGCCGCATCTATAACCGAGTCCTCCGTCTGCTGGTCTCTCCCAACCGTAAACGCAACATCCCCTACGAGCTGCAGGGCATAGCCGCCGAGGCTCTGAAGACCGCCAACATGGACATAGAGGCCATGGAGCGGCTGGAAAAGCTGGAGCAGGAGCTGACCGCCTTAGAGCGGGAGGCCGTACCGAACCCCGAGAAGATCGCCCAGAAAGAGGAGGAGATCGAGGCCCAGGAGAAGAAGGTCGGCAAGACCAAGGATCACCTGCAGGTCATGATCGAGATCTTCGAGAAGGCCAAGAACATCAAGGAGGGCGTAGGCCGCAGCGTGTACGACGAGGCCGCGCTGGCCAAGCTCAAGGATCTGCAGAGCAAGATCGGCAACACCACCATCGGAAAGATGAACCGAGAGCAGCTGCAAGCCCTCAAGGATTTCTACGACATCCTCTACACGAGGATCAGCAACGCCAACAAGATGCTGTCCGAGGAGCGGGAAGCCACGGTCGAGGAGTACGGCTCCAAGGCCACCACCGAAGCCTCCGACGCCAAATCCCTGAAATTCCTCTCCCCCAAGTCCATGGAGCTGAAGGGAATGGCCAATGTGCGGCAGTTCTTCTGGAAGAACATGAAGCCCTTGACCGTCTTCGAGGCTATCGGCTCCGACACCTTCACACGGCTGTTCCAGTCTGTTCTCAACGGTGAGAACGTCTGGGCGCGGGACATCGAGGAGGCTCGCAAGAAGATCGTGGAGACCCGCGAAAAGTACGGCTATGACAAGTGGGAGCTGGACAAGAGAGTCGAGGTCAAGGACAAGGACGGCAAGACGGTACGCCTGTCGCTGTCCGAGATGATGTCCCTCTACGCCTATACCAAACGCAAGCAGGCCATGGGCCACTTGGAGGGCGGCGGCTTCGTGCTGGATCCCGGTGCCACAGAGATGGCGAAGGGCAAGGTGATCAGCTTTGCCGACATGGAGCGCAGGCTCAACCATGCGGAGCGCCACGTGGTGGATCAGCTGATCATCGGCGAGATCGCCTCCAAGCTGACAGCCGAGCAGAAGGCCTACGTGGACGAGATGCAGACATACCTAACCAAGCTGGGCGAGCGAGGCAACACCGTTTCCCGCAAGCTCTACGGTATCGACATCTTTACCGAGGAGTATTATTTCCCCATCAAGGTCCAGAGCGAGTATCTGGAGTCTCACACGGGACGCACGGGAGATCCCAACATCAAGAACCGAGGCATGACCAAGGAGGTCACCCCCGAGGCGGACAATCCGCTGGTGCTCCAAGGCTTTGACGCGGTCATGGTAGACCACATCAACAGCATGGCCACCTACCACGCATTCGTCCTCCCCGTGGAGGATCTTACCCGCGTCCTCAATTACAAACCCTCCAACGCCAAGATCGACGAGGACGGCAACTGGACGGTGGACGAGTCCCGCAAGGACTACTCCACTCTCAAGGCCGTCATCGAGGAGAAGTACGGCGCGGAGGCAAACCACTACATCGAGCAGCTGATCCGCGATCTCAACGGCGGTGCGAGACGAGACGCGGCGGCCACCCTGCTGGACAAGGGAATCACAGGCTTCAAGCGGGCCTCCACTATGGCCTCCCTGTCGGTGCTGTTCCAGCAGCCCACCTCCCTCATCCGCGCGGCGGCCTACATCGACCCCAAGTACCTGTTCGGTCAGGCCTCCATCGTGGATTTCGCCAACCACAAAAAGCTCTGGGAGCGGCTCTGCAAGTACGCGCCCGTGGGCATCATCAAGGAGATGGGCGGCTACGATACGGGCGTGGGAGCTCGCACCGGCGACTACCTGAACGCCAAGGTCTACAAGACCCCCAAGGAAAAGTGGGAAGCATTCCTCAAGCCTGAGCGGTTCGGCGGTGACTCCAACTACCGCGCCGAGGTATTCGGCAGGGGAGCGGCCTACGCCGACGAGATGGCATGGATCCAGATGTTCGAGGCCTGCGTCAGCGAGCAAGCCGACAAGCTGGGCAAGAGCCGAGACTCCGAGGAGGTTCTGCAGGCCGCAGGAAAACGGTTTGAGGATGTGGTGCGCCGCACACAGGTGTATGATTCCACCCTGACCCGCACCGAGTTCATGCGATCCAAGGACACCGGCATGAAGATGTTCACGGCATTCATGGCAGAGCCCTCGACGGTGGTCTCCATGGTGGCGGATGCCATTATCAAAGGAGAACGGGGAGACACGAAATTTTGGAGAAGAACAGCGGCTGCTGTTCTTGGATCAGTCGTCCTCAACGCCATGGCATCGTCACTCATTTACGCCATGAGAGACGATGACGAGGACAAGAGCTATGGAGAGAAATACTTATCCACCCTTGCCATGGAGACTGCAGAGGCAATCAACTTTGCCGAGTATCTGCCGTTCACCCGCGATATTATGTCACTGGTTAAGGGATACGAGGTGGAGCGCTCAGATATGGCTTTGATCGGAGATCTGGTCAATTCCATCCGACGGATCACAAGCAATAAGCAGACCGTAGGCCAAAAGATGGAGAGCGTAGGCGGAGCGGTTGCGGCGTTTTTCGGGCTTCCGGTTACCAATGTCATGCGTGATGTCAACGGGGCGATCTTCACTTTTTTCAAGACCGTGGACACCGAGAGGTTTACCGGAAAGGGTCTGTCGGTAGCCCTGAAGGAGGAATTTGACATCATGTTCGGTGTGTGGGACGATGAAATCAAGAATGGCTACCAGCTGTATCAATCGAAGCTGGACGGCGACGAAGAGCATTACAACCGCGTGGCGGCTCGTTATGAGTCCCAGAAAGACGTGGAGCTGGATCTCAGACGGGCACTGCGCTCGTTTGATCCCAGAATCCATGAAGCCGCCGAAGCCCGCCTATCGGGCGACCTCGCCGTCTACGAATCCATCGTAGATCAGATCGAGTCCGAGGGCATCTTCGACCGGGGCATTGTGATCCGCGCCATCAATAACGAGATGCTGGATCTCAAGGACGAGGACACCTCCAAGCTGGTCCCCAAGGACGAGACCGTAACCGACGAGGAAGAGACCGCCGAGAGCCTGTACAAGGCCTCCGACCTCAACAACGCCCTGGAGCGCGGGGACGCCGAAGACTTCGCCGCCATCCTGGCCGCCCTCGTACAGGACAAGGTCAGCACCGGCAAGACCGAAGCCCAAGCAAGAGCCTCGGTGAAGTCCTCCATCACCGCCCATTGGAAGAAGCTCTATATCGAGGCATGGTCCCGTGGGGACACCGAGGAGCGCAAGCGCATCATCGCCATCCTGACCGAGACGGGCCTATACGGCAGCCGCAACGACGTGGCTACCCTCGCGCAAGACTGGGTCAAGAACAGTAAGTAATTTTAAAGGGGAGGTCGCGGCCTCCCCGTGAAAGGAGCATATCATGAGTTACGCAAGGACAGCGGTCACCCGCATGACCCTGGATATGAGCCGACCGGATCTGCAACGGTCCGAGACGGTCACGCTGGGCGACACCAACAGACGGTGGGAGGTGACTCTCATCAACGGCGGTGCCCCGTTCCGGCTACCGCCCAACTGGACGGCGGCGTTGACGGGCATCAAGCCCGACGGTACGGGACTCCTCAACGGATGCTCGGTCGTTGACGGC
Source organism: Clostridia bacterium (assembly GCA_017938885.1). Lineage (GTDB taxonomy): Bacteria > Bacillota > Clostridia > Oscillospirales > CAG-272 > CAMEON01. The sequence continues at coordinate 67,512 of JAGBAS010000116.1, forward strand.
AAGATCATCTACGACTTCGCCGCCGGAAAGGAGATCGCCACCTGTGCAGGTAACTACCCCGTCCAGTTTGATATCTGGGACGAGGTGGGGGATCTCGTAGCCTCCCCGAAACTCTACGTCAATGTGCTGGCCGACGTCAGACCCCACAAAGAGCTGGAGTCCGACGGGCAGTATACGCTGATCGGCGAGACTCTTACGAGAATCTCGGAAGCTGAAGAAGACATCAACAAAAACGCGGAAGAAATATCCGAAACAAAAAAGAGAGTAGAAGAAAACCAAAAGCAAATTGAAAAGCTGGCACCGTATAGACCATCCGCCGCCCTCATAACCATCCGCCCCGCCGCATGGGAGCAAGCGGACGAAAAAGATCCGTACACCGCCGTCTTTGGCAAGGCCGGAGACAACGAGCATATCACCCTGTGGGCGGCAGACGGCGCAAGCTACGATTGGCTTAACACCAACCGCCCGACGGTCTCGATCACAGGCGACAAGCTGATGCTTACGGCGGGGGAAAAGCCGGAGACAGAGCTGTCGCTGGTCATGCTCACGGAGCCCTTCCCAGCCGAGGACACCGAGGAAGAGACGATCCGTAGCTACGCAGAGCTGGCAGGTCTGCAAGACGAGGCCGAGCGGCTGAAGTTGGGAAAAAGGATGCAGGAAGCCGAAGAAACGCTGAAAGCCTCCACCGTGATCGGAGATCACGTGTATATCGAGGAGGACGACTGGGACGGGGACACCGTGACTGTTACGATGCCCTTGTCCCGCAACACCCTGATTCTTCTGTTCCCGTCGGACGCTGTCTCGTATGAGCTGACCCAGTCCATGGGATTGAGCGTCGGCCATGCGTTTATCAACGATGACGACGACACGGTGCTAATACTCCGCAGAACCCAGAGCGAGTACAAAGGAGCCCTGATCCTCCGATACGTTTCGATTCCTCACACGGCTCCGGGCGGCGGCTATAAGCCTGCGGTACAGCTGATCGGCGCAACCTACACAGCCGGGGGAGGCGGCGGCGACACCGTCGTCGTGAAGCAAAGCGGCCGGATGCTGACTATCCCTGCCGACTCATGGGCCGAGACCAAAAGCCTGGGGCTAAGCACCTGGATCACAGGCGCGATCCCGCTGGACGGTATCACACCCCAGACCATGGTACGCCTATCTGCACTGGACA
>JAGBAS010000117.1 GCA_017938885.1 Clostridia bacterium
ATGAGTAGCCGATAAATGGACATTTCCCGAAGGGAAATGATCTGCTTTCCTCCATATAAAAACCTTTCCTGATAGTGCTTTATAGTGCTTTTCCCAGCGCAGATCAAAAACTTTTCGTGTGGCTACTCATCCGTCACGCCTTAAGGGCGTGACACCTTCCCTTACAAGGGAAGGCTTTCAACGCGGAAACCCAACTCACCAATAAACCCAAATTTGAAACGCTCCCCCAAAAACAGTCATGAAAAAAGCTGAAACCTATTGACAAGCCAGCGCAAATAATGTATAATAACTATATAAAGCAATCAAAAGAACGTTGTCGATGGATGAACAGCCGTAAAAGGAGAATACCATGAAGCACCCCCCGAAAAAGCTCCCTTTCCATAAAAAGATCCTGTCCGACCAAGGCTTCGGGTGGGGTATCGGTCTCATCATCGCGGGGTTCGTGTCCATGTGCGTCATGGGGCTTCTGCCCTCCGCCGTAACCGACGTGGTGATCCTGTCCGTCCTTCCCTTCCTGCTCATGGGCATCGGCGTTCTATACTTCGCCTTCATCCACTCCTCCCGTCCCACGGTCCCGGGGCGGATATTGGCGGTGGCCTCGGTGGTCAATATGATGCAGGGTGCCCTTCTTCCCTTCCCCCGTCTGACCTTGCTTTTGTCGGCGATCCTGCTGGTGTCCCACGCCGCCTACTGCGCCCGCTACCTGTTTTTGTCGGTCTACCTGTCCTACCGCCCCTTTCTGAATGGGTGCCTTTTGATGTTTGAAATACTGATGACCCTCGTGGGGGTGACAACCTACACCTTCGTGGAGCCGACCAAATTCCTGCATCTCTGGGAGGTTCCCCTGATCCTGTCCCTGCTGCTTGCGGGGGTCACGGTGTTCTTTCTGGTCAAGGGGAGCATCGAATTGAAGGATGACAGGCTCTCCGAGCGCATCGCACTTCCCTTTCTGGTCTTGCTCATGAGCTTTGCCATTCTGACCTTTACGGTGCATAATCTCAACTGCGCGCTGGATACGAGTAAGCCCACCGCCTACACCGTTACGGTGAAGGACAAGCACACCTCGGCGGGCAAGATGACCCGCTGTTTCCTGACGGTCACGGTGGAGGGGCAGGAGCTGGACCTGGATGTGGCCGCGTCGGACTATCGGGAGGCCGAGGTCGGGGAGCCCGTGGTGGTGGAGGTCTATGAGGGGGCCTTCGGGAAGGCGTACTGTATTCTGCGGGCATTACCGTAACGTCCCCCTATTACTGTCATCTTTTTTGCACACTCGTCCATAACGCGGTAGGGGCGCACCTGCGTGCGCGTCCGAAACAGAGATATAGATAGGGCGCACACATAGGTGCGCCCCTACCCGATTTATGGAAAGCCCTGACGATACATGAAAACAGCCTCCGTAGGTTTTTGTACCTGCGGAGGCTGTTTCCATGGAGTTGAGTCACGCCAAAAAAGTGTTTCCCGCCTTCTTGACCGCCTCACGGATATAGGCCAGATCGGGGCGGATGGCGTCGGCGAAGGCCTCGGGCACCCAGTCCACGATGTCGGGGTCTACGCCGCAGAGGGTCTGCGCCCAGGTGAGTGCGGCGGTATAGCGGCCGTGGCTCTCGCTCATGTGGAAGCCGTCGCGGGTGACGGTGTCGCCTACGGGGGTGGCACGGAGGCTTTGGATGGCGACGCCCGAGGGGATGACCCCTGCATAGGCGTCATTGGGCAGGATTTGGATCTTGACGGCGTTCAGAATGGCGTCGTACATGGCGGCTTGGTCGCAACCGTAGCGGGGGAAGGCCCAGTGGTCGCTGTCGCTCTGGTAGGCCCAGGTCATGTGCCAGTACAGGGCGGCGTTAGGGTTGCGCTTGTGGGTATGGATATAGTCAATGACCTCACCCTGGCGGGCGTAGGTTTCGGGGAGGCCGCTGTCGTGGCTGGCCTGCTGGAGGGTGATGATATCCCATTCCTCGTCCAAAAGGCCTCGGGAGAAGCTCTGCTCGGATTCCCATACCCACACGCCGTTCGTGTTCTTGCAGTAGAAGTAGGCGGGGGCTCCCGATGCGATATGGTCGGCGTGCAGGGACACGGGACACCCGCCAATGACGAGATTGCCCAGTATGACATCTTCTACACCGCCTGCGCGGAGAATATGCCAGAGGTAGGCCATGGCGTCCTCGGAGAAGCTGTTGCCGATGGCTAAAATTCTGATGCTCTTTTTCATATCATTGCTCCTTTTCCGGGAAAAATCAGATGCCGGCCAGCCTGTCCAGTCTCTTGTTGCGGACGTACAGGACGATATCGGCGGCGACCATAGCGAAATTGAGAAAATAAAAGAACAGAACGTACCATTTCTCCCCGATTTCGGCCATATAGACGGGATTCATGAGCTTGGCGGCAATGCCTGCGATGTAGCCCAGGTCAATGAGAATCAGAAACAGTAGGCTCTTGCCCTTGGCGGTACGGGCACGGAAGGACTTGTAGACGTTGAACGGCCAGGACGCGCCAAAACAGAGGATCATGATGATCTCAAGAATTTCAGGCATATACGCTACCCCCATGACGTTTCGGGGAAGGCAAACCAAAGCCCTCCCTTGCTGTTGATTCATTATAGCACAACAGGGGAGGGATGTAAAGTTTTTTTCGCAAATTTCACCCCAAAAGAAGCAGAAGACCCAAAAGGATCACGGTCTCGTCCAGATCCCCCCGCTCCTCCCCTTCTCCCTCGCGGAGCAGAAAGAGGATCAGCCCCAGGAGAAGCAGCTCCTCCAGTCCCAGGCCGTTTCCCAAAAGGGAACGCGCCGAGGCAAAGAAAGAATGTCCTTGCGTAGGTCTTTCGGGTTTTGGCGTGACGGGTGCGGCGGGGGATGGCTGTACCGCTTCTGCGGGAATGCCGAAGGGATCAGAGGACGGTGACACGGGCTCCTCCGCCACCGCAAAGGAGGCGGGCAGGGTGCGGGGGGCGTGGCGGCGGCTGTCTCCCAGGTCGCTGACACGGGGAAGACCGTCGAAGCGGGGGGTGGGCTGATCGGCGGCGGGGAGATCGGGGAGCGGCGGGGAGTCGGTCTCGGGGGAAAAGAGGCTCCCCAGGGGGTGTTCCTCCCCGTCCACGATGGCGTGGCCGCTGTAGTTGAAGGGAACCTGTAACCGCTCGGGGGGGCTGTGGCGGTAGGAGGGGACGCGGTCGCCCGTTGGGTGGGGAGGCTCGCGGCGGGTGATGCCTCTGTCTTTACTGTACACGGTCATCCCTCCCTTCCAGAGGCGGTGTTGTCCCGCCGCCAAGGGAACCCAACAGCCCCGTCAAGGAGATTCCCGACCGCTCCAGGGCGTCCCAGACCCGACAGAGACGGATGACCGTCTCGGCGGTCTCGCGGCGGTGAGGGCTTAAGTAGGGCTTGAGGGCGCAGAGCAGGGCGGTATGGCGGTCGGCATAATGGGGACGGGAGGCGTTGGGGGTGCCTCCGATCCCGCCGCTCAGTCCGCCTAAAAGCGGGGTAAGATTCTCCATCAGGGTTGGCAGAGCGGCCAGGAGGGCGGGATTGGAAAGGAGCGTGCTCAGCGGGCTCCCGCCCGGGGAAGCAGGCGCGGATCGGTCTGAAGATGGCGGCGGCTCCGACGGGGAGGGCGGCGAGGATGTGGACGGGGGCGGCGGCTCGGGCGATGGAGCGGGCCGGGATTCCTGTGCCTCAACCTCGTCTAACAGTCGTTCCAGCAGGCCTCCCGGATTGGGGGGGAGGTTCCCCGTTTGGGTGAAGTCCCGGTTCATCCCATCACCTCTGCCCGCCTTGGGGACTGCCGCCAAACATCTGTACAAAGCGGGCAATATCCTCGTCGGTAGCCGCCGACAGGACGGTGCGCAGCGCGGTCATATCCATCTGCCCGAGCGGAACTCGGCTAACGTCCACGCCATACTCGGCGAGGAGCTTTCCCAACACCCCGCGAAGCTGGTCGTCGTTGAGCTTCAGAAGACGGTCCAGGCTCTTTTTATCCAGTTGCATAGAATACCCCTTTCGCCGCCGTGAGAGTACGCCTTGACCCGCGCGGGGTCGGCGGAAAGGGCGGCTACTTTCATGGTATGCCGCCATAACAGGGTTGCAACAAAAAAATGGGATTTCTTTGGAAAATTCATGCAATATCCATGGACAAACCACGGCTTTCGTGGTATACTATTTGGTGGAGCGGTATTCGTATCCGCAAGTCCACGCTCGCTGAAAGGAGACTGCCATGACCCTGCTGGTTCTGTCCGACAGCCACGGACGCCCCGACCGTATCGACGAGGCCATCCGCCGCGTCCGCCCCGACGGCATCCTGTTCGCAGGGGACGGTCTGCGGGATCTGACCTACTGTGACCTGCCCTGCCCCCTGTGGGCGGTGTCGGGTAACTGTGATTGGCTCACCTCCCCCCTCATTCTGGACGGCGGTCTTTTTAAGCCCGAGGAAGAGGTACTTTTCACGGCGGAGGGGATCCGCTTCCTACTCATGCACGGACATACGCAGGGGGTCAAGGGAGGGCTTGGCCGAGCCATCGCCCGCGCGGTACGGCTGGACGCCGACGTGCTGGTATTCGGCCACACCCACACCCCCTTGGAGCTTCATCTGCGCCCGGACAGCGAGCGGACGGATTTTGCGGTCACAAAGCCCTTGCTCGTATTCAATCCCGGAAGCCTCGGGGACAGGGGTGCTTCCTTCGGTACCCTGACGGTGCGCGGAGGACAGCTTCTCTGCGGCCATGGAGTGCTTTGATCCGGGCCGGGCAACAGAAAAAGGCCATCCCGCCCATAGGCGAAATAGCCTGATTCCTGTGATTCGATCAAAGCTCCACGGGAGCTTCCTCAGCGTCCTCGACCTCATTCTCAGCGTTTTCCAGAGCCTCGTAGTAGGCCTCGATGACGGCCTTCTCCAGAGCGGCGCGGAACTGAGAATTGATGGGATGTACGATATCACGGTAGGTGTCGTCCGGATTCTTGCGGCTCGGCATCACGATAAAGTACTTGTCGCGGGCGTTGATGACCTTGATGTCGTGAACCGCCAGCTGACCGTCAAAGGTCACGGACACGATGGCCTTCATGGGGCCCTCATCAAACAGCTTTCTCACTTTCACATCGGTAATCTGCATACGTTTGCACCTCCGTTCCATAATTCGCATAAGCGAAATATTTGGATGGTTCAAGTATAACCTAATTGCGTGAAATACATTTTACGGAATTGGATATTTTTTGTGAATTCATATGCAAATAGTCTCGTATTTCGAGGGTATTCGATTATGCATTCACGCAATATACACAAAAAACACATTTTTTGCACACACAGCTAAAAATCCCCTTCCATCGACATCCATTGCGCAAAGGAGCTTGCCATGTCCACCCCTAACACCCACGAGGGCCCTGCCCGTATACGCGCCTGTCTGGATGCCTGCGTCCGCGCTGGCTCTTCCGTATTCTTCATTGGCATCGGAGGCGTTATGATGTCCTCCCTCGCTCTGCTGACAGCCCGGGGCGGGCTTTCCGTCTACGGCTCGGACCGTACACGCACGGCCGTCACCGACACCCTCGCCGCTGAGGGGATCACGGTGCTGTACGGACACACCTCCCGCAATCTGCCCGAGAATTGCGGGCTCGTAGTGTATACCGTCGCCATTTCGGCGGATAATCCCGAGTATACCGAGGCCGGAGCCCGCCGCATTCCCCGTATTTCCCGCGCCGACTATCTGGGAGCCCTCATGACCGACTACATCCATCGTATCGGAGTTGCGGGGATGCACGGAAAGAGCACCTGCACCTCCATGTGCGCCCAGATCCTTCTGGATGCCGAGGTAGACCCCACCATCCTGTCGGGTGCCGCCTACGCCCCCATGGGCGGGGCTTACCGTCTGGGTAACTCCAAGGAGCATTTCCTGTTCGAGGCCTGCGAGTACATGGATTCCTTTCTGGATTTCAACCCCACGATCGCCATTCTCCTGGGTGCCGAGCTGGAGCACGTGGACTACTTCAAGGACATGGAGCAGATCACTGAGTCTTTCGCCCGCTTTGCCTCTCTGACAGGCAGGGACGGTGTGACCGTGGTGAATCTGGATGACGAAAACGTCATGGAATCCGCCCGCCGCGCCCTGGACCGGGGCAGAACGGGGCGATTGGTCACCTTTAGCGCCAGCGGAAGTCCCGCCGCAACCTTTTCTGCGGGTCACGTCCGCATGGAGCGGGGTCTTCCCTGCTTTGAGCTCATGGCTTACGGGGCCGCTCTGGGTACCGTCACCCTGGCCGTACCCGGGCGGCATCAGGTCATCAACGCCCTGGCCGCCGCCGCCGCCATGGATGCCTGCGGGATTCCCCCAAAGGCCATTCTGTCGGGTCTTGCCCACTACTGCGGAGCGGGCCGCCGCATGGAGTACAAGGGAACCATCAACGGGGCCAAGGTCTACGACGATTACGGCCACCACCCCACCGAGGTCAGAGCCACTCTGGAGGGAGCCAAGGCCCTCTCCGGAGCCGAATCCGAGGGAGGGCGGCTCATCTGCGTGTTCCAGCCCCATACCTACAGCCGCACCGCCGCCCTGTACGGTGAGTTTCTGACCGCCTTTAACGCGGCCGACAAGGTGCTCCTCATGGACGTCTATGCCGCAAGAGAGGACAACGTCTATGGCGTGTCCTCGGCAGGGTTAGTCCGTGACATCAATCAAATCGCTCCCCACAAGGCGGACTTTTGCGCCGCCCCTGCCGACGCCGCCGAGGCGATCCGCTCTCTGGCCAAAGAGGGTGACACGATCGTCATCATGGGCGCGGGAGACGTCATCAAGGTGACGCAAACCTTGTTTGGATGTTGAGTTCGAATTGGGGTTTAGCGAACTGTTGGTTCGTGTTTCCCTTGGCGAGTAGCCCTCTCACCCGCCTGCGGCGGAGCTCCCCCAGAGGGGGAGCTCCGCGCAGCGGTAAGAGGGCAAATAACGCGGGTAAGGCATAAACAAACAGTTCGACAAACCCAAATCTACCATTCCCCACGAAAGGATTCCCCTATGGTCTTTTCCTCCACCATATTTCTCTTCGGTTTCCTTCCCCTCTCTCTGCTGATCTACTACGTCATGCCTCTGAAGGGACGGAATCTGGTACTGTTCCTGCTCAGCATGGCCTTCTACGGCTTCGGCGAGCCAACCTACATTCTGGTGATGCTTTTTTCCATCACGGTGGCCTACCTCACAGGATTCCCCATCGGAAAGTACCGCGAAAGTAACCCGAAGCGGGCGAAAGCCTGGCTGATCCTATCGGTCTGCCTCAATTTGGGTATGCTTCTGTTCTTCAAATACACCAATTTCTTCATTGAAAATCTCGCCCTCATTCCTCCGCTTGCGGAGGTGCTTCAGCCCATGGAGGGTCTGACCCTGCCCATCGGCATCAGCTTCTACACCTTCCAGATCCTGTCCTACTCCATCGACCTCTACCGAGGCAGTACCGATACCCAGCGGAGCTACATCTCCTTCGGCGCCTACGTAGCCCTGTTCCCCCAGCTCATCGCAGGTCCCATCGTTCGCTACCGCGACGTGGATGACCAGCTCATCACCCGCAGGCATTCGGTGGACAAGTTTTCCTCGGGTGTCAGCCGCTTTACGGTGGGATTTGCCAAAAAGATCCTGCTGGGTGATTCCCTGGCCGCCGTCTACGCCTACCTCGGCACGGTCTACACGGTGGAGCCCACTACCCTGACCGCCTGGCTCATGGTGCTCTGCTATACCCTCCACATCTACTTTGACTTCTCGGGCTACTCCGACATGGCCATCGGTCTGGGGCGTATGATCGGCTTTGAGTTTCTGGAAAACTTCAACTATCCCTACCTGGCCTCCTCCATTACCGATTTCTGGCGGCGGTGGCACGTCTCCCTGTCGTCGTGGTTCCGCGAGTATGTCTATATTCCCCTGGGAGGCAACCGCAAGGGGCTGCCCCGTCAGTTCTTCAACATGGGCGTCGTCTGGCTTCTCACAGGATTTTGGCACGGGGCATCCTGGAATTTCGTTTTGTGGGGTGTGTTCTACTTCATCATCCTCGCCCTGGAAAAGGTCTTCCTGCTCAAGTGGTTCGATAAAAACACCGCCACCCGCACGCTGGGGCATATCTGGGCACTCCTTCTGGTGGGCATGGGATGGATGATCTTCGACCACACCACCCTCTCCGAGGCCTTTTCGGTCATTGGCGGTCTATTCGGTATCGGAACCGCAGGCTTCGCTTCTGCGACCGTGGGCTACGAGCTGCTGCGGGCTCTGCCGCTGTTGGCCGTTTCGGTGATCGCCGCCACTCCCTTCCCCGCAAAGCTCTTGGCCGGGCTGGAAACGAGCCGTCCCCGCTGGACGGTTCTGCGCCCCGTCCTGATCGGATTCGCCCTGCTTCTGTCCGTGGCTTACATGGTCAGCGGTACCTTCAGTCCCTTCCTCTATTTCATTTTTTAAAGGATCCTTATGAAACGAAAGATCAATATCACCGTAACCGCCCTGTTCCTCGCCCTGATCTTCGGGTTCGGCACAGCCTTCTGGATCGTGCCCGATCTGACCTTCTCCCCCGAGGAAAACCGGTCTCTCCAAACCTTCCCCGACCTTACCGCCGAGAATTGGCTGGACGGCAAAATCTCCGCTCAGCTCATCGACTACTATTCGGATCAGTTTCCCCTGCGTCATATGTGGGTGGGACTCCACGCCGTAGGCGAGCTGGGGGCTCTGCGGGGAGAGTGCAATGGGGTACTGGTGGGCAAGAACGGCCAGCTGGCGGTGCGCCGCTTCGATGCATATCTCTCCCGCTTCGAGCGGTTGGAGAACACCGACTACTACAGTCCCGCCCACGTGGAGAAGGGGCTAAACGCCCTGATTGCGTTGGATGAGACCCTCTCCGCCCAACGGATTCCCCTCTGTGTGCTTCTGGCCCCCCGTACCATTGACGTGACCATCGGGGATTTCGCCTACCCCTCGGATATCTCCGATGGGCTGGACGAAACCATCCGAACCACCCTAAGCGGTGCTCACGTCAACAGCGTAGAGCTGCTGAGCACCTTCCGTGAGCTGCATCAGGCAGGGGAGTACGTCTACTACCGCACCGACCACCATTGGACCACCCAAGGTGCTTACACGGCCTATACCGCCGTCATGGAGTCCTGGGGGATGCAGGATCAGATTCTCCCCGCCGAGGCCTTTGCGGTGAAACAGATTCCCGCATTTTACGGCACCACCCACGCCCGCGCAGGGCTTGCCTTCATCCCTCCCGACACGCTGGAGATCTGGGAAGCCGCTGACGACAGCCGCTACACCGTTCTTGAGCGCAAAGGAGACGAGCTCCGAGCCGTCATCGAATCGGGCTTCATCAGCGAAAAATACCTGACCGAAAAGGATAAATACAGTGCCTTCCTGGATGGCACCCACGACCTGCTCTTCATCCTGGACAAGGAAGCCGCCGCACAAGGGGAGTCCCGTCCCCGTCTGCTGTTGGCGAAGGATTCCTTTGCCAACAGCATGGTTCCCTTCCTCGCCCGCCATTTCGATATCCTCATGGTCAACCTCACGGGCAATACCGACTATACCCACCTCTCGGCACTCTGCGAGGAATACGCCTGCGGCCGCGTGCTGGTGGTCTGCAACCGAGAGAATCTCATCACCTCGGACTGCCTGACACGCCTGCACTGAGGGATGAGCCTGCACACGGTTTCGATTGATTCTCACTCGGCCTTTTCCAAAGCTTCTTCAAGGGGATTTTTCGAAAATCCCCTTGACAAAGCGCAAAAATTATGCTATAATATTACAGTTACGAGGTGTAGCGCAGGTGGTAGCGCGCCAGTTTCGGGTACTGGAGGCCGCGAGTTCGAGTCCCGCCACTTCGACCAATACAAAGGGGAGGCTTTAGCCTCCCCTTTGTATTGGTCGCAATCGACGGGTAAGAGATCGCTTCAAGCCGCAAACGCCGTTCCCTTTTTCATTCTCTCAGGGCGGCTTGATGAACTCGCCGCAGGTGAGTTCGGAGTTCAGAGTCCCGCCACTTCGACCATTTTGGCTCTGAAAAGTAATTTTCAGAGCCTTTTCTTTGACTTCAGCGATGCAAAGTTTGAGGGCTGACGATTGATTTCGCCAGCCCTGCTTTCATCTGTAATCCTTGATCAAAAGCAATTTTCCTTCTTTGACAGACACCTTTGCCGTGTGTCCTGATATGACCTCGTTGCTGACACCGTATTGGTATCCGCAGGTGATCTCCGCATCGTTCAACGGATATTTTGCGTTTTCTATGGTGATTCCTTTCGCCATACCTGTAATATTGATCAGCGAAAAGAAGGCATAGGAATCCTCGATATAGGCAGGCTCACAGGATACAAGCTCCATTTCTGAATAGTCGTCAATGATCTTGCCTTTGAGTCCAAGCTCGTCCAAGTATTCAAGGATATATACGTTTCCGAGAGTATGGTCGAGCCTTGCTCCTATAACGCCTATCAGAAGAAAATCCGTATATCCTCGCTTGATCGCTTCCTTCACGGCAAACACCGTGTCGGTATCATCCTTTTCGCAAGGCAGAACAATGGTTTCGGTATCAAGCTGCGGATTCTCATGTGAGTCGAAATCGCCTACGATAAGGGTCGGATTTACGGCAATCTTATCCATATGCTTGAGTCCGCTATCACAGAAGATAACATAATCTTCGCCTGTTATGATGCCGTTGATCCTACCGTAGTTTGATATATCAGCACCGCCTACAATTACACACCTTTTCATAATCTTATTTGCTCATATTCCAAGACAGATCCCAAAATGCAAGCTCGTAGCGTGAGCAGGCAACGTAGATATCCACGATGTGCTGTTTCTGCTCGTCGGTGTAATGCTCGGTTAGCTTTTCAAGCATTTCAAAAAGCACAACGTTCTCTTTGCTGTACTCATCGCTTGCATAGCCTTTGATCCAATCACCGTAAAATTCGTGATTGACGGAATTAGGATTGTTCTTGACGATATTGCGGGCAATCATCTCATAGCTGTAAGCACAGGAAAGGATCGCCGCCAATACCTCTGCTTCTCCTTCCTCATAGGCAACACGGAGCATATACGAGGTATAGGAAAGATTATCAAGCGCACGAGGTGTTTCAGCAAGCTCCGCTTCGGTAACGCCGAACCTGCCCATATAACCTCTGTGAATATCCATTTCACCGTCGGTCAGAAGATGCACGTAGGAAGCAAACAGTTTGGTGGTTTCGATACTCTTAGCTTTGGCAATTCCAATGCCAAACACCTTGGTGTACTCGATCAGATAAAGATAGTCCTGTATGATGTAATATCTGAATTTCTCACGGTCGAGTGTTCCGTCCTCAATTCCTTTTACAAATGGGTGCTTATTGTATTCAGCCCAGATATCCGCAGTTGCGGCTGTCATTTTATCAATTAGCTTCATTTCAGTTTTCCTCCGCATATTTTCCATTCAGATCAAAAGCATGATTCATAGGCCCTGATTCTTGTCCGAGATCGAGCATCGCGGCAAGTGCGCCCGAGATATAATCCTTTGCTCTCCTGATAGAGGTTTCAAGGTCATATCCCTTTGCGAGGTTTGATGCTATTGCGCTTGAGAGCGTACAGCCCGTGCCGTGTGTGTTGGGATTGTTGATACGCTTACCGATGAACCATTTGTAGCTGCCGTTTACATACAGAAGATCGTTTGCATCACTTACGCTATGACCGCCCTTGAGAAGCACAGAGCATCCGTAGGTATCGCCTATCATCTTCGCCACACGTTCCATATCTTCCTTCGTGTGAACGGTCTGTTCTGATAAAACTTCTGCTTCGGGGATATTGGGTGTCACAAGAGTAGCGAGAGGAAGAAGCTCTCTTGTCAGTACCGATACCGCATCGGTTTTCATCAATTCAGAACCGCTTGTTGCCACCATCACGGGATCGACTACAATGTTCTCCGCTTTGTAATAGGTAAGTCGGTCGGCAATTACTCGAATAAGCTCTGCCGAGCTGACCATTCCTATTTTTACGGCATCGGGACGAATATCCTCGAATACCGCATCGATCTGATCCTTCAAAAATTCGGGAGTTGCCTCCTGAATGGCTCGGACGCCGGTTGTGTTCTGTGCCGTCAGCGCTGTGATCGCACTCATGGCAAAAACACCATTCATCGTCATTGTTTTCAAATCTGCTTGAATACCGGCGCCTCCGCAGGAATCGCTTCCCGCGATTGATAATGCTGTTTTCATTTTCATTCTCCTAACATTATTTTTTCTTGAGCGACAAAGAGTGGTGCCCCCGGTCTGCCGCTATTTTTTAGATTTGAGCTGTTTTGAAGTCGGTGATGTAATAATCACCGTTTTCTTTCATTTGAGTTTGGTTTCTTTCGTGCCTATCATAAACTGCCGCAACCTTAAAACCATCTTTTTTCGCTGTTATTAAGGCGTGAAGCGCATCCTCAAACACGACGGTTTCATCCTTTTTCGTGCCGAGAACTTCAAGTGCCGCCCGATAAATGTGCGGTGTTTCCTTGTTGTATCCCACCTCGGCACAGGTGAATATCTCGGCAAAGGAATCACGGATACCAAGCCTGTTCAACACATCCTCTACGATCGGTCTGTCCGTAACCGTTGCCACACACATTTTTACGCCTTTGATTTGCAGATCACGGAGAAATTCAAGCACACCATTTTTGAGCGCGACTTTGGTTCTGTATATCTCGGAGACCATCTCGTTCACGCCATCGACGATCTCACCGACCGAAAGTGTCACGCTGTAATGCTCTCTGTAATATTCAGCCGCTTGTTCAAGCGTAAATGTCTTGAAGGTTTCGGTAAGGTTTTCCTTTGGCTCTTTTCCAAGTGTGCGGAGATAATCCTCTCCAAAGGTATCCCATATGAACATGGAATCGACGAGCGTTCCGTCAAAATCAAATATTGCTCCCCTGATCATATGATTCCGAGTTCCTTCGCTCTTGCTTTCAGCTCTACCGTTGCGATCTTGGGGCTTTCGGCTTTCATAATAGCGGAAACAACACAGATACCGGCAATGGGAATGCCTGCGAGAACGTCGATGTTGTTTTTGTTAAGCCCTCCGATGGCATTGACGGGGATCGGAACAGCCTTGCAGATATCAGCCAAGGTATCGGTAGAGGTCAGTACCGTCTTAACCTTTGTGGTTGTCGGATAGATCGCGCCGACACCGAGATAATCAGCTCCACCCTCATAAGCTTCAAGTGCCCAAGGAACTGTCTTTGCAGTAGCTCCGATAATGAAGTTATCTCCGAGGATTCTTCTTGCTGTTGCAATCGGCATATCCTCTTTGCCGAGGTGAACACCTTCCGCGCCTACAGCCAAAGCCACATCGATTCTATCATCAATGATAAGCGGAACGTTGTATTTCTTTGTAAGCTCGTGTACCTTTTCCGCAAGGTCTATATACTCCATTGTGGATTTGTTTTTCTCACGGAGCTGAAGAATGGTCGTGCCGCCTTCGAGTGCTTCCTCTACACGATGGAGAAATTCTGCTTCCTCAAAGCCCGTGGAATCGGTGATAAAATAAAGTGTTGTATCAAAGTTTTTCATATTCGCTCCTTATACGTAGAGATAATCGTTCAGCACGGGCTGAAGTCCTTCTCCCTCAATATCCTTATACATTTTGTCAAGGCTGCGGTTATCGTCGATCTCAAACTGCTCGTCGCCCTGAACCTCGTCGCTCTCTTTGCCGCTATATTTGCTTTCGTGATCTCCGATACCCGTGGATACACCTGCCGATACCTTGGTGGCAGCGATCTTTACGATGCCGTTTCTGAATTCCGCGCTCTCACGGGAGGATACGGTGATACCAACGAAAGGCAGGAAGATACGGTATGCGCAAATGATCTGACAAAGCTGCTTTTCGTGAACGTCAAGGGGATTGATCTTGTCATTGTTGATGATAGGACGAAGTCTTGGGCAAGACAGCGACATCTCGGCGTGAGGATATTTTCTCTGCAAATAATAGACGTGCAACGCACTTGCCAAGGCATCCTTTCGGAAGTCCGAGAGACCGAGCAATGCCGAGAATGCCACACCTCTCATACCGCCGCGCAAGGCTCTTTCCTGTGCATCAAAGCGGTACGGCCATACACGCTTGTGACCAAGCAGGTGGAGCTGTTCGTATCTGTCGGTGTCATAAGTCTCTTGGAACACAGTCACGTAATCCGCTCCGCATTCGTGGAGATATTTATACTCATCGGTATTGACTGGATATATTTCAAGTCCGACCATACGGAAATACTTTCTCGCCAGCTTGCAGGCTTCACCGATGTACTCCACGTTGCTCTGCGCACGGCTTTCGCCCGTAAGGATGAGAATTTCTTCCATGCCGCTGTCGGCAATGACCTTCATTTCCTTTTCGATCTGCTCCATAGAGAGCTTCATTCGGTTGATGTGGTTATAGCAATTAAAGCCGCAGTACACGCAATAGTTCTCGCAATAGTTGGCAATATACAAGGGTGTAAAGAGA
>JAGBAS010000118.1 GCA_017938885.1 Clostridia bacterium
AAAGTATCTTTCGAGCGGGTAGCGATTTCGCGGATGATACGGTAGCCGTACATATCCTCCTCAGCAATGACGCGCAGTACCATAAGAGCCGTACTTCCTTTGAGTAATTCTTTACTGATCTTCATGTTTGTTTCTCCCTTCTAATTCTATGCATACATTTACGAGGTGTATATATTATACATCGGAAATCTATGCTTGTCAAGGGGTTAAGGTAAAATAAACAATTTTTTATCCTGAATATGAAAACGACCCGACGAAGGATGATCCCGTCGGGTCGTTTTATGTATGGTCAGCTTAATCTCTCGCATAAAAGGGCTTCCCAAACGCGCCCTTATACTCCTTGAAGGTGTAGGTGTCACCCTCGTCGTACAAGAAGTATTCCACCAGCCCCACCTCCAGTTCAAAGGGTTCTCCGTCTACGATAAACTCAAAATAGAAGGTGTCGGAGGATCTCCCGTTGTCATGCTCGTTCTTGTTCACGATGACGGCCTGCCGCTCGGCGGGCGGGGTGAAGTCCAAGAGGAGATTCAGATGGCAGATCATGGTTAAGACAAGGAAGAACGCCACAAGAGAGGTCGCAAAGATACTGCCGAGCCGCAGCCAAAAGCCTATGTGCTTCCATGCCCATTTGACCGTCACAAACACACCGACGGCCAGACCGAGGATCAGCGCAAGCTTCCAGAAGGGGTAAAAGGGCTCCGCATAATACGTGTAGGCGTTGCTCATGCCGAAAAATCGGAAGAGGGAGCCCAGCCCTACGCCAAGCCAGATGGGGAACAGCGGATCCCGCCTTCCTGCCTTGATGGCGCGGGCGCTGATCACAAGTCCCACGATGGACGCGGCTATACCAAGGATGGACAGGAGCACCGCCCACCGAAGGGGCAGGAGCACGCCGACCACCCACACCGCCAGCATGGTGACCGCTGCTACGATCCAGCCGCGGAGATCCAACGCGCGGTAGAGCGTACGGAATAGGATCCTTTCTTGTTCGGACATTTTTGCCATGACAAAAGGCCTCCTTTACTTTGTTTTGCGGTGAAACGGGTTCACTCGACCCCGTACACCGTCGGCTCCCTCTCGCCCCATTCCTCGGTCAGCACCCGCTCCGTATCCCCGTCAAAGGGGATCACGGGCGGCTCGGCCTCGCGGTTCCCGCCGTACTGACCCAGCATCCCGCCGAGGGTCTGGACGTAGGTATTCCCGTACAGGGCAGGACAGCTCTCGGGATCGCGGGCCACCGTGTGGAGCATACGGTAGGCGGCGCGGTCAAAGAGGTTGTGATGTACCGAAAAATCTTTCGCGGTATTCTCGTAGCTCCAGCCCTTGATGTGGGCGGGGGTGCTTACGTTGTGGCGTTGCCGGCCCCAGCCAAAGCCCGAGAAGCGCAGGATGTTGTGGCAGATCTCGCAGTTTTCCATGTAGCTGGCCTCGTCCCCGCCGTTCTTCTCCAGAAAATACTCAATGGAGTAGACGCAACGCTCGATAAGGTTATGGGCGTAGCGGATATTCTTCAGGGCGTAGAAGCCGCCGTTCGTGGAGATCTGGTGGGTGATGCCCGCGTCGTAGACCTGGTAGATGTAGCAGTTCTCCACCCGATAGCCGTCACAGCCGCCGTAGATCTCGATGGCGTTTCCGTAGCGGGTGACGGTGCCCCGCCCGCCCTCGGGGTAGTTAGGGTCGGTGCCGTAGTAGTGCTGGATGGAGCCGCCGATCCAGCCCAGCTCGCAGTTGGTCACGGTCAGCCCCTTCAGACATTGACCGCCCCCCGCGATGGCGTGGTCGCCCGTGTACTTGATGCAGAGGTTATCCACCGTCACGTCGGGGTTACAGGCCAGCACAAAGATGCGCCTGCGGGGCAGGGCCTCGATCTCGGAGAAGACCTCGGCGGGGTTGCCCCCGTCACAGCGCAGGTACAGCTCCCCGTAGCTCTCGCCGTCGATGACGGGGATGGGAAAGCTCTCCCCCCGTGTGGGGATCTCGGTCAGCCGCTCGTCGTAGAAGCAGACCATATCCAGATCCCGAGTCATATCGGTAGCCACGTCAAAGAGACGGCTCTCGTCCTCGCGGCAGACGAATCGCCTGCCGATGTAGGAGGGGATGAGCTTGCGGCTGTGGGTCTCACCGCCGTTGAAGACGATGGTACCGCAATCGAGGATGGGCTCGGTGAGCCTCCAGATGCGGCGGGCTTCATCGTACGGCTCCCACAGAGCAGGATCGCAAAGGCTCTTGTCCCAGCCGTAGAAGCGGGGCTTCTCCCCCTCGCCATAGGCGGCGTAGGTCACTCCGGGCTTGGTCTTGACCTGTCCGCGGAAGAGATCCCCCCGCTTGAAGCGGATGCAGTCCCCGTAGGAAATCTCGGCATCCGAAACCCGGGAAAGGGTCTGCCACGGAGTCTCGGGGGTCAGACCGTCTGAATTGTCATCGCCCCCGTTGCTGACGTAGTAGGTTGTACCCGTGACCGTGACGGTATCGGCGGCGGCGCGGATGGCCGCCTTCCTCTCCTCGCAGAGCTGATCCAGGTGGGACAGGAATTCCATGGTGGCTGTGGTCATGGCGCAATCCTCCTTGTTTTTGGGGAATGGATGCCCTTCCCGCTTTTCTGAAAGCATTATACCACAGGCGGGGGGAGAAGTCAAGAGAAGATAGAAGGCAGAATGTGGGTGGGGGACAAAAAACCCCAACGGAAAACCGTCGGGGTGGTCAAGGATATGGGATCATTTTCTATTCTTTCGCCAAATAAAAGGGCTCGCCAAACGCGCCCTTGTACTCATAGAAGGTGTAGGTGTCGCCTTCGTTGTATTTGCGGTAAACTGTCCATGGCACGCTCAGATATACCCTCTCTCCGTCCAGGGTCATGCTGAACTTACACGTCGTCGGTGATTTGCCATGCTGAATGCAATCCGCGTTTTCAATGACCGCTTGCCTTTCCACGGGCGGCTGAAAATCCAACAGGCAATTCATATGATTCAGAGACGGCCAGACCAGGAAAAATGCCAACAACGCCACGAGGCCAATGGAAAGGAGCTTCCACCGAAACCCGTCGATCTTCCGAAAACACGTAACCGTAACGAGAATGCCGATCACCAGACTCAAGACGAGGGAGATCTTCCAAAAAGGCATACCGTTATCGCAGTACGAATAGTCAAACATGGTAAGGACGTTGCCCGCAAAGGAAAACATCCCACCGATCAAGCCAATGGAAACGCCCCACAAAGAATTAGGATAGGTGGGTTCTGCTCGAAGGCCTATGATGAAGAGGATCACGCAAACGATGCTCCCCACCACACACAAAAGCGCCGTTAGGCAGTGGGACAGGAGCATACCCACCAACCACATCGCCAGCATGATGATCGCCGAAATGATCCACCTGGATGGGCGGATTTTTCGTCCCTTCTTGGGAGACTTGACCTTTTCTTTTTTCGCCATAGAATCACCTTTACATATGGGAGCGCACCGTGCGGTACACCCCGCTTTTCAAGTCATTACTTTTCAAGAATGACCGTCCATCTTGCCTTCAGGTCGGCGGGCATCAGCTCCGCCCATGCCTGTCCGTCCCGCATGAGGTGCTTGTTCCCGAAGTGGAAGAAGAAGAACTCCCCCTTGCCCTCGTTGAAGCCCAGCTGGAATTCCAGCTCCTTTTTGAAGTATGGGAACACAGGCTTGATCCGGGCGTCGATGGCCCAGACCACGTCCATGCCGTTGGTTTTGAGATTGGCGAGGATCCACTCCTCTTTCTCCGCAAACCACGCCCAAAAGGCCTCGGCGGCGGCGGTATCCATTTCCTTTTTGCTGAAAAGTCCCATGCTTTCCTCCTATGCAGAGGGGCGCACCTGTACGGCACGCCCCTTTTGTCATTACAGATTGTAGTACTTATCGAACTCGGCGGGATGAGGGATCTTGGAAAGCTCGGCGCACTCGGCTCTCTTGTTCTTGATGAAATTCTTCAAGAGCTCCTCGGGGAAGACACCGCCTACAGTCAGGTAGTCGTGGTCGGCCTCCAGGGCGTCCAGAGCCTCGGGGAGGCTGGTGGGCAGGCCCTTGAGCTTGGCCTTCTCCTCGTCGGAGAGGTGGTAGAGGTTGAAGTCGTAGGGACCCCAGCCCTCGGCGTGAGGGTCGATCTTGTTCTTCACACCGTCCAGACCCGCCATGAGGATGGCGGCGTAGCAGAAGTAGGGGTTGCAGGTGGCGTCGGGATTGCGGAGCTCGAAGCGGCGCTTGTCGGGGCTCTTGGCGTAGGCGGGGATGCGGATGACCGCGCTACGGTTGGAGGTGGCATAGCCCACGGTGACGGGGGCCTCAAAGCCGGGGACCAGGCGCTTGAAGGAATTGGTAGAGGGGTTGGTCAGAGCGCAGAGGGAGGCGATGTGCTTCAGGAGTCCGCCCATGAAGTAGTGGGCAGTCTCGGACAGGTGGGCGTAGCCGTTGTCATCCGAGAATACGGGCTGACCGTCCTTGAACAGAAGCATATGGACGTGCATACCGCTGCCTGCCTCGCCGTAGATGGGCTTGGGCATGAAGGTGGCGGTCTTGCCGTACTTCAGAGCGGTGTTGTGGATGATATACTTGATCTGCATGGTGGCGTCGGCCATGTGGACCACCTCACCCAGCTGGGGCTCGATCTCGAACTGGCCCGAAGCGGCCACCTCGGGGTGGTGGTAGTTGATCTCGATGCCCATGTCCTTCATGAGCATACACATCTCACTGCGGCACTCGTAGGAGATATCAAAGGGCTTGGCGATGTGGTAGTTCTTCTGCTTGGGGACCACCACGCCCAGGCCCTCGGTGGCGCTGTTCCAGTAGGACTGCTTGGCGTCCACGGTGGCGGAGACTTGGCGGCCGCTGACCTCCCAGCCCACGTTATCGAAGAGGTAGAACTCGAACTCGGGGAGGATCTTCATGGTATCGGCCACGCCGCTGTCCTGCATGTACTGCACAGCCGCGCGGATGATGTTGCGGGGGTACTGGGGCAGGGGACGGTTCTCGGGGGTGTCGATAATCATGGCGTTGCCCGTCATGGACAGAGTGGGGATGGAGCAGAAGGGGTCGATCACGGCGGTGTCGGGGTCGGGAATGAAGACCATGTCGCTCTTCTCCACCACGGCGTACCCGTAGTTGGAGGCATCAAAGCCGATGCCGCTTCTCATGGTGTCCTCGGAAAAGTTCTCGGCGGGAATGGTGACATGACGGTACTGGCCGTTGATATCCACCATCTTGAAGTCCACCATCTTGATGTTCTGCTCTTGGATGAGGTTAAGGATGTCTTGAACGCTCTTTGCCATTGTTTTATACCTCTTTTCATGGAATGAAAAATCTTTTCATGGAATGAAAAATTTTCTACAAATACATTATAGCACAAATACGGGCGAAAATCAAGAATTTTTCCAAAAGAAACCGCAGGGGGAAGCTGTTTTTTTGCGAAAGAGCCCCCGGGTGGGGTGTGAAATATTTAATACTATTAAATTTTGCGGTTTTATATCCGTTCGGCACGGATTTGTGCTATAATAGTCCTGTCGAAAATACGCAAACGGAGATATAGACCATGAATCTGTTTGAAAAGCTTGTACATATATGGCAGGCCGATATGCCGACGCCCGCTTCATTCGGTGTCTGGCATATTGCGTTCCTGCTCCTTACGGTGGGTGCGGCCATTCTTTGCGTGTGGAGATGGCGGGATGCCTCGGATAAGACCCGGCGGCGGTTTTTGCTGGTGGCTTGGATCGTGATGGTTACGCTGGAGGTCTATAAGCAACTGGTCTTCTCCCTGGATGTGACCGACGACGTTGCCGACTGGAGCTACCAGTGGTACGCCTTCCCCTTCCAGTTCTGCTCTTCTCCCCTGTACGTTCTCCCCTTCGCCATTTTCCCAAAGAGTGAGCGAGTCCGAAGCACCGTCATGAGCTTCCTCGCCACCTTCTCCCTTTTCGGTGGCCTGGCCGTCATGGCCTATCCCGGTGACGTCTTCATCAGCATGATCGGGATCAATATCCAGACCATGGTGCATCACGGAAGCCAGATCGTGCTGGGCATCCTGATGGTGGCTTGGAACCGTCGCCGCATGAATATGCGCTTCTTTGCGAAGGGATTGATCGTATTCGGTATCCTGGCCGTCGGGGCTATGGCCATGAATCTGGGCGTCCATGCCGCCCTGGTCGCCGCAGGTATGGGCGATATCACCTTCAATATGTTCTTCATCAGCCCCTATCATGATTGCACGCTTCCCGTTTTGTCCTCCATCTACCCCGTGGTTCCGTATCCCGCTTTCCTTGCGCTGTATCTCCTGGGCTTCTCTGCCGTTGCGGGGCTCATCTTCGCCCTGGAAAAGGGGATCCTCTGCCTGATGGGATGGCGAAATCGCAAAAGGGAAGCTTGACCATGATGAAGTCCAAGCCCCTCTTGACGGGCGCGGCGGCGTTGTTTCTGGTCACGGAGACCCTGCTGGGGATCCGTTTCCAGACGGAGAGTGAATACGGAAGGCTTTTGCGCTTTGCCGCCGTGGCTTTGGCCTGCCTGTTCTGTCTTCTGCTTATGGAGCGTTCACGGGAGTACCTGCTGACCCAGACTGCCCTGTTTCTGACGGTCTGCGCCGATTATTTTTTGGTTTTGCCACCGTCGCCGAATCAGCTCCCCGGAATGGTGTTTTTTTCAGTGGCTCAGCTGGCCTACGCCGCCCGCCTGTATCTGGCGGAGATTCATTCGACCCGCCGCCGCACGCAGATCATCGCACGCGTGTGTCTGTCGGCTTTCGTGATGGCAGCGGCGGCCGCCGTGCTGGGCAAGGATGCCGACGCAGTGGTCATACTGTCCCTGTTTTACTATGCCAATCTGGTTCTGAATCTTGTCTTTGCCTGGATGCAGGCACCGAAACAGCTTCTTATGGCGGCGGGCTTTACTTTGTTCCTCCTCTGCGACACCCTGGTGGGCTTTGCTTTTCTGGACGGCTACCTGACCGTGCCCGAGGGCTCCCTCATCGACCGTATCAACCATCCGGGCTTTGATCTGGCCTGGGCCTTCTACCTCCCATCTCAGATGCTTTTGGCGTTCAGTCTCTTACCCGCCCGCCTGAGACGAAATGCCGACGCCGGGCACCGCGCGGCACGGAAATAATGGCTTTGTCCACTCAAAAAAGGAGTATTCCATGAAAGAATTTCTTGGCATCGGCGGCTATACCCGCGAGCCCGAGGGCTATTTATCTTGGCAGCACATCCTGTTCGTAGGCTCCCTGCTTTGCCTTATGATTGCTCTGGCCATTTGGCTCGGCTTGCGGAACCGTAACCGGGATATCCACACCCGCAACAAGGTGCTGATCCTGACCGCCATCCTCATGGATG
The DNA here is from genome assembly GCA_017938885.1 of Clostridia bacterium. Taxonomy (GTDB): domain Bacteria; phylum Bacillota; class Clostridia; order Oscillospirales; family CAG-272; genus CAMEON01. Next base: position 7,329 of record JAGBAS010000118.1, read on the forward strand.
CCATCGAGATCGCCAAGATCGCCATCATGTGTTATCGGAGCGACGACCCCTCTACCTGGCAGAATCATCTTCCGCTGTTCCTGTGCAGCATCCAGCTCATCACCATCCCCCTGGCCGCCTTTGCCAAGGGGCGGGTCAAGGAAGCCGCGCTGGATTTCGTGTTTGTCTTCGGCCTTCTGGGTGCCGTTCTGGGTACCGTCGGTGCGGGACAGAACTACAACGCCTACCCCGTTCTATCTCTGGATAACGTTGCATCGGGCCTGACCCATTGCATTTCGGGATTCGCCTCCCTTTACATTGTCCTTTCGGGGCAAGCCAGTATGAAAAAACGGAACATCCCCATCACTTACGGCATCCTCTGTGTGTTCTGTATGGCCGCCTATGTATCGAATATCCTCTTGGACACCAACTATATGTTCCTCGTGCGAGGCGACGGTACGCCCTACGATATTCTCTACAATCTTATGGGCGGCAGTCCTGTGCTCTATCCCATTGGTGTGGTCGTGCTGTTCCTCGTTTACATAGCCGCCTTTTACGGAGTCTTTTTCCTCATCCGCCGCAAGCGCACCGCCAAGGCCTCGGAAGCCGCGTAACAGCAGCCGTGAGCCCTCAAAAAAACCTCAAAAAACCGCAAAAAGCTCAAACTTTTTTCGAAAAACCTCTTGACAAGCTCCCCCGTTTGTGCTATAATATCACCTGTTCCGCGCGGGCATGGCGGAATTGGCAGACGCGCTAGATTCAGGTTCTAGTCGGGGCAACTCGGTGGAGGTTCAAGTCCTCTTGCCCGCACCAAAACAAGAGCAGAGCACCTTGTGTGCTCTGTTTTTGTTTTGGTGCGGATAGGGGGTAAAGCAGAACCTCTGCAAGATGCAAGCGAGTCTTTCGTTGGCACGCTGTCGGTGCATCTTGCCCCGGAGCGAAGCGGAGGATGTTCAAGTCCTCTTGCCCGCACCAAAAACAGAGAAGGGGGCGCCAAGCGGCTCCTTCTCTGTTTTTGCTACGAGTAAGGGGTAATGCAGAACCTCTGCAAGATGCAAGCGAGCATATCGTTGGCACTCTGTCGGTGCATCTTGCCCCGGAGCGAAGCGGAGGATTTCAAGTCCTCTTGCCCGCACTGCTTAGAGTTTGAGCCCTGCGCAGCTCAAACAAACAACACAACTCCGCACTTACCATCTCGGGTATCCCCTTATAGTCAGTACACACTTTACCATTCATACAAACGCGCTGACCTCCGTTCGATTCACACGCTGGCGCCGGAGGCTTGCTTGAGGGAGGGGGCGCTACGGAAATGCTGGATGTACATACGGTAAAAGGTCCCGTAGTTTTTATATCCGATTTGTGAGGCCACGAGGGTGGGGGGATGTCCTTCCTGGATCATTTTTTGGGCAAAAGCCATTTTCTTTTGCAGAACGTACTGACCGGGCGGAATGCCCATAATTTCCCGGAATCGATGGCAGATGAACGATTTGGAGCGTGCGGTATATCTGGCCAGATCCTCCAGGGTGATTCTTTTGCATAGATTGTCATCAATATATTTGATAAGCTTCAAAATGAATTGGTCAACCTCGGTGTCTCCGATTCCGGCGGCGGGTGCCTTCAGACTGTTATAGAAGAGTGGAATCATGAGGCTTTCGATCAAAGGCTCGTAATAAGCCGCCTTTTCTTCCTGACAGCAGATCCGGATATCCTTGATTAAGGAAGATGAATATATGGCCGGCTGTGCGTCGTTTTGGGTGAATTCCTCACGCAGGACAGAGGGAACGGCTTGAATATCGAAGAAGGCGGTAACCCGCTTATAGTCGCCCTGCTTGTTGGCGGTGACGGCATGATAGAGCAGAGGGGGGATTATGATGTACTGATCCTCGGTTAAGCGGCAGCACCGCCCCTCCAGCATAATACTGATATCGCCCTCCAGCACGGCGATCATCTCGTAACGAGCGTGGCAATGATTGTCCCACAAAACGTAGCTGTCCACATGGTTTTCCGAATAGGTGAATTCATATTGCTTGGTTTGAAAACAACGCTTCACAAGCCTCACATCCTTTCCAATCCGTATTATAGCAGAAAAAAGCAAGAAAAGCAATGATTTGTGCAAAATAAAGTATTTATTTTTTCTTTGTTATCTGTTATAATACAAATAGACAAAAAATATGGTATGAAAGCTTTGATTTTTGAGGAGGTTATCAGAATATGATCCATACCGCGCTTCAAGTGAAAACGAAAAGCATCCTCAACCGTGTGGTTCTGCAACCCATGGAGGGCTGTGACTGCAACCCGGACGGCAGTCCCGGAGAACTGACTCTTGCCAAATACATCCGCGCCGCCAAAAGCGGGGCGGGACTGATCTGGATGGAGGCTTGCGCCGTCTGTCCCGAGGGGAGAACGAACCCCCGTCAGATGATGCTGACGGCCGAAAATCTTCCCGCCTTCAAGGCGATGGCGGAGGATATGAGGAAGACCGCCCGGGAAACCTGCGGCATCTCCCCCGTCCTGATTCTCCAGCTCACCCATTCGGGACGCCAGAGCATCACCCCCATGATCGCCTACCGCCATCCTCTCTACGAGGTGCGCAGACCCGCTTCCGACGAGCACATCGTCACCGATAAATATCTGGACACCCTGCCGCCCCTCTACGCCGAGACTGCAAGGCTGGCGGTGGAGGCGGGCTTTGACGGCGTGGACGTGAAATCCTGCCACGGATACCTGTTTCAGGAGCTTCTGTCGGCTTTCCACCGCCCCGGCCGCTATGGCGGAAGCTTTGAAAACCGCACGCGGCTCTACCTGGACTGTTTGAGAGCGGTCAAGCAAGTGATTCCCGACGGTTTTCTCCTGACCACTCGCCTCAGCGTGTCTGATATGGTGCCCTACCCCTACGGATTCGGTACCACAGAGGCGGGGGAATTGGATCTCACCGAGCCCGATCTTCTGCTGGAGAAACTGGTAGAGGAGGGTGTGGAAATGCTCAACGTCACCGTGGGCAATCCCTACTACAATCCTCACGTTAACCGCCCCTACCGCAAGGGGGGATATCCCCCGCCCGAAGCCCCCGCTGTGGGTCTGGCCCGCTTTGAGATCATCGAGAAGCACGTCAAGGACAAATTCCCTGCGCTGCTTGTGGTGGGCTCGGGGTTGTCCTACTACCGCGACGACCTCATGGAGCAGGCCGAAAGACAGCTTGCCGAGGGCATCTGCGACCTGGTGGGCTTTGGCCGTATGTGGCTGGCCTACCCCGACTTTTACCGGGACTATCGGGAAGGAAGCTTCACCCCGAAAAAGTGCTGTGTCACCTGCTCCAAGTGTACCGAGCTCATGCGGGCTGGACAGGTGTCGGGGTGCGCCGTTTTCCACGAATACTACCGAAATTTGTATAAGGAGATCACGAAATGAGTATAGCCATCGTCACCGGTGTCCTGGGGGGCATCGGCAAGGAAAGCGCCCTACACCTCTGCCGCCGAGGCTTTGCCGTGGTGGGCATGGACGTGGCGGAGGCCGCCGATCTGTCCGACTTTGCAGGGCTTGACTTCACCTATATCCGGGGAGATCTGGCGGATGCCGCCTCCCGTGCTCAGTTGGTGGATATCGCCGCCGCCCGGGGGGATATCGCTGTCCTCGTCAACGTGGCGGGGGTTGCCCCCAAGGTACGCCGCGATATTCTGGAGATGACCGAGGAGTCCTACGATTTCGTCATGGGCATCAATACCAAGGGCACGCTGTTCCTCACCCAGCTCGTCGCAAACAAAATGATTACCCAAGGCAAGGGCGGCTCCATCGTCAACATATCCTCCTGCTCAGCCTATACCAGCTCCACCTCCCGCGGAGAATACTGCATCTCCAAGGCGGGTGTTTCCATGATTACCAAGCTCTTCGCCGACCGACTGGCCACTGAGGGCATCACCGTCAACGAGATCTGCCCCGGCATCATCGCCACAGGCATGACGGCTACAGTCAAGGATAAATACGACAAGCTCATCGCAGAGGGGCTGGTGCCTCTGGGTCGCTGGGGACAGCCCGACGACATTGCCAAGGCGGTGGTGGCTCTCTGTGACGGCACCTTCGGCTACACCACGGGACAGTCCTTCATTCTGGACGGAGGTATGCACATCAGAAAGCTATGAAAACGACGTACCACACCCTCATCATCGGCACGGGCTGTGCCGGCTTCAACGCGGCGGATAAGCTCTTTGACCTCGGCGTGACCGACATCGCCATTGTCACCGAGGGCCGCTTCATGGGTACCTCCCGCAATACGGGCAGCGACAAGCAGACCTACTACAAGCTTTCCCTCTGCGGGAGCGACGGCGACAGCGTCCGCGAGATGGCTGACACGCTGTACGCGGGCGGCGGCGTCATGGGTGAGCACGCCCTCTGCGAGGCGGCCTACTCCGCCCGTTGCTTTTTGCGCCTGGTGGAGCTGGGTGTTCCCTTTCCCACCAATGAATACGGCGAGTACGCGGGCTACAAGACCGACCACGACCCCCGCACCCGCGCCACCTCCTGCGGTCCCCTGACCTCCAAGTACATGACCGAGGCCTTGGAGGCGTCCTGTCTGCGGAAGGGCATCGAGATCATCGACCTTCAGCGGGTCGTGAAGCTCTTGCACGACGGCGAGGCCATCACGGGCGTTGCCTGCGTCTCCACCGTTACGGGAGAATGCACCGTCATTTCCTGCCAAAACGTCATTCTCTGCACGGGTGGCCCTGCGGGGATCTATCGGAACACCGTCTACCCCGAAAGCCAGCACGGCGCGACGGGCTTGGCCATCGATGCGGGGGTGTCCCTCTCCAACATGGAGGAGTGGCAGTACGGTCTGGCCAGCACAAAATTCCGTTGGAATCTGTCGGGTACCTACCAGCAGGTACTCCCCCGCTATATCAGCGTGGATGCGGACGGCAACGAGCGGGAATTCCTGTACGACGCGCTGGGGGATGCCTCCCTTGGTCTCATCTTCCTCAAGGGCTACCAATGGCCCTTCGATACCCGCAAGGTGGAGGGCTCCTCCAAGGTGGATCTCCTGGTGGCCGCCGAGATCAAGAAGGGCAATCGGGTCTACCTGGACTATACAAGCAATCCCAGGGGGCTGGAGCGCGGCTTTTCCGTCCTGCCTGCTGAGGCCTACGACTATCTTGACCGCTCGAAAGCCCTGTTCGGCACCCCTATTGAGCGTCTGGCAAAAATGAATATGGGGGCTATCGAGCTGTACGCCGACCACGGCATCGACCTCCGTACCGAAAAACTGGAGATCGCGGTCTGCGCCCAGCACTGCAACGGCGGCGTGACGGTGGACGGAGGCTGGCAGACCGAGCTCTGCGGTCTATACTGCGCGGGCGAGGCGGCAGGCACCTTCGGCGTGTACCGTCCCGGCGGAAGCGCGCTGAATTCCACCCAGGTGGGCAGTCTGCGGGCAGCGGAGCATATCGCAAGGAAAGCAAGCAAGCAAGGGGAAATGCCCGCCTACACCCTCCCCGCCATCCGACGCGGCGTGTCGAATATTGCCGACCTCCGCGACAGATTCCAAACCGAAATGTCCCGCGTGGCTGACTTTGACCGCGACACCGAAGGGATGACCGCCCTCCTTTTCGAGGTCACGGCCCTCTGCGAGCGCTTCTTTGATACGGTGGAGATCGCTCATGAAAGCGAGACCGCTGAGGCATTTAGGCTTTACGATATGGCCCTGACCCAACGGGCAGTTCTGTCCGCCATGCTCTGCTCCGCAGAGGCTCTGGGCAGTCACGGCTCGGCCTTTGTGGACAAGCGTCCGCCCGACCCCGCCGCCCCGCCCCGTGACACCCGCACGGTTACGGTGGGTGGTGTTTCTGACATGAAGCCCGTGTCCCCCATGCCCGATCCCGAGCTGTGGTTTGAGACTCTTCTGGCCAGAAAAAAACGGGAAATGGAGCATAAGAACCCCTGAAAAATCATGACCGCCGCTGCGCGGTGAAACGGAGATGCCTATGAGTACACGGATCTTTGCCGAGGCAGGATACGATCTGCCTGCCCTGCTCCTGCCCTACGATGCGTACAGACCCTTTTGCGACCGCGTGGGGGGCGTTGTGCTGTCGGACACCTACCGACAGGCCGCCATCGCCGAGGGAGAGTCTCTTTTGGGGAAAACCTATCCTCTCCTGCCCCTCTCCGACTACCTGCGCTTCTTCAAGAACGGGGATCGGAAAGGCTTCGAGTCCCGCTTCTTTGAGCGCAGACGGGATCTTTTGACCTTGACGCTGGCCGAGGTCTACGAGGGGAAGGGCCGTTTCATGGAGGAGATCGCGGATCTTTTGTGGATGATCCTGGAGGAAAGCACCTGGGTGCTTCCAGCTCACATCAATCCCCGCCCCGGCGATCGTGCGCATACCGTTCCCTATGCTTACGAGGGCGGCCGCAACTACATCGACCTCTTCGCGGGGGCGACGGGTGCCGATCTGGCGTGGGTGTGGTATCTGCTCCATGACCGCATGGATGAGATCTCTCCCGTGTTGGGGCGCCGTATTCTGGAAAATCTGCGCGATAGGATCATTGTCCCCTTTGCCGAGCATACCGACGAGATGGCATGGATGGGCAACGGCTCCTTCCATTGGATCAACAACTGGTGTCCGTGGGTCATCTCCAACGTGCTGACGGTCTGCGCGCTGACCGTCACCGATGATGCCCTGCGCCGTCGGGTGGTGGAGATCGCCCTGGAGGGGTTGGATCGCTTTACCGCCACCTACGAGGAGGACGGCGGCTGTGATGAGGGCCCCTCCTACTGGGGAGCCGCGGGAGGCGCGCTGTACAACGCCTGCCTGGTGCTTTTTGATCTGACAGGCGGAGGCATCAACGGTTTTACCCATCCCCTTGTCCGCAAAATGGGGGAATTCTTCCCCAAAATGTATATCGGCGGCGGCCGTTTCCTGAATTTCTCGGACGCCTCCTCCAAACTGGGCACCCCCGCCAAGTGGGGACACGATTGGGGGGTACTGTCGGGCTCTCCCCTCATGCAAAGCTTCTGGGAGTACGCCTGCCCCGAAACGGGGGCTCTGCCCGCCGTGGATACCAGCCTCCCCTACCGCTACTTCCGCCTTTTGGGGGCGGCTCCCCTGACCAAGGGGGATTTCAAGGCCTCCCGCTCCGAGTATTTCCCCAGCCTCCAGCTGATGGTCAGTCGGCACAGCGAGTGTTGCGGCGAGGGAATCTACCTCTCCCTCAAGGGCGGGCACAACGCCGCCAGCCACAACCACTTGGACGTGGGAAATTTTGTGGTCTTCTGTGACGGCAAGCCTATTTTCGTGGACGCGGGCGTGGGAAGCTACACCGCCAAGACCTTTTCAGGTCTGCGCTACACCATCTGGTCCATGAACTCCCGCTACCACAATATCCCCACGGTCAACGGGGTGGATCAGCTCCCCGGGCGGCAGTTTGAGGCGACGGATCCCCTCTATGAGGCGGACAGCGGTAAGCTGACCTTGAACCTGACCCGCGCCTATCCCCCCGAGGCGGCCATCTCCTCCTTCATCCGCAGCGCGGTCATCGAGAACGGCCGCGCCGTGATCCGCGATGAGATCACCTCCCTGCGGGATGGGACGGTCACCTTCAACCTCCTTTGCGCCTGTGAGCCTGTTCCCGTCGTGGACGGTATGCTGACCGTCCACGGCAAGACCGTGCGCTACGATCCCACCCTAACCCTGTCGGTGGACTCCCCCGATTGCTCTGAACCCGAGACGGCGGGTATCCCGCGGGCATGGGACTGCGAGAAGATGTACCGCCTACGCCTGACCGCCCCTTTGCGGCAGGGCGAAGCCTGTGTATTCCAAATAGAGGTCTGCCCGTGAGCCGACCCACACAATAAAGGAGAGAATCCGCTATGAATCAGCAAGAAACCTATCGCTTGGGCCTTGTGTCCATATCCTTCCGCAAGCACACCCCCGAGGAGATCATCAAAGCCGTCAAGTCCGCAGGACTGACCTGCATCGAGTGGGGAAGTGACGTTCACGCCCCCTGCAAAGATACGGACAGACTGCAAAAAATCGCCGCCCTGCAAAAGGAGTACGGCATTACCTGCTCCTCCTACGGCACCTATTTCCGTCTGGGAGTCACGCCTTTGGACGAGCTTGCCGACTACATCGCCGCCGCCAAGATTTTGGGCACCAACATCCTCCGCCTGTGGGGCGGCACCAAAAAAGGCGAGGATATGACCGCCGAGGAGCTGGAAGCCTTCACCGACACCTGCCGCAGAGCCGCCGCCATGGCCGAGGAGGCGGGGGTGATCCTCTGTCTGGAGTGTCATATGCTGTCCATCACCGAGACTCCCGATCATGCGGTGTCCCTTATGGAGACGGTAAACTCCCCCGCCTTCCGCCTGTACTGGCAGCCCTTCCAATGGCTGGATGCCGAGGGAAGCCTTGCCGTGGCGAAGGCCTACGCCCCCTTTGCCGAGCATGTTCACGTGTTCAACTGGCAACCTCCCAAAATGGCTCCTGCTAAGTATCCCCTTTCGGAGGCCGCAGATGAATGGCGTGCGTACCTGTCCGTCCTGCCGCCCCCCCGTACCCTGCTTCTGGAGTTCATGCCCGACGACCGTATCGAGACTCTTCCCGCCGAGGCCGAGGCTCTGCGCGCGATTATAGGAGGATAAGATCATGAAAGCCATCATTCTGTGCGAAGTACCCCACCATTACGAAACCGTCTACGCCCCCGCCGTCACGGAGCGGTTGAAGACCCTGACTGACTGCGACTGCGCCCGCTACGGCAAGGCCGACGTGCTGGCTGATCCCGAGAAATTTGCCGATACCGAGTACGTCTTCTCCACCTGGGGTATGCCCTCCTTCACCGAAGAAGAGATCAAAACCTATCTCCCCGCCCTACGGTGCGTGTTCTACGGCGCGGGCTCGGTACAGGGCTTTGCACGACCCTTTCTGAACTGCGGGGTCAAGGTCTTCAGCGCGTGGGCGGCCAACGCCGTCCCTGTGGCGGAATACACCGTCGCCCAGATCATCCTGGCGGGAAAGGATTTCTTCTGCCAGAGCCGTCTGCTGGCCGCCGAGGATCGCGCCGCCGCCCTGGCCCGCCACGGCAGTCATTTCGGTAACTACCGCAAGAGGGTGGGCCTCATCGGTTGCGGTATGATCGGCTCTTTGGTGGCTGAGATGCTGAAGGTCTACGACCTGGAGGTTCTGGTCTTCGATCCCTTCCTGTCGGAGGAAAAAGCCGCCGCGCTGGGTGTCCGCAAGACCGATCTCGCCGAGATCTTCTCTGCTTGCCAGGTGGTATCCAACCACCTGGCCAACAATGCGGCTACCAAGAAAATGCTCCGCTACGAGCACTTCGTCTCCATGCCCCCCTACGCTACCTTCCTCAACACGGGCAGAGGTGCCCAGGTAGTGGAGGAGGATCTGGTGAGAGCCCTCACCGAACGCCCCGACCTCACCGCCGTCCTGGACGTCACCGAGCCCGAGCCCTCCCCTGCGGGGCACCCCTTCTACTCCCTGCCCAACTGTTTCATGACCCCCCATGTCGCAGGGAGCCTGGGGGGAGAGGTAGTACGCATGGCGGAGTATATGGTGGACGAGTACGTCCGCTATGCCGCCGGAGAAGCCGGCCGATACGAGGTCTCCTTGAAAATGCTGGAGACCATGGCGTAAACGATTGAAGCCCATAAAAATGCTTGAAAGGAGAGAAAAGCCATGAAGCATCTGATCGGAAAAGCACAGGAGCCCGCATTTTGGAAACAGGTACGCGAGGAGGCGATCTACCGTCCCCTCCGTGAACAGCTCCTCCGGAGCCTGGAGTCGGAGGGGTGGGACGAGATCCCCGCCCTGCACTACTCGGCTTACCGCCGCTTCGTCTACGACGGCAACCGCGACGAGTATGAAAACCCCTATTTCAAACGCCGCCGCATGATGAATATCCTGGCAGTCCTGGCCCTCATCTATCCCGAGAGGGAAGAATACCTCGTGAAGCTTATGGACGTTATTTACGCCATCTGCGACGAGTATACCTGGTGTCTGCCTGCGCACCAGACCGAGCTGGGTAAGAACAACAACCGCCATATCGACCTCTTCGCCGCCGAGACGGGCTTTTGCCTGTCCGAGATCTACACCCTGTTGGGCGGCCGCTTCGAGCCCCTGATCGCCGACCGCATCCGCGTGGAGGTGGATCGCCGCATCATTCAGTCCTTTTTGGATACCACGTTTTTCTGGGAGCGTGTGGGAACGAACTGGGCGGCCGTCTGCATGGGCTCGGTGTCCTGCACCTTCATGCTCATGCACCCCGAGCTGTGCCCCGATCTGGAGGAGCGGTTTTGCTCCGCCATGCGGTATTTCCTGGGCGGCTTCGGCCCCGACGGTGTCTGCGAGGAGGGCTTTGCCTACTGGTGCTACGGCTTCGGCTTCTTTACGGTCTGGGCGGATATGATCCGCACCTTTACCGAGGGGCGGGTGGACTGGTTCAAGCTGGACAAGGTCAAGGCGGTCGCGCCCTTCCTCAGCCGTATGTACCTGACCGAGGGCTGTACCGTCAGCTTCTCGGACACGGGGCGGACGGGACGCTTCAATATCGGTGTCCTGCATTACTTGAAAAACGAATACCCCCACGAGGTCGTTGTACCGGATCCCGCCTACAGCGAGCTCATGGATGCCTGCGGCCGCTGGTGCACTTTCCTGCGTACCTTTACCTGGATGCGGGAGGAATATCTGATTGCGGCCGGGGAGGCGAAGGCGGATATGACCTACTACGCACCGTCGGTGCATTGGCTGGTCAAGCGGGGGGCGACGTACAGCTTTGCCGCCAAGGGCGGTCACAATTCCGAGCCCCACAACCACCACGACGTGGGCTCCTTCATCCTGGCCAAGGACGGCCGCCAGCTCCTCACCGATCCCGGCGGAGGCGTCTACTCCCGCCAGTATTTTTCGAGCCCCCGCTACACCTTTGTGGCCTGCGGCTCCCACGGTCATTCTCTCCCCTACTTCGGCACCGACGCCGACCGCGCCGAGCGTGGGTTTTTCTACGGCTACCAGAAGGATGGTAAGCAATTCTGCGCTAAGGACGTGGTCTTTGACGGCGATACCTTCACCCTGGACATCGCGCCTGCCTACGGTGAGCCCTCGGTTCACCGCGTGATCCGTACCTTTACCTTGGGGGAGAAGGGCTTTACCCTACAAGACGAGTTCGACACAGAAGCGGGCCTGCCCATCACCGAGCGGCTGGTTTCCCTGGCTCCCTATACGGTTGGTGAGGGAATCGCGACCACCGATACGGCGACGCTGACCTATGATCCTGCCCTGTACGAGGTCTCTGCCTCGGTGGGAGATTTCCGTCCCGATTGCCCCGTTTATTTCCTGGATCTTCGTCTGAAGGATGGCGTGAAGGACTTCCGGGTCACGGTAACGGTGGAGTGACCGCGAGGCAGACCGTGTGATGGCCGTAAGAAAACGCGACGCCATCCGCAAAATTAGAAAAGGAATATATGATTATGGAAAAATTCATTCCCGTGGTGGTCATCAAGGAGCTTGCCGAAACCGACAGGATCCTGACCGCCCTCAAGCAGAACGGCATTCACTGCGCCGAGATCACCTTCCGCACGTCCTGCGCCGCTGAGGCGATCGCTTACGCCATAGAGCATTACCCCGACATGGAGATCGGCGCGGGTACCGTCATCAACGCCGAGCAGTGCGAGGCGGCACTCAAAGCCGGTGCATCCTTCATCGTTTCCCCCGGTCTGTCCCCCGCCGTAGCCAAAATCTGTAACGAGCGAGGTATCCCCTACTATCCGGGTTGCGTAACCCCCACAGAGATTATGGCCGCCTTGGAGTTGGGCATCACTACCGTAAAATTCTTCCCCGCTAATATATATGGTGGCTTGAAGGCACTGAAAGCCCTTTCCGCGCCCTTCCCCCAGGTGAAGTTCATCCCCACGGGTGGGGTAGATCGCTCCAATATTGACGAATTCTTAGCCTTTGACAGGGTGGCGGCCATCGGCGGCAGCTTCTTTGTCAAGGAGTCCCTTGAAAAAATGGAGGCAGACCAATGAGCAGAGTTGTGACCTTCGGCGAGATCATGCTGCGACTCGCCCCAAACGGTTTTTACCGTTTCTTCCAGAACGACCAGATGCAGGCCACCTTTGGCGGCGGTGAGGCCAACGTGGCGGTTTCTCTTGCTAACTTCGGTCTGGACAGCACCTACGTGACCAAGCTCCCGCAGCACGCCATCGGTCAGGCGGCGGTGGATTCCCTGCGTTATTTTGGGGTGGACACCGCAAAGATCGTGCGCGGCGGCGATCGCGTGGGCATCTACTACTTAGAAAAGGGCGCATCCCAGCGCGGGTCTGTCTGCATCTATGACCGCGCTCATTCGGCCATCGCGGAAGCAAAGCCCACCGATTTCGACTGGGACAGCATCTTTGAGGGGGCGGATTGGTTCCACTTTACCGGTATCACCCCTGCCTTGGGCGGAGAGCTGGTGGACATCTGTCTGGACGCCTGCAAGGCGGCGAAAGCCCACGGGGTCAAGATCTCCTGCGACCTCAACTACCGCGGCAAGCTCTGGACGAGAGCCGAGGCAAGAGAGGCCATGACCAAGCTTTGTGCGTATGTGGACGTGTGCATCTCCAACGAGGAGGACGCCAAGGACGTCTTTGGCATTGAAGCTGAGAATACGGATATCTATGGCGGCAAATTGAACCATGAGGGCTACAAGTTTGTAGCCAAACAGCTTGCTGACAAGTTTGGCTTTGAGAAGGTGGCCATCACCCTGCGCTCCTCTATTTCCGCCAGCGATAACGACTGGGCGGGTATGCTCTACGACGGTGAGAACTACTGTTTTTCCAAGTCCTACCACCTCCACATCGTTGACCGCGTTGGCGGTGGCGATTCCTTCGGCGCGGGGCTGATCTATTCCCTGCTGACGGGCAAGTCCACTCAAGCCGCCATTGAGTTTGCGGTGGCCGCCTCTGCGCTCAAGCATTCCATCGAGGGCGACTTCAACCGTGTCAGTGTTTCTGAGGTGGAAAAGCTGGCAGGCGGCGACGGATCGGGTAGAGTGCAACGCTGATGCTTTTGCTTGGGGATTGCTAAGAGGCCATGAAATCCCCGCTTCGCGGGGGCAAACTGCACGAACGGTATACAACCAACTCTTTTGCTTGCAGGTTGCTGAGATTCTGCGTTGCCCCTTACTCATACCAAAAAAGCAAGGGAGCACTTTTGAACGCCCTTGCTTTTTTGGTGCGGGCAAGAGGACTTGAACATCCTCCGCTTCGCTCCGGGGCAAGATGCACCGACAGAGTGCCAACGAACGACTCGCTTGCATCTTGCAGAGGTTCTGCATTACCCCTTACTCGTAGCAAAAACAGAGAAGGAGCCGCTTAGCGACCCCTTCTCTGTTTTTGGTGCGGGCAAGAGGACTTGAACATCCTCCGCTTCGCTCCGGGGCAAGATGCACCGACAGAGTGCCAACGATATGCTCGCTTGCATCTTGCAGAGGTTCTGCATTACCCCTTATCCGCACCAAAACAAAAACAGAGCACACAAGGTGCTCTCAGATTACTGACAAAGGGTTCAGGACGAAAGTTCCGAGCCCTTTGTCGTACTTTACAAGGAATATGAGATATGGTAT
>JAGBAS010000119.1 GCA_017938885.1 Clostridia bacterium
CCTGCCCACATGGCGATATTGTCCATGGTGCCGTTGATGGCGGCACCCACCTTAAAGGCCAGGGCACCTACGCCGGTGATATTCTCCCAGTCATAGGCACCTCCGGCATCGGTGCGGGGCATACTGACGCAGACGAAGTCTGCCATATCGGCCGTCTTCATGTAAATGATGTTGCCCAGATCGCGGTCGTGCTGTATACGGATGGTCACGGTGACGTTCCGGAAATTGTCAATGGCGGATGCATCCTTGATCTCGGTCTCAATTCCCAACAGTTTAGAGGCGATCGTGGTACCCTTCTGAGGGTCGTTGACGGTCAGATTGGCCGCCATATCCTGCTCGGGATCCTGCACATCGTAGGTCACCCACTGGCCGTAAATGTGACCCTGGTTGTTGGCGTAGCCGCCAACACGGAAATGGTAGGAATTGTAGGTGTCGCCGTAGTAATCGGTAAGCAGGCAAATGTAGCGCTTGTAGTTGGAAGCGTCGAAGTAGGTGACGTCGTACTGGAGGGTATAGTCGCCGTACTCGTTGATGGCATCCATATACTCTTCGTCCAGCATGATCGCATAGCTGTCGGAGCCCTTGAAGCCCTCCTCCGGGCGGTAGTTGTTGACCGTCAGCGCACCGTTTTCAATGGACAGGCTGGCCGTCCAATCGCTGTAGGCATAGTCGTCAGCCACGGTCTGGATGATCCAGCCCAGGGCTTCCACGGCCGCGTCGTGGTCGGTGATCTCACCGTAGGCGGAAAAATCCTCATAGTAGAGCATCATGCCGTCGGTGATTTCAACGGTGGGCTCGGGCTCGGTGGCGGCCTCGGTCTCAGGCTCGGTTTCAGGCTCAGTAACCTCGGCGGTAGGCTCAGCGGTGGTTTCCTCGGCTTCGGGCTCGGTGGGAACCTCGGGCTCAGTGGGAGCCTCGGTGGTCACGGCGGGGGTATCTGCCGTGGTCTCCTTGGGAGCATCACCCGAATCACAGGCGAGCAGGAGAGCGGCCAGCAGAGCGATCAGAAGCAACAGAACAGGCAACTTTTTCATGGAAATATCTCCTTTCAGACTACGGATCATCCGTTTCGACGGCGCATGAGCCACAACCCCGCGCCAAGGATGGACAGGAGGGCGGGGAGGGCCAGAATGGATTTACAGCCCTTGCCTTGGCCGCTTTGGCTTTCGCTCTCAGCGGGATCGACTCCCTCGGGCGTGGTTCCGACGGGGGACGTAACACCGCCGTTGTCGGTGGTATCATCCTCGGTGTAGGCGGGCTCCTTGCCCAGATCCAGGGTAGTGACCAATCTCTGATCGGGGGTGTAGTCCACCTCGCCCGCATCCCCGTTCAAGACGGTCTCCACGCGGCTGCCCTCAGCCACCTGGGACTTGTAGGCGATGTAGAGGTTGGCAAACTCCATGGTCTGGCTTCTGGTGGTAAAGGCGATCTGGGAGCCGGCGGAGTTGAGGCGGGTGTTCTCTACGGTCAGAACCTCCTTCCCGCTCGCGTCGCAGAGGATGGCCTTGCCGTAGTATTCCTGCCCGGTTCCGTCGGTCTCGTAGACTACGCCGGGGTTCTCCAGCTTGACCGAGCACATGAGGATGTCGTTAAAGTAGATGGAAACGGTCTCGCCGTCGTCCACGGCGCGCAGCTTGAACCAGCCGCTCTCGTCGGGTCGGAAGTCCGCCGAATAGGGGAATTTATAGGAAGCGGAGGCCACGCCCAGGCCGTCGGGAGCGTAGCGCTTGATGCGGACGGTGATGGCATTGGAATCGGGATAGAGACCGATTCCCGAGCCTGCGGTGGAGGAGCCGCCAAAGGTTCGGCCGCCGTTCTCGGCGTACCAGTCCCACTCAAAGTAGTTGAAGGTCTGCTTGACGTTGAAATTCTTGGGGTTTTCGGGGGTATAGGCACCGGGCATCTCACCGCGAAGGTAGACGGCGCTGTTTCCGTAGTCCACCATATGGATATCCGCCGAGAACTCGTAGGAGCCCTCCACGTCGTTCCAGGTACGAAGATCGGTATAACCCGTAAGGCGGACGTAGTTGCCGTTGTCTCCCTTGTACACCTGACCGGTGCTGGAGGAGGTACCGGCCGCCAGCTCAAACTGCTCGGCCACAGGGGTATCCTTGATGAACAGCCCCGCCTTGACCTCGTCGAAGTCGTAGAGCACGTCCACCAGGGTATCCTTGATGGTGATGTTCAGATCCGAATCGGGCTTCTGCACGATCGAGCCGTTGGCCGAGGTCTTGCCCGCGTCGGCGGTCAGGACTGTCTTGGCTACGGGCTTGGTGGTGTAGTCCTCGCAAATATAGGTGAAGCCAAAGCGGTTATCTGGAGCGGTGTCACCCAGATCCATGAAGGCCATGGGGTCGCCGTTGTCCACCGAGTTGTCCGCCCACTTGAAGATCATTTTGTCCAGCTTGCCGCTGATACCAAGGAGCTCCTTGGACAGGCGCAAGGTCATACAGGCACCCTCGACGTAGTAGTAGGCACCGCCCACCACCTCGGACTCGAAGGTGTTGTCCTTGAATTTCTCGACGGTGACCACGAAGGAATCACGGTCGCGGTTGAGGATAAAGTCGTAGCCCTCCCAGCCCGTGGCGTTGTCGCCGTCCACGTTGATAAAGAGGTTCATCCACTCGGTGTCGTTGTCGATGACGATATCGTGGGAGGTCTTGACAAAGAAGTAGAGGTTATCCTCGTCCTGAGAGACCTTGGCGTAATCGAAATCGTTACGGCCGGTGTTGTTGATGTAGCGATAGCGGGGATCGTAGCTGATGGTGTTGCGGTGCTCCACGTCGTAGAGGGAATCCATGTAGGTCATATCGATGCCGTCCCAGGAGGATAGATCGTAGATGTTGATGGAGGTCTGGTCATCCGCAGCGGGGGCGGCGGCTATACCCTTATACTGACGAATGTAGTCCACCATCTGGTAGTAATAGTTATCACCGATACCGTAGCCGTCCCGGTTACGCATGGGCTCGCCGTCGCGGGAGAACTCGCAGTTAAACTGATCCACGTACTGGAAGGTGGCGGAGGAATTGGCCATGCTCTGGTTGCTTTCGGAGTGGAAGCAGCCTGCGATCCATTCGTTCCAGCCCGTAATCATCATCACGAAGGGCTGATCGGCGGCGATCTCGGTGTTCACAAGGTGGTTCACCGCGCCGAACTGGGACGCAAAGCAGAGGCCCTGCCCGGCCCGCTCCACCGAGGAGAACTCCATGTCGCCCTTACCGTTGTTGGGCTCGCGGTTGTTGACGAAGCTACGGCCCTTGCTGGTGGTGGGATGGTGACCCATAGCCACGCCCAGGGCCTCGTAATTGCCCTTGGCGTCACGTCCCCAGCCGCCGTTGAGAAGCTCAACCTTGCGGACCGAGGAATCGGGCTTATAGATGTATTCCTGGAGCCATGCCCAGTAATTGTCCTTATCCGTCCAAGCCCAGCTTCCGCGAACGGTGAACTTCTCATCCACCTTCTTCTTGATGTCGCCCGACAGACCCGAGTAGTTACCGAACACCAGGGGCTTGCCCTCCCATTCGAAGAACAGCTCCTTGTAGGTGTCCCAGTTCTCGTCGGAATAGACGGTGTTAAAGAGGTTCTTCATGTTGGATTGGAAGGTGGCGGGGGTATCGCCGTTGAAGAAAACGATCTGGGGAGTATCGATGCCCTGCTTGCGCATTTCCAGCCAGGTATCGAAAAGGGCGGTATGACCGGTGATGAAGACCTCAGCATTGGAGACGTCCAGGAAGATGAAGTCCACGCCCGCCTGCTCCAGCATATAGGCGTGCTTGCGGTAGACCCAGGTGTCGGTGTTGCGGTAGTAGCCAAAGTAGGGCTCCGCCCAGTAGGCTTCACCGCCGTGCTTTTCAATGTACTCGACGGTTCCCTTGGCACCCAGCTCCAGATAGAGTTTGGTATTATCCTGCACCACCTGACCTGCGCCGACCCAGCAGAGGAAGTAGAACAAACCGACGTAGCGGTTTTCCTTGGGATCTCCTGCCTTGGCGTTGTCCGCAACGGTACGGTCGATGGCGTCGGTGGCCGTCCAGGTAGAATAATCAATAACGCGGAGCTCGTCGGTCTCGGGGATATTTCGGATCTCCTGCACGTTGGTGAAGACCACGTTGTCCACGTAGCCGTCGATATCCATCAGATGGAGAGAGAAATACCCCGAAGGGTAGATCTCGCTCTCGCTCGTCTCGGCCTTCACTGCCCCCGCGCCGTCGCAAATGGCGAGGTAGCCCCGATCGGTATACTTGACCGAGGCAATGACGGTATCCCCCGAGGACAGGGTCAGGGTATCCAGCCCCTCGTGGAGGGTAAAGCTCTTGGCATCGGCCGGGGAGATGGGCATGGGGACGGTAGCCTCCAGCCCGCACTCGGGCTCATAGATTCTCATGGAATTCGAGCCGTCGAAGGTAAACCAGATACCGCGATCCTCCTTCCCCGATGCGGTACGGGAGGTACGGACACCGAGGTAGACCTCGCCGCCTGTGAGCTTCAGATCAAAGGAGAGATACCCCTCCTCCAGACCGTAGTCGTCGCCCAGACCGATGGCGGAGCCGAAGATGCAATCCTTCCCCTCCTTGGTGGTCAGCGCGCCATCCACGATCTCGCCTGCGGTACGTCCCAGGGCAATGGCGGGATCGGCGGCGTAATAGTTGATGCGATCCATGGAAAAGTCATATGCGTAGGTGGTAAGCTTCCGGTCGTAGTAATCATAGCCGCCCTTATGCTCGGTGATGGCAGTCCCGCCGTAGGTTGGGGTTGCGGCTTCGGCGGATAGGGTTACGGGTGTGATCGCGGCGGTGCCCGCAAGCATGAGGCCTGCCAGGGCAGCGGCGGTGATTCGTTTGAACAAATGCATCATAGTAACTCCTTTGCACGAACTGTGCTTATTATACATGATTTCCATCCATATTACAAGAGGGTCAATCAAATTTTGTGCAACATGACGTTGAAATTCCATCAAAAAGAAAGAACCCGACACCACAAGTGTGATGTCGGATCCTCTCGGACCGTATGTGCTTATCAGAAAACCGGAATGTAGATGACCGTTCGACCGTTTGACCTTTCAGTATTAACCAAGAAAGAAGTTGGGACGTCAGTATCCTCCGCTTTACGACAAGGGGATCAGCGGTCTCTTCTTCTGGCCTCGAAGCAGGCGCTACAATACACGGGTCTGTCGGTGCTGGGCTGGAAGGTCAGCTTTGCGATAGCACCGCACTCGCTACAGGTCGCCTCGAAATACTGACGCTCGGGCTTACCGGCGTTCTTCTTGGCATCGCGGCAAGCCTTGCAGGTCTTGGGCTTGTTCTGGAAGCCCTTCTCGGCATAGAAAGCCTGCTCACCGGCCGTGAACACGAACTCGTTGCCGCATTCCTTGCAGACCAGGGTCTCGTCCTCGTAAACGGGAGCCTCCACGTTCGCGTCCATGATCTCGTCTTCGTACATTGGTTTATACCTCGCTTGAAATATTTGCTCCGCGGCGGATTCCAACCGTCATCTCGAGGCTGGTTGCCTCGCGTGCTTCTTGCACCAACGGAACATTCATGATATATTCTATCACCCTCATCAGTCCCCGTGCGGAGTCAGCCGCTGACGGAGCTTCTTACGGATGCGATAGATGGCGTTATGGACAGCCCGCTCGTCACAGCCCAACTCAGCGGCAATATCCGCCACCGAGATGCCCGTAACGTACTGCCACCAGACACGGTTCTCAAAATCCGAAAGGTAGCTGCGGACGGTACGGCAGAGCTGGGAAAAACGCTCGTCTTCCACCATTTCCTGCGCGGGATCGGGAGTGGTCAGATGGACCGAGAGCTCCTCAGAGATCGGCAGGGGAACAATACGACGGAGGGACTGCAAATGCCGCCACTCCGAGATCAGACCGTTCCGTAGGCAGATCTTGGCGTACAGGCCGAAATCCACCGCTTCCTGCTCGGCATCAAAGGAGGAAATGGCCCCGAGAAAGATGCGCTCCGCCTCCTCCCGCAGGTCTCTGCGCTCCTGCTCGGTCAGCTCCGAGGTGCCGAAACGGGCAACCGAGGCATCCAGCAGGGGACGGTACTTAGCCGCCAAGGCGAGATGAGCCTCCCGACTGCCTGCCTGCGCCTGAAGAACCAGGGAGCGAATGGCAGGGTCGGGCTTGTGGGGGGTATGCAGTTCGGGCTGGGGATGGGTTTCTTTCATACCGCGACACCTTTTCCGACGGGCGTTTCCTTGGATCGAGCGTGAACCAAATGGATACAACTGTCCTTATATTTACTATTATATCATGAATTTGTATAATGTCAAGACCAAATTTTCAATTGATTTTGTCAAAAAACAACATTTTTACCAAAAAAACAGCATTCGTTGTGAATAATCCCACAGGGCACGACTGCCGTTTTGTTGGTTTTGACCAAGAAAAAAAGTCTTTTTTGGCATATTGCCTTAATTTAAAGTAAAAACTTTGTGAATAATTTTTGGACCGTTTTCGAACGAAAGCACATTCCAAACCGGCCAAAATCATCAAAATGACTACATGGGATTGACTTTTTCGCTTTACCACGTTACATGGTATAGAGCCAGCCAAAGCGAGCACCGAGGATGTTCAAAGTCACGATAGCGGCGATGAACAGGATGATCCAAAGCATCCCCAAAAAGTCCCGGGCGTGGTATCGGAGGATACGCAGCTTGGTCCTTCCCTCCCCGCCGTGATAGCAGCGGCATTCCATGGCGGTAGCCAGCTCGTCGGCTCTGCGAAAGGCCGAGGCGAACAAGGGAATGATGATGGGGATCAGAGCCTTGGCGCGCTTGGCCAGGCTTCCCGTGGTGAAATCTGCGCCTCGGGCTTTTTGGGCAGACATGATCTTTTCGGTTTCCTCCATGATGGTGGGGATGAAGCGCAGGGCGATGGTCATCATCATGGCGAAGGCGTGGACCGGGACCTTGATCTTAGCCAGGGGGCGGAGCAGGCTCTCCAGGGCATCGGTGAGGGCGATGGGGGTGGTGGTATAGGTGAGGAACAGTCCCGTACCGATGACCATGGCGAGAATACGCACCAGGATGAATGCGGCGTGATACAGGCCCTTGGTATAGATCTTGATGATCCAGAATTCCACCAGCGGGACGGCTCCCTCGGCGGTATCCACGATCCAGAATATATTCAGCACGGCGGTAAAGGCCATGATGAAGATCAGGGCGCGAACCGAGCGGAGCACCACCTTCAGCGGGATGCGGGAGATCAGGATCAAGGCAAAAGCAGATACGAAAAGCAGGACGAAGGAGAACGTGTTCTTGCAAAGAAAGGATGCCACGATATAGGCCACGGCGCAGATGACCTTGGCGCGGGGATCCATGCGGTGCAGAACCGAGTTGGCAGGGTAATACTGACCGAAGGCAAAGCCTTTCATGAGCGTTCACCCCCTCTTCGGTTCTTTTTCGCCTCGGAGAACAGCTTCATGAGACTGTCCTCTGCCGCCTCCACGGTGTAGAGACCCGCAGGCATAGGCATCCCACCCTCTCGGAGCAGGAGGCAGAGCTTGGTGATCTGGGGGATATCCAGGCCAACGGTCTCCAGCTCGTCGGCGCGGGCAAAGATGTGGTCGCGGTCGCCCGCCATGAGCACGCGGGAATGAGCCATGACCACCACGTCGTCGCAGTACTGGGCCATATCCTCCATGCTGTGGCTGACGATGAGGACGGTACAGCCGGTCTTGCGGTTATAGTCGCGGATACCTTGAAAGATAGTGTGACGGCCTTGGGGGTCCAGACCGGCGGCGGGCTCGTCCAGCACCAGCACCTCGGGGCGCATGGCCATGATGCCCGCGATGGCGACCCGCCTTTTCTGACCGCCCGACAGATCAAAGGGCGATTTCTCCATAAGGGCGGCATCCACCCCGGCGAAGGCGGCGGCCTCATGCACGCGCGCTTGGATCTCCTCCTCGGGAAGCCCCATATTGCGGGGGCCGTAGGCGATATCGGCGTAGACCGTCTCCTCAAAGAGCTGGTACTCGGGGTATTGCATGACCAGGCCTACGCGGTAACGCACCCGGCCGATCTCCTTGGGATCCGCCCAAATATCCACACCATCCAGAAGCACCCGCCCCTCGCCCGCGCGGGCAAGGCCGTTGAGGAGCTGGACGAGGGTGGATTTTCCCGAGCCCGTATGACCGATGATGCCGGTCAGCTTGCCCCCATGGATATCCAGGGACACGGCATCCAGAGCCTTGACCTCAAAGGGGGTACCCTTGCCGTAGTAGTAGTTGATATTCTCCAGGCGGATCTTGGGATTTTCGGTTTGGTTCATGATGGGAACCGCAGGGGCGGCTCCGTTTTCCGTCCCGACCGCAGATGGGTTCGGGCGGGGGGTTTTGGTTTTCTTTATAATGGTAATTTTCCTCACATTGATGAAGGGTGTCACATTTTCTTCCACGCGTTCAGTATCGCCTCGGCGCACTGCTCGGGGGTGTTGATCTCGCCGTGGACGGGGAGGTCCTTGGTGATGAGGTACTGGGCGACGGCGGTGCATTGGGGCAGATCCAGCCCTGCCTTGCGGAGGGTGTCGCTGTGGGTAAAGACCTCACCGGGCGTGCCGTCCAGCAGGAGCTTTCCGTCCGAGAGAACAATGACGCGGTCGGCTCTCGCGGCCTCGTCCATATAGTGGGTAATGGAAATGACGGTAATGCCCTCCTCGCGGTTGAGCTTTTCGATGGTCTCCAGCACCTCGCGGCGTCCCACGGGATCCAGCATAGCGGTGGACTCGTCGAAGATCATACAGCGGGGCTTCATGGCGATGATGCCCGCGATGGCCACTCGCTGCTTCTGTCCGCCCGACAGGCGGTGAGGCTCGTGGTGGGCGTAGGCCGACATCCCCACCGTAGCGAGGGCTTGATCCACCCGCTGACGGAGCTCGGGCTGGGGGATGCCCAGGTTCTCGGGGCCGAAGGCCACGTCCTCCTCCACCACGGTAGCCACCAGCTGGTTATCGGGATTCTGGAAGACCATACCCACGTTTTTGCGGAGGTCCAGCACCTCCTCGTCGGTGAGGTCGGGGGACATAACATCCACACCGTCCACCAGGATGGTGCCCTCGGCGTAGGTGTAGTCGTCGATGACCAGATTCAAGAGCTTGGCGAAGGTAGACTTCCCCGAGCCGTTGTGGCCCAGGATGACCACGTACTCCCCCTCGCGGATATCCAGGGAGAGGTCTTTGAGGACGGGAATGGGCCGATCATCCTCGCCCACGTAGGCGTAGGAGAGGTTCTGTACGTGGATAAAGGGTTTATTTTCCATTGGTTGGCTCCTTTCGGGAGAATGGGAAATATTGCGCGTTT
This sequence comes from Clostridia bacterium, assembly GCA_017938885.1. Classification (GTDB taxonomy): domain Bacteria; phylum Bacillota; class Clostridia; order Oscillospirales; family CAG-272; genus CAMEON01. The sequence continues at coordinate 9,306 of JAGBAS010000119.1, forward strand.
ACCAAGGCTCTCTCTTTGGGAGAGCTCCCGCGAAGCGGGTGAGAGGGTATCTCGGCAAGAAATGCTCTCTCCGTCACGCGCCAAAGTGGCGTAATATCTCTCTCGGAGGGATAGGCTATAGCCGTGTTATTCTACATTTCTCTGCCACCGCGCGCTGGCTCCGCAGGGCAGCACAGACCCCGTCGCGGACACGCGCAGCCCCAGCTCCCCTGCCTCGGTGAAGCCGCCATGGGGCTTTTTCACCTTGAGGTCCAGGAGGTAGGTCATGGTCAAGGGAGACAGACCCGTGGTGTAGGAATTGATAAGGAAGAAAAGGGCGTCGTCGGACACCAGCTTGGCGGCCAGTCCCACCAGCTCGTCCACGCTGTCCTCCAGCTTCCAGACCTCGCCGCCGGGGCCTCGGCCGTAGGAGGGGGGATCCATAATGATGCCGTCATACTTGTTGCCGCGTCTGATTTCCCGCTCCACGAACTTCTTGCAATCGTCCACGATGTAGCGAATGGGTGCCTCCCCCAGCCCGCAAAGCTGGGCGTTCTCCTTGGCCTGGGCTACGATGCCCTTGGCGGCGTCCACGTGAACTACGGCGGCTCCTGCCTTTGCGGCGGCCATGGTGGCACCTCCCGTGTAGGCGAAGAGATTGAGCACCTTGATCTGACGGTCGGGATCCTTAGCCTTAGCCTCACGGATCAGACCCGAGAACCAGTCCCAGTTGGCGGCTTGCTCGGGGAACAGCCCCGTATGCTTGAAGCCCATGGGGCGCAGGACGAAGCGGAGGTCGTCCCCATACCCGATCTGCCACTGGGCAGGGAGATCGTTTTTCACCCACGCGCCACCGCCTGTGTGGGAGCGGCGGTAGATACCGTCGGCCTTTTTCCACAGGGGAGAGGTGGCACAGTCCTTCCAGATGATCTGGGGATCGGGACGGACGAGGATATAGTTGCCCCAGCGCTCCAGACGCTCTCCGTCGGCGGTGTCGATGAGCTCGTAGTCTTTCCAGTTATCGGCGATCCACATGGTGTATTCTCCTTGTAGTTTTATGATTTGGAATTGTTCTAATTTGGGTTTGTGGGGGGTGAATAGGTTGTAGGGGCGATCCACGAATCGCCCGTACAATGAAAAAAATTCGTACACCTTGCCTTTTGGGAGCGGCGAGCGACTCATGAATCGCCCCTACGGGAATCATATCCTCCCCGCTAAACCCCAATTTACTGCATTTTATTATAGTAGTTCCCCAGCCTGGAGCACCCGCTATGGGCATGGCAGATGGCAATGGCCAGCGCGTCGGCGGTATCGTCGGGCTTCGGGGGCTCGGGGAGGTTCAAAAGTCTTGTCACCATGGAAATGACCTGCCGCTTGTCGGCGCCTCCGTAGCCCACCACCGCTTGCTTGACCTGCATGGGGGTGTATTCCGCGAGGTTCAGGCCTTTTTCCTGCCCCGTCATGAGGATGACGCCGCGAGCCTCGGCTACACGGATACCCGTGGTGATGTTCTTGGTGAAAAACAGCTCCTCCACAGCCATTTCGGTAGGCTTGTAGTGATCGATGATGGCGGCGAGGTCGTGGTGGATGCGGGCGAGACGGTTTGCGGTCTCCATGCCGGCAGGGGTGTTGATGCTTCCGTAGGCCAGGGGGCGGAACCGGGTATTCTGATAGTCCAGGACGCCCCATCCCACGATGGCGAGTCCCGGGTCAATGCCGAGTATGACCATGATCCCCTCCTGTTTTTTCCGTTTTAATCATACTATTATACCACAAAAATTCTCACAAGTCAAATCCTTTGGGCGGATTTTTAAAAAAACTCCGCAAAATCTTCCTGCCTGCTCCGCCTCCCGTGACCTGACTCCGAAAAATTAGCTCACGCGGCTGTATAAAGCGCAAAAAAGGGTGGTGTTTCTCCTTTGCCGCAGAATGCTGTCGGACTTTCGGGAAGTTGTGTGCAATTTTCGTCATTCGTGCCAGTTTTGATTGGTGAATTTTGGTAATTATTAAGTTTGCTCACCCCCTTGCAAAATTCTCGGTTTTATGGTATCATTATGTCATAGGAATTACCATTTTTTACCATTTTAGGAGGATACAGAAGCCCATGGAATTACATGATACCCGCATACTCATCGCCGACGAGAACAACCACCAACGCGCCCTGCTCCGCGAAGCCCTGTCCCGCGCCGGTTACCGCTACGTGGACGAGGCCACGGGCGGGGAGGAAGCACTCAATAAGATCGACCGTACCCATCCGGATGTTGCCATCATTGATATATGGCTCTCCCAGTTGGATGGCATCGGTATCATCCGCGCCTGCCGCAACCTGGATTTTCGGTCGGATCCCCCGCCCGTGTTCATCATAACCTCCCCGGTTTCCAACCAAAATATGTTCATTCAGGCAGCGGGCGCGGGAGCCGCCCTCTGCCTCATCAAGCCCATCCGCGCCGATAGCTTGCTGGCGCATATTACCGAGCTTCTGACCGCCAGGGCTTCTGCCGGGAGCCTTACTCCCATGACGGTCAGTGTCACCGAGCCCGACGACATCGAGACACAGGTCACCCAGATCATCCACCAGATCGGTGTTCCGGCCCACATCAAGGGCTACCAGTATCTTCGCACGGCCATCCTGCTCACGGTGAAGGATTCCGATGTCATCAATTCGGTGACCAAGGTGCTCTACCCTTCGGTGGCGAAGAAGTACAGCACCACCACCTCCAGAGTGGAGCGCGCTATCCGCCATGCCATTGAGGTGGCGTGGGACAGAGGCGACGTGGATACCCTGAACGCCTATTTTGGATACACCATTCAGAATAACCGCGGAAAGCCCACCAATAGCGAGTTCATCGCCATGATCGCAGATAATCTGCGGTTGAAGTATAAGTTGCGGTGATCGTTTTTGAGGATTTGTAAGGATTCAAATTAGGGTTTAGCGTTCCGTTCCTTGGCCTTCCCCAGCGGGGAAGGGGGACCGCGAAGCGGTGGATGAGGAGAGCGAATTGCGGTTCAGTATCGGATGTAATCTTTCATGGCATATCAAGGGTTTCCGGTTGTACCCGTATAAAAAACTCAACCCGCTCTCCTCATCCGTCACCCGCTAAAGCGGGTGCCACCTTCCCCGCTGGGGAAGGCTAATGAACATGGATGCCTCACCGACAAACCCAAATTTGAACTTCCCCTCAAGCCAAAAGCTCCACATCCGTAGGACAATCCTACCGAAGCGGAGCTTTTTGTCTTGTCATAAATGCCGAAAATGCGGGTCATTCTCGTATTATAACCCACGGGTCTTGATTTTTCTCCCGTTTTATGGTACAATGAAAAAAAGAATACCGCACCGTCCTTCGGTGTTATACGAATACAGAACAAGGAGGTAACACATGGACACCATCCGCATCGGCATCCTCTACGATTTCGACAAGACCCTCTGCACCACCGATATGCAGGAATACGATTTCATCAAGAATCTCGGCATGACCTCCGAGGCTTTCTGGGGAGAAGCCGCCGCCATCACCGAACAGCATGAGGTGGAAAAGATCCTCGCTTATATGTTCGTCATGATTAAAAAGTGCAAGGAAAAGGGCATTCCCCTGACCGAGGCGTATCTCCGCTCCTGCGGTGCACACGTGGAGCTTTTCAAAGGGGTTCTGACCTGGTTTGACCGTATCAACGAGTTCGGCCGTTCCCAGGGGGTGGAGATCGAGCACTACATCATCTCCTCGGGCACCTACGAGATCATCGAGGGCACCCCCATCGCCAAATACTTCAAGCGCATCTACGCCTGTCGGTATATGTACGACGAGAAGGGCGAAGCTCTCTGGCCCGCTCTGGCCATCAATTACACTCTTAAGACCCAGTACATCTACCGCATCTCCAAGGGAACCCTGGACGTCACCGACGACTACAACCTCAACCGCGTGCAGGACGAATCCCTCCGCCGTATCGCCTACCATAATATGATCTATATCGGAGACGGGCTCACCGACATTCCCTGCATGAAGCTGGTCAAGGAGCGGGGCGGAAAATCCATCGCCCTCTATCCCGAGGGCAACCGCGCCCACGTCAAGCCCCTGGTGGAGGATGCCCGCATTAACTACGTCTGCGTGGCCGACTACTCCCCCGAGTCCCCCCTGGAGAAGATCGTCAAGCTCATGATCGAAAAGATGGCGATCCTGGAAAAGCTCAAGAAGCAGGAGCGGGATCAGCTATCCCAGTACAAGCAAGGGAGCGGCGCAGAAGCGTAAGACCATACGCCCCTACAAAAAGGCTACCGCCAAAATTGACGGTAGCCTTTTTGTATGAAAGCTTAGTTCCCTGCCTGCTCGGCGAGGGTCGCCTCGATGATGTTACCGAGAGCGATACGGAGATCCGTGAAGTTGTCCGTGTCGGTGTTGTAGTTGGACAGGGAGGTGGTCAAGCGGTGGATGATGGCGTCGGTGACGTCCTTACCGTAGAGCTCGGTCAGGATGGTCAGATACTCAAAGTCCTCGATACCGTCGCGGACGGTCTCCAGACGGATGGACTCCACGCCGCCGTAGACGTCGAAATCCTGGCCGCAGTAGAGCAGCACGCCGTTGCCGTAGCAATCAAAGCTATCAAAGCCTTCCGTATGCTCGTACTTCTTGTTCAGACCGTTATTCTCACCGACCTCATACCAGTCGTTGACCAGGTAGTACAGGAAGCTGTCCACGTTGTAGAGCTTCTGCTGCCAGAACAGGATGCGGTGACGGATGGCTTCGGTCTCCATGAGCAGGGTGATCTCGGGGTTCTCGGGACGGCGGGTGACGTACCACCACAGCTCGTCGCCCTCGGCCTGCTCGGCGTACATACGCTCGGCGAAGGTGCCGAGGTTAGCCTCCAGCTTGGGGGTCATCCAGTAGGTGAGACGACGGTCGTACTTGTACTGCTCGTAGGTGGTAAAGAAGTAGGGCTTGAAGCACCAGACGTTGACGGAATCCTTGACGTAGGAGAAGTTATCCACGGTGGAATCCTTATCCCAGACGTAGTTGACGTGCTCGGGAGCCATCATCTTGTAACCGGGGAAATGCTCCTTCAGAATCGCACCGTATTCATTGACCTGATTCAACTGAGCTTGGTTGCCGGGCTCATCTACCAGGTAGAAGTAGGACTTATCCAGCCACTCCTGCTTCTGGGACAGGAAGGCGTAGGCGGCCTTCACATTCTCGGTAATGTTATCACGGACCTTCCAGCCCAAGGGATTGAAGGCGGTCACACGGGGATTATCCAGATACTCCACGATGCGGGAGTCGGTGAAGAAGCCCTTCTCGCTATAGGGCAGGGTATAGGCGCAGACGCGGTTGGCCAGCAAAAGGTCGTAGTAGTTCTTGTAGAGCTGGCTGTCGTCACCGTTCCAGCACTCGTGGGAGAGGTAGATGTTGTACCAGTCCAGATCCATCTGGGTCTTGCAGGAAGTTTCCTCGGGGAGGACGAAATTCCAGATGTAGGCGGAGACGGTAGCCTTCTTGATCTCGTTTCCGTTTGCATCCTTGACCGTAACGGTCGCCTTATACTCGCCTGCGGGAGAGTCCATATAGGAGGTAGCCTTGATGATGTACATATAGCTGCGGCCGCCGGTCAGATCAAACGTCTTGCCGTCCTTGACCCAGGGGATGGGATCCACCAGGGTCTTACCGTCCACGTCGTCGAAGTAGTAGCCGTACATCAGCTCGGTGCCCAGCTCCGTGCCGTCGGCGTTCTTGAAGGGAGTAACCGAAACAGTCAGACCGTTGTGGCCCTCCTTCGAGACCAGGAACATATGGGTACCCTCGGATTCGTTCTTGGCCAGGCGGAGCTGGTAGGAATTCCAGCCGGTGGAGGTAATGTCCTCAGCAGGGTTGTTGATGTAAGCGTGATTGAACCACAGCTCCAGGTTGGCGTCCTCGTTTGCGGCATCAAGCTTGGTATTATCCAATGCGGGGGCGGAGTCGGGGGTAGCCAGCAGCTCCTCCACCTTCTCCTCCACCACGGGATCGGTAACCACCTCAAAGGGGTTCTTGAGACCCTTCTGGGTGATGGTCTTCATCTCTTCTTCGTTCTTGGCAAAGTACATATGGGATACGTACATATTCTCGTCGGCACCGGCGGTGGAGAGCTGGTAGTCGAAGCGGAAGCCGTGGATGACACCCGTCCACTTGGCGGCGGCGGCCATGTCGAAGACGATGTACTGCCACTCGTCGGTGGCATTATCGAAGGAGGACTGGAGCACGCACTCCCCCGTTGCGCCCGTAACCGAGCCGGCGCAATAGAACAGCTCGAACTTCGCAGAGGAGCAGTTCTCAGCCTTCACGCGCAGGATGACGTAGCGGTAGTCATCGGCGTTGAGCTTGGCGATCTTCTTAGCCGTGCAGTAATTCCCGGCGTTGAAGAAGATAAAGGGGTCATTGGAAGCGCTCAGGGAAGAAAGCTTGACCACATAGCCCTCGCCGTCCACCTCCACGCGGGTCGCCGACATACCGTTGGAACCGTTGAACTGACGCTCGATACGCTCGTGATCCATGCGGAATCCATCGATCTCCAGGATCTCTTCGGTCTCGGGGGGATCGGTCTCCACGATCTCACCGGGCACCACGGTGGTCTCCTCAAAGACGGGCTCCGATTCCTCGGGCTCGGTGACAGGATGAGTAGCGGGATCTGTCGCGGGGTCGGTGACGGTGGTATCCCCGACGGTGGTGTCGGTATGACCGCCGCCCGCAGTGCAGGCCGCCAGAATGGCAATGACCGACAGAAGGGTCAGAAGCCAGACAAGATGCTTTTTCATGGTTTGCTCCTTTTCATATTCATCCGAAACGGATTTTATACGTTTCATTATAGCACAGCCGCATATTTCTGTCAAGCGTTTCCTGAGGAATTCAAGATATGTTTAAAATTGTTAAAGCAAAGAAAGGAAGAACCCTGCCTGTCGGCATTCCTGACGAAATCCATCTTTTTCCCCGAAACCTCTTGCATTTTTATCAAAAAGAGGTTATAATATAAAGGATTGTGATTCATTCCACCAAGAAAGGAATTTTACTATGAACAAGCTGAACAAGCTCGCCGATTTCGCAGGCGTGAAGGGCCCCGTGCTGACCATCGTCATGGATGGCGTAGGTCTGGCTCCCGACACCGCCGGAAACGCCGTGTCCCTCGCCTACACCCCCACCCTCGACCGCATCATGAAGGAGTACCCCATGGTCACTCTGAAGGCCCACGGTACTGCCGTCGGTCTGCCCTCCGACGACGATATGGGTAACTCTGAGGTGGGCCACAACGCCCTCGGCGCGGGTCAGGTCTTCGCCCAGGGTGCCAAGCTGGTCACCCAGTCCATCGAGTCGGGCAAGATGTTCGCCTCCGAGACCTGGCAGGCTCTTATCGGCGGAGTCAAGGAGAACCACTCCACTCTCCACTTCCTGGGTCTCTTCTCCGACGGTAACGTCCACTCCCACATCGACCACCTGAAGGCCATGCTGGTGCAGGCCAAGAAGGAGGGCGTTTCCCGTGTCCGCATCCACATCCTCATCGACGGCCGCGACGTGGGCGAGACCTCCGCTCTGGAGTATATCGATCCCTTTGAGGCATTCATCGCCGATCTCCGCGACGAGTCCTTCGACATCGCCATCGCCTCGGGCGGCGGCCGCATGAAGGTGACCATGGACCGCTACGAGGCCGACTGGTCTATGGTGGAGCGGGGCTGGAAGACCCACGTGCTGGGCGAGGGCCGTCAGTTCGCCTCCGCCGCCGAGGCCGTGGAGACCTACCGTGCCGAGTTGGGCGTCATCGACCAGGATCTGCCTCCCTTCGTCATCGCCAAGGACGGCAAGCCCGTGGGCACCATCAACGACGGCGACTCCGTGATCTTCTACAACTTCCGCGGCGACCGCGCCATCGAGATATCCAAGACCTTTGACGCCGCTGAGGGCGAGTTCGACAAGTTCGACCGCGTCCGTGTGCCCGCCGTGCTGTACGCCGGTATGCTGGAGTACGACGGCGACCTCCACAGTCCTCACCGCTACCTGGTCAATCCTCCCGAGATCACCAACACCATGGGTGAGTATCTGGCGAACACGGGGGTGAAGCAGTACGCCATCTCCGAGACCCAGAAGTACGGTCACGTCACCTATTTCTGGAACGGCAACAAGTCCGGCAAGTTCTCCGACGAGCTGGAGACCTACGTGGAGGTCCCCTCCGACGTGGTCCCCTTTGAGCAGAGACCCTGGATGAAGTGCGCCGAGATCACCGACAAGCTGATCGAGGCTCTGGAGGCAGGCGAGTACGCCTACTACCGCGTCAACTTCCCCAACGGCGACATGGTGGGTCACACCGGCTCCCTTCTGGCTACCCGCTGCTCCATGGAGGCCCTTGACCTCCAGCTGGCCCGCATCCTGGCCGTCGTGGACAAGCTGGGTGGCGTGGCCCTCATCACCGCCGACCACGGTAACGCCGACGAGATGTACGAGTGCGACAAGAAGGGTATGCCCAAGGCAGGCAAGGACGGCAAGTTCAAGGCCAAGACCAGCCACACCCTGAATCCCGTTCCCTGCATCGTGTATGACAATACCGATGCGAAGAACAGCTACACCGTCAAGGCTGATAACGGTCAGTTCGGTCTGTCCAACGTGGCCGCTACCATGGTGAACCTCATGGGCTACGAGGCTCCCGCTATGTGGGATGAGTCCATCATTGAGGTGAAGTAATTCCATCATTTGACCCACGGCTTTGGCCGTGGGTCTTCTTTTTGGTGTTTCGGGGGGGAAATTGGGGTTTAGCGTTCCGTTCCTTGGCCTTCCCCAGCGGGGAAGGGGGACCGCGAAGCGGTGGATGAGTAACCGATAAATGGACATTTCCCGAAGGGAAATGATCTGCTTTCCTCCATATAAAAACCTTTCCTGATAGTGCTTTATAGTGCTTTTCCCAGCGCAGATCAAAAACTTTTCGTGTGGCTACTCATCCGTCACGCCCTAAGGGC
>JAGBAS010000120.1 GCA_017938885.1 Clostridia bacterium
CGTAAAACCCTTGATACGCCAAGAGAAATTATACCCGATACCAAACCGTAATTCACTCTCCTCATCCACCGCTCCGCGGTCCCCCGCATCCGCTTGCGGATGGCACCGCATGGGGAAGGCAAGTGACGAGGAAACCCACCGCTAAACCCCAATTTACAATTCCCAAGAAAATTTCCGTCGCTTTCACGAAAATCTTCAAAAAATGTTGAAATTCGGTTCAATATGTGGTATAATATAAAATGGTTTTTTGAAAAGACCGAACGGAACAAAAAACGGGGGTGATCTGATGCCAACAGAATCCAAGACCGCAGGCCTGCGCGAGGGCTTTTCCAACGCGGAGTACATCCGTCTGCAATCCGCAAAGATCCGAGAGCGGATCGAAGCCTTTGGCGGTAAGCTCTATATGGAGTTCGGCGGGAAGCTCTTCGACGACTACCACGCATCCCGCGTACTGCCCGGCTTCAAGCCCGACAGTAAGCTCCAGATGCTCTGCGCTTTGAAGGAGCAGGCCGAGGTGGTCATCTGCATCAACGCCGCCGATATCGAAAACAACAAGTATCGGGGAGACCTGGGCATCACCTACGACCGCGAGGTACTGCGACTCATCGACAGCTTCCGTCAGGTGGGCCTCTACGTGGGGAGCGTGGTCATGACCCGCTATACCGGCCAGCACGCCGCCGATGCCTTCAAGAAAACCATGGAGGCTTTCGGTGTGAAGGTCTATCGCCACTACAACATTGATAATTATCCGAAGGATGTGAACCGCATCGTCAGCGATGAGGGCTTTGGCCGCAACGACTACATTGAGACCTCTCGCTCTCTGGTTATCGTCACCGCTCCCGGCCCCGGAAGCGGCAAGATGGCTACCTGCCTCTCCCAGCTCTATCACGAGCACAAGCGGGGTATGGCCTCGGGCTACGCCAAGTTCGAGACCTTCCCCATCTGGAATCTTCCCCTCAAGCACCCCGTCAATCTGGCCTATGAGGCCGCTACCGCCGATCTGGCCGACGTCAACATGATCGACCCCTACCATCTGGAGGCCTATGGCAAGCTTGCCGTCAACTATAACCGCGACGTGGAGATTTTCCGCGTGCTCAACGCGATCATGACTCGCATATTCGGCTCCTGTCCCTACAAGAGCCCCACGGACATGGGCGTCAACCAGGCGGGCAACGCCATTTACGACGACGAGGCCGTTTACGCCGCCTCCCGCCAGGAGATCCTGCGCCGCTACTACAAAACCGCCTGTGCTCATTGCAAGGGGAACGCCGAAAAGGCCGAGCTTCAGAAGATCGAGCTTCTCATGGAGGAAGCGGGAGTTACCGCCGCTGACCGTCCTGCGATCGCCGCTGCCCGTGCCGTAGCCGAACGAACGGGAGGCCCCGCCGTAGCCATTCAGCTCCCTGACGGGCACATCGTCACGGGTAAGACCTCCGAGCTTTTGGGCGCATCCTCCGCCGCCCTGCTCAACGCCCTGAAATACCTCGCCCGCATTCCCGACAAGATCGACCTCATCTCCCCCGAGGTCATCGCCCCCATCCAGCACCTTAAGGTGGAGCATCTGGGCTCCAAGAACCCCCGTATGCACACCGACGAGCTGCTCGTCGCTCTCTCCATTTGCGCCGTTACCGACGAGTACGCCGCCATGGCCATGGAGGAGCTGAATAACCTGCGGGGTAGCGAGATCCACTCCACCGTCATCCTTGCCCACGCCGACGACAAGCTCTTTGGCAAGCTGGGGACCTACGTCACCTGTGAGCCGGTGTTTGAGGAGAAGAAGCTGTTTCACGGGTAAGCCGGAGATACTGAGATACAAGATACAAGATAAAAACGAGATACGAGCAGAATTCCATCTGTCTCGTATCTCGTATCTTGTATCTTTTTTATTCCTCCACCCACGGCGAGAACAGGGTACACCCTTGCTTACGGAACAGGGTAATCATCTCCCGCAGAGTCTCGGGTGACAGCTCCAGCTTCTTCCCCAGACAGGCGGGGCAGAGGATGTGGGCGGTCTTTTTGTCCACCAGCTTGTAGTTGAGGGCGGCTTCATCCCCCGTCATGGGGGTGTCGCACGCGGCGCAGTAGGCGTCGGCGGGGCGTTCCTCCACGACGGGCTTTCGGTAAAATTCCATGTTATATGCGGATCAGTACTTTTTGCGGTCGCGGATAAACTTGACACGGTAGATCTTGCAGGAGTGGCCGGGCACGTGGACGAAGAGGTCGTCACGCTTGACGGGCAGAGCTTCCCCCGTGATGACATCGGTCAGCCCCAGCTTGACACCCGAATTCACCGGAACACCCAGCTCGGCGCAGGGGATCTCGGCGTAGCGGGCATCCTGGTGGAAGTTGAAGACGCCGATGGCGAACTCCCCATCCGCCAGATGGCGCATGAAGACGGCGTAGCCGCTGTCCTCACGCACCTTGTAGGGAGGACGGCACTCGGCATCCTGGTTGAGACGGATCAGCTCCTTGTGCTGGAGCAGGGCGCGGTACTCGTCGGAAACCTTGCGCAGATCGGCACCCATCATGAGGGGAGCGGCGCAGAAGCACCAGTAGGCGAACTGGGTCTCGTACTCGGCGTAGCTGTTGCAGTCCTCGCGGCCCACGAAGCCCTGCCCCGCCATGCCCACGGTCAGCATATCCATGTCGTTGAAGCAGCCCGACGCGTTGGCGTTGAAGTTGCCCATCTGGCTCTTCATGATGGCAGAGGAGGAGGCGAAGTTGTCCACGATGTCACCCGTGGAGCGGTACATATGGGCACCAATGCTCCGCATCCAGCTCCAGGGCTCCTGGACGCCCCAGTTACAGGCCGAGAACAGGATATCCCGCCCCGAGGCGCGGAGAGCCTGAGCCATGGTCAGGTAGCGGTGCTGGCAGTTGGCGAAGGAAGGGAAGTAGCAGAAATCGTATTTGAGGAAGTCCACCCCCCAGGAGGCGAAGGTGCGGGCGTCCTGATACTCGTGGTCGAAGGAGGCGGGGTAGCCTGCGCAGGTGCGGATACCGGCGCAGGAGTACATACCGAACTTCAAGCCCTTGGAGTGGATGTAATCGCCCACGTACTTCATGCCGTGGGGGAACTTTTCGGGGTCAGCCACCAGGTTGCCGTTCTCGTCCCGTTCGCGGAGGGACCAGCAATCGTCAATGACCACGTATTTGTAGCCCGCGTCGCGGTAGCCTTTTTCGGCCATGACGTCGGCCATCTCCAGCACCATCTGCTCGTTGATATTGGGGCCGAAGGTGTTCCAGGTGTTGAAGCCCATGGGGGGCGTTTTTGCGAGGATTGCCATAATGTAGATCTCCTTTTCGGATAAATGTTTTTATTTCAAATTTGGGTTTATCGAAGAGATACAAGATACGCGCCGAGCAAGCTCGGCCGATACAAGATACAAGATATAGAAACGGGAGTCGTCGTAAGGGTTTTTACATATCTTGTATCTTGTATCTTGTAACTTGTATCTCACCGATAAACTGAAATTTACGCCTGTTTCGCCCGCTGTATGGTCTCATAAGCCGCCCAAATGCGCTCGGCGACCTCCTCCACCGTCCCTGCCGCGTTGACGGTCAGGATCAGATCCCGATCCTTTAGATACTCGGTGACCCGGGCAAATCGGGCGCGGATCTTTTCCTGCTGGGCGACGGTCTCGTAGATCTCCAGCTCGTCGGTGGTGCGGCCTGCGCGGATACGGGCCATGCTGTCCTCGGGGTCCATGTCCAGAAGGATGGCGCCATCGGGCTTGCGGATGTGGGGGCAGTCCAGATTCATGCGGGCCACCCACTCAAAGTTGTCCTCCTGCCCCTGGTAGGCCATGGAGGCGTAGTAGTAGCGGTCGGAGATGACGGTCTTGCCCTCGGCAAGCCACCCCTCGATCTCGGCGTTGTGTCCGATGCGGTCAATGAGGAAGAGGGCGGCCATGCGGGAATTGTTGGCGGGCTCCTTACCCGACAGGGCGCGGCGGAGGGCCCGGCCGTCGGGGGAGGTGGAGGGCTCGGCGGTCAGCACCGTCTCCATGCCGAGGGAGTTGAGCCTCTCGCAGAGCAGGCGCATCTGGGTGGTCTTGCCCGTGCCGTCCATGCCGTCGAAGACGATGAACAGGGGCTGATGATCTGTATGTAAAGCGGACATGATTGCCTCCGTTGATGTTTCATTATCCATAATTATATCCTATTTTTCGCCGGTTGTCAATGCGTTTCGCCAACTCGGATTTGATTTGTGGAGTTTTCACAAAGATGTTGAAAAGCTCTTGCAAATACGGAATTTCTATGGTATAATACATTGGTTATCCATTCGACCCTGCGGCAAAATCCGCGGAAAACCCGAAAGGAGTGCATATTATGAAGAATCAGTATGATGTCATCATCATCGGCGCGGGCCCCGGCGGTATCTTCACCGCCTATGAGCTGTCCCGCCTGAAAGATAACCTCAAGATCGCCGTGTTCGAGTCCGGCAACCCTCTGGAGAAGCGCAAGTGTCCCATCGACGGCGTGAAGGTCAAGTCCTGTCTCGGCTGTAAGCCCTGCGCCATTATGAACGGCTTCGGAGGCGCGGGCGCCTTCTCGGACGGCAAGTACAACATCACCAACCACTTCGGCGGCACCCTCCACGAGTACATCGGCAAGGCCAAGGCCACCGAGCTCATGGAGTACGTGGACAAGATCAACCTGGCCTACGGCGGTGAGGGCACCCACCTCTACTCCACCGCCAACACGGATATCAAGAAGCTCTGCGTCCGGAACGGTCTCCACCTGCTGGATGCCTCGGTCCGTCACCTCGGAACCGACATCAACTATATCGTGCTGGAGAACCTCTACAACGAGCTGAAGGAGAAGGTGGAGTTCCATTTCCGCGCTCCCGTGGAGACGGTCAGAAAGACCGAGGACGGCTACACCGTGGTCAGCGGCGGCACCGAGTACACCTGCGACCGTTGTGTCATCTC
>JAGBAS010000121.1 GCA_017938885.1 Clostridia bacterium
GAGCTTGTGAGTCAGCTTTTCCCGAAAGATGGATGTCGTCATAGAGGCGAGGTCTGCCATGTGCTCCAGCAGGGGGGTGCGCATGAGGGATCTCCACGAGATCTTGCCCGCGGTCGGGGAGCCTTCTTGGAGGAGACGGAACCAGTAGCTGATCGACTCCTCCAGGCTGTCCATGGCCTTTTCCCTGTCGCCGCTTTCCAGGTAGGCGGCCGCCAGCAAAAGGTACAGGTCGCCCGAATCGAAATCGTGGTAAGGTGGCGGGCAGTTGTCACCGAAGATGGCCTTCAGCATGGCGAAGAAGGTCTCATAGACCTTGATGGCCTCGGTGTATTGGCCGTTTTGGCAGTAAGCCTTGCCCAGGCGGGCGGTATCGTCCTCCAGGACCTGCAGGGTGAGTGCCAGATCACTACACAGGCAGGTGACGGCGTTGTCGTGGTGTCCCGTGGCACTATGCACGTCGGCCAGGAAGGAATAGGCGGTAAAGCCGTTGCGGGCGGGGAAATTGAGGGCCTCGGCGGCGGCCTGCTCGTATTCCCCTCGAGCCAGATGCAGAAACACCAGGTTTTGACGGGCGGTCAGGATCTCGGTCATATTCTCCGAGCAAGCGGCGATCCGCTCGGCCATGCGTACTGTCTCTTCCGCGATCTGCTCCCCCCGCTCGGGATCGTAGATCCAGCCGTTCTCGGGCAGGGACAGGGAGGTGCCCAGACCCATACAGACATTCAGGAGCACCAAATTGGAGGGGTACTTTTTCAGCCCCCTGCAAAGCTCGTCATAGGCCGCGAGATAGGTCTCCCGATGACCGTACCTTTCCATGGCGTGGGCTTTTTCCACGATCTCCCACGCCTCGCTCGCTTCGGTGGTGGTGTCCAGCCCGAACAGCACATCGGTGCTGACCCCGAACACTGAGGCCAGCGGGACGATCTGGGATATGTCGGGCATACCGCTCTCGATCTCCCACTTGGACACGGCTTGAGAGGTGATGTTCAGCCGCTCGGCCAGCTCCTCCTGGGTAAGGCCTCGCTCCTTACGGAGGCGGCGGATGGTCTTTCCGATGGATTCCGTCATATGCTTTCTCCTTTTTCGTTGGTTTCGGTACCGTACCCATAGGATACCACAAAAGCGCGGGGATGTGAAGCGACCCGTCAGCGACCTTGACCCAACGGAGCGTTGGATTTTTGGGGTTTCAGTATAGCACAGTTGGGGGCAGTTGTCAACCGAGGGACAGAAAAAGTGCGCCGTGGGGGTCACGGCGCAAAAGGGGTTATTCTTGGGGCGCGGGGAGGGGCTTTTCTACGGGGAGGTATTTTTGGATCATGTCGTTCCATGCCTCCTCGTCGCAGTCCAGAAATTTGGAGCCGCTCTTCCACTCTCCGAGGCGCCATTGGCGGAACTTTTGTACGCCGTTTGAAATCTCCTCATAGGAGTCATCCTCATAGTTGATACGCACTACGTAGCCCTCAAAGCCATAGGGAGGGTCAAAGGGGATGGGTACCAGCGCTTGAAAGGTGGTGAAGCGCATATCCTCGATATCCTTGAGAATATCGGCGTGCCTCGATTCGTCCGGCACCGCCACAGGGGTGTGAATCTCGGTATCAATGTCGATTACGCCATCGGGAAAATGGTAGATCTCAATGGAGGTGATGCCCTCGGTGCCGTACTCGAATTCGTAGTCGGTGGGGATGTTGACAGAGCAGGAGGTGAGGGGGAAGGCAAGGAGCAAAAGGACGGCGAAGCATAGGACAGTCTTTTTCATGGTCGGTCTCCTTTTTGATATACTTGGGGTGCTTCACCTATACAGACGCAAAAAAGCGGCGTTCATGACGGGCTCTTGGCAGATTCCCGCAAAAACGCCGCCAAGCCTCCGAAGGATCACCCTCGGTATACCCCCAACCGCACGGCGCAGGTGTAGGGCACGCCGCGACCGCCGCTGATTTTCTCAACGGTGACACCGATACGGTGGTTGGGATACTCATCGCGGATGGCGCGGAGGACGGATAGGTCGATGACCCCCATCTGCTCACCCTTGACGGTGAAAACGCCGACGGTCTCGGTCTCATCCTCGCTCCGTTTGACAACGGTACGGCAGGCGACCACGTCCCCGGCGCGAATTTCGCTGAGAATGAGCTGGCGGGAGCGTCCCCCTGCGTTGGCAAAGGCAGTTCCCATGAGGTCGGTATGATAGACCCGCACCAGGCGGGGCGCGGCGGTGACGGCAGGCTCCGTCTCCGTGACGGGCAGATCCTGCCCATCGGACGGAACCGTTATGGGCGCGGAGAGCCCGCCCTTGACCTTGACCTTGCGGGGAGACAGCAAGAGAACGGCGGCGGAGAGCACCATGCCCACCCCCAAACCGACAAGCAGAAGGGGCTCCCGCAGATGGTAGCGGGTCACCAGGTTCACGATCGCATCCAGCCCCTTGCCTTCTACCGTGAAGTTCGCGGGGATGGCGTAGGCGATGGTCACGGTTCTCCATACGGTCAACAGCAAGCCTGCAAGCAGGACAATACTCCCCCAGATACGCTTTGCCATACGGGTTCCTCCTTTCGGGTCGGTTATGCTCCTGTCGGGAAGACAGTAGACTCTATTGGTATTATACCACACAAAAGAGAAAAAAGCAATAGGCCGCTGAAAATTCCACGGCCTATTGCAGGGGTTATTGCAGGGCTTCAATCCCGGAAATACAGATCGCGGGTATAGACCTTGTCCAGCACGTCCGCGAGACTGCTGTCGTAGCGGTTGGCAATGATGACCCGGCTCTCGGCCTTGAAGCGTTCCAGATCGTTCACCACGCGGCTGCCGAAAAAGGTCACGCCATCCTCCAGGGTAGGCTCGTAGATGATAACGGTAGCACCCTTGGCCTTGATGCGCTTCATGACACCTTGGATGGAGCTCTGGCGGAAATTGTCGGAATTGCTCTTCATGGTCAGGCGGTAGACGCCCACCACCACGTTCTGCTCGCGGTCAGCATCCCAGGCGGCGGAGGCCTCGTAGTAGCCCGCCTTCTGTAACACACGGTCGGCGATGAAATCCTTGCGGGTACGGTTGGCCTCCACGATGGCGTGAATGACGTTCTCGGGGACGTCCTCGTAGTTGGCCAGGAGCTGCTTGGTGTCCTTGGGCAGGCAGTAGCCGCCATAGCCGAAGGAGGGGTTATTGTAGTGATCTCCGATACGGGGGTCCAGGCAGACGCCGTTGATGATGTCACGGGTGTTCAGTCCCTTGACCTCGGCGTAGGTGTCCAGCTCGTTGAAGTAGGACACGCGGAGAGCCAGGTAGGTGTTGGCGAAGAGCTTGACGGCCTCGGCCTCGGTGAATCCCATGATGAGGGTGGGAATCTCCTCCTTGATCGCCCCCTCCCGCAGAAGGCCCGCGAAGGTTTCAGCGGCGGCCACGAGGCGGGGAGAAGCAGGATCGGTACCCACCACGATGCGGCTGGGGTAGAGGTTATCGTAGAGTGCCTTGCTCTCGCGGAGGAACTCGGGGGAGAACAGGATATTGTCCGCGCCCGTCTTCTCGCGGATATGGACAGTGTAGCCCACGGGGATGGTGGACTTGATGACCATGATGGCATTTGGGTTGGCCTTCATCACCAGGTCAATGACCGTCTCCACAGCGGAGGTGTCGAAAAAATTCTTTTGAGGGTCGTAATTGGTGGGCGCGGCGATGACCACGAAATCCGCGTCTCTGTAGGCGGCCTCGGCATCCAGGGTGGCGGTGAGGTTCAGATCCCCTACGGCCAGGTATTCCTCGATCTCCTTATCCTGGATGGGGGATTGACGGCGATTCAACATCTCCACCTTCTCGGCTATGATATCCACGGCGGTGACCTCGTGGTGCTGTGCCAGCAAAACGGCCATGGACAAGCCGACGTATCCTGTTCCGGCAACGGCGATCTTCATATACGGTATCCTTTCTTCTTACACTTGGTAGAATGCTTTGTACCACGCAGCAAAGCGGCGCAGACCCTCGCGCAGGGGCGTCGCGGGCTTAAAGCCCATGTCGGCTTCCAGAGCTGAGGTGTCGGCATAGGTCACGGGGACGTCGCCCGCCTGCATGGGGACCAACTTCTTATGTGCCTCGAAATCATAGTCAGCGGGCAGGACCTCGGCGCGGATCAGCTCCTGTTGCAGGATGTCCACGAAGTCCAGAAGATTCTCGGGGCTGCTGTTGCCGATGTTGTAGACGCGGTAGGGAGGAAGGGGCAGACCGTCCTCGCCGTTCTGCTTTTCGGGGGCGTGGGTCATAACACGGTGGACTCCCTCCACAATGTCATCCACATAGGTGAAATCCCGCTTGCAGTTGCCATAGTTGAAAATTTCGATGGTTTCCCCCCGCAAAAGCTTGTTGGTAAAGCCGAAGTAGGCCATGTCGGGGC
>JAGBAS010000122.1 GCA_017938885.1 Clostridia bacterium
ACCCCATGACCTTCGGGGCTTCCCAGCAGGAAACGGAGATACACCTCCACGCCCGCCGCCGTATAAATACCCACGTCAGCGTCCAGGCGGGCCAGCGCCTCACCGCTCAGATAGCGGGTCACGCCGTTATATATGTAGGGAACGGCTCCCTCCTCCCAGCCCGTGAGGATGAGCTCCTCCATCCGCACCTCCACCACGGTATGGGTAACGCCCAACCGGACGGCATCGGCGGGATAAGCGGAGATCAGTCCCTTGATGGAGGTCTCGGCGGGATCCGCAGGGGGGGCATATACCGCCGCCGCCTCGGGATTGGCCAGGGACACGGGGGGAGTCAAGGGGGTATAGGCGCGGGTATCCGCATCGTAGGATGCCACCAGATAGGAGGAAAACATACGGGAGCGGACACCGTCGAAGGCGGGGAGCGTGAAGGTCACCGAGGGGCGGGGCTTGGCCTCTCCCACGGGATCCAGCTCGGAGAGATCCGCGTCGGTGCTGTAAAAGGAAGGAAGCTCGAAGAGGTAGACCTTCTTCTCCTCATATCCATCCAGAAAACCTCGGGTCAGCACGGCCTCCACCGTGATCTCCCCCTTTTTCAGGAGCACCGAGGTCACCCGATTCTCCGAGGCAGGCTCCGACGAGCAGCCGCCGAGCCCGAGCAGCAGGGGAAACAGCAGCCCCAGGCAGAGCAAAAGGATCCATACGCGAACAGACAGCTTCATAAACGTCCTCCTTATGATTCGTATACCCGCGGAATGCGGGCGGTAATGAGACAGAGCAGCTCGTAGGGAATGGTACCTGCCCGCAGAGCCAGAGCCTCCAGCTCGGACGGAGTCTGTCCGAACAGGGTCACGGGGGTCCCCACCCTGACGGGCAGGCCGGTGATATCCACCATGCATTGATCCATGCAGATCCTCCCCACAATGGGGGCGGTACGATCGCCCTGATCGGTGTGGAAGGTGACCTCCGCTCCCGAAAAGGCGCGGAGCCAGCCGTCGGCATATCCGACGGGCAGGGTGGCAATGGTACGGGACGTGTCAGCGCCGTAGGTGCCGCCGTAGCCCACCGTCTCTCCGGGGAGCAGGGTATGGATATGGGTAACGGTGGTTTCCAGCTTCAAGGTGGGTTTCATACATGAAACCCCCTCGTTTGGAGACATTTTGAGATCACGTACCCCGTATCCGTAGAGGTTGATGCCCAACCGCACCGCATCCAGGCAAGCCTCGGGGCAGACCCCCGGAAAGCGCACCGCCGCCGCGCTGTTGCAGATATGGCAGACCCGGGGACGGATCCCCTCGTCCTCCAAGGCCTGCTTCACCCGGATATAGCGGGCGTACTGGGTCATGGTCAGGCTGTCGGGGTGATGCATTTCGGTGTCGAAATCCTCATCGGCACGGGCGAAATGGGTGAAGAGACCGTCGAAGATCAGACCGCCGTTCTCAGCAGGCGCACCGTCCCCGGCCAGTTTTTTCAAGGACGTCACCGTCTCTGTCGTCTCTGTGTCGCTGTGGACGGGAAAACCGATGCGGTTCATGCCCGTGTCCAGGGCAATATGCCCCCGCACCGTGACGCGGGCCTCGCGGGCGCAGGCCAGCAGACGACGGGCGTAGTCCTCCGAGAGCAGAGCGGTAGCCACGCGGTAGAGGGCCAAAATGGGGGCGTTTTTGGGGTCGGTGTAGCCCAGCACCAGAATATCGGTGTCGCGGTCGGAAACCGTCCCCGTCAGCAGCTCCCGCAAAAGCCTGCGGAGTGCCACCGCCTCCTCCAGGCAAGCCACCGCGAAGGAGCGGCAACCCGCCTTCACCAGCGCGGACACCACGGGACGGATTCCATGACCGTAGGCATCGGCCTTGACCACGGCGATGGCGTAGGTATGGGGGGAGACCGCCTGGACGGGGGCCAGGAGCGCGCGGTAGTTGCGCACAAGGGCATCGGTGTCGATAACCGCCCGCGCCCGCAAGCCGGGAAGCAGGGGAAAGGCCTCGTGGAGGCGGATGTGATTCATAGGCATACTCGATTCTGTCGGCAAATGGTATTTCTTCTTTCAGTATAGCATAAAACCCTATGTTTTGCAAGTGGTTGAAGGGATTTTTCGGGCAGATTTCTTGTGGATATCAGACACGGTACGACTCTGCGGAGAAGGGGTTGGCAAAAAATCGAAGTATTGTACAATATAAGTGAAAAAACGCGCATCCATAAGATTTTTCGCGCTTGTATGACGGATGGATACGGAAAGGAGCTCCGACTGCGGAAAGAAACTGTTCCTTTACCCGTGTAACTTTCCTACGCTCCGGATGGTTCCGCTTATCGATTTCTGTACCGCCCCCGTGTGGCATTCGTGGTTATGGGCGGTATCGGGTCGTGTTCTCATGATAACGCCCCGATCACCAAAGCGGCACGGATGGCTTGTGCATTTTACTTAATATTATGAAATTTCTTTTAGGCATCTTGACAAAAGAGATCTTTGTGCTATACTTTTTTCAGACGGTCTGTAAGGTTTCAAGATTTTTTGTTGTCTTATATGAGTGAAAGATATTGAGAAAGGAGGATTCCCCCATGAAAAACCCTCACACCCTTACCCGCACAGCGGCCTCCTTGCTCCTGATCCCGCTGATCCACCTTGCTTTCCTGGCCATCTCCGGCGGGTTGGCATACCTTTTGGAGTTTTCCACCAACCGAGGCGCGTTCTATGTGTTCTTTGCCGTGCCCGCCATGCTCCTGTTTTTCATGCTTCCCCTTGACGTCCTTTTCACGGCTCATGCGTCCATAGGTTGCGGGATCTGTGCCATGTGCCGCGGAGGATCCAAGATCAAAAATATAGTAACCATCATTGTCAGCGCGCTTTTGATCATTTCCGTCGTTCTTCTGCTGGCTGAGTTTATTCCCCGCTTGCTGGAAGGGATGGCTTCGGTATAGTCCCGCTCTCACGCATCAAAAAAACCGCCCCGATCACCGAGGCGGCGCGGATATTTCTTGTGTATTCTACTTAATACTCTTATATTTCTTTTAGGCATCTTGACAAAAGAATTTTTTTGTGCCATATTTTTTCAAAAGTCTGTAATGATCCTGCTTTTTTTGCGTCCTATATAATGAAAGCGATCACGCCGTTTATCCCAAAACGCGACCGATTATCCCACTTTCGCTCACAAGCGGGATTATTGGTGGTATAATGGTCTCACACGAAATTTGAAAGGATGGTAACATTATGAAACGCATCTTAGGAAAAATTCCCGCCATCATCGCCCTCATCCTCGGCCTCATCAGCTTTGGATACCTCATCGCGTCCGAGATTGTCGCCAAAGTGAATCCTGTGACCGATCCTCAACCCATCACTCCCGAGCATGCGTGCTTCATGACCAGCTACATCTTGTCCTTCGTGAGTGCGCTTCTCTTCATGGTAGAGGGCATCTGCTCCATCGTCCGCGCCGCTTGTGGGACATGCAAAAAGGATAATCTTCTGAACGTCATTTCGGCCGTGCTCACCTTCTGCATGATCCCCATGGTCGGTATGGCTCCGCCTACCATGTGGTTCTGCTACTACGGTGTAGCCTGCGCGGCGGAGCTGGTTTTCATCATCCTCCATTGCATGAAGAAACCGTCGGAATATTCGTATTGATATCCTCAAAATTGTAAAACCGCCCCGATCACCGAGGCGGTTTTCTTATGCGATTTCAAATTATTCCCCCAATTCCTCCAACTCCTCATACACCGCCATCAGCTCCTCCTCGCACTCTCCCTTGCGGGTATCCAGCTCAGCGGCGCGGATATAATCGCTGGCGGCGGAGCCGTTCAGCTCTGTGTCGATGGCCTCGATCTCAGCCTCCAACCGCTCGGCCTCTTTGTGGAGCTTTTCGATGCGGTTCTTCTTCTTTCTGGCCTCGGCGGCGGTGGCCTTGGCCTGCTGATAAGCCTCCTTGGAGGCTGTGGGGGCGTCACTCATAGGGGTTTCATACATGGAACCCATGGAAGTGGGCTTGGAAGCACCCCCAATCCGGCGGTTCTCCATGAAGGCGCGGTATTCGGTGTAGGCCTCACCCTTGTGCTCCACGCGGTAGTCGGTAAAGTCTCCGCCCGTCTGACCGTTGACCAGAGTCGCGCCCTGCCCGGGGGTAATCTCGATGATGCGGGTAGCCAGCTTCTCGATGAAGTAACGGTCGTGGGACACGGCGAAGATGGTGCCGTCAAATCCCTCCAACGCGGCTTCCAGAGCCTCGCGGGAGTCGATATCCAGGTGGTTGGTGGGCTCGTCCAGCACCAAGAGGTTCATCTTGGAGAGGATGAGCTTGGCCAAGGTCAGCCGCGCCCGCTCGCCGCCCGACAGGACGCTGACTTCCTTGTAGACGTCCTCGCCCACGAAGCGGAACTGACCCAGGGTATTGCGGATCTCTGTTTCGGTTTTACGGGGGTAGGCGTTCCAGAGCTCGTCCAGCACGGTGTTGGCAGGATCGAGATTCTGATTCTCCTGATCGTAGTAGCCGATCTCCACGTTGTAGCCCGCCTCGATGATGCCCGAAACAGGCTCCAGCTTGCCGATGATGAGCTTGATGAGGGTGGATTTACCGCATCCGTTCTGACCCAGCACCAGCAGGCGGTCGTCCTTCTTCACCAGGAAGTTCAGATGCTGAAACAGCATCCGCCCGTCAAAGCCCATGGATACGTCACGCAGGTCCAGCACGTCGTTTCCGCTGGGGCGGGAAGCGGTGAATTTCAGCTTGATGGGCTTGGGGGCACTGTCGGGGCGCTCTACCCGCACCATCTTGTCCAGCATCTTCTGGCGGGACTCGGCGGCGATGATGTTGCGCTCTCGGTTCCACGCCCTCTGCTGGGCGATGTAGGCCTCCTGGCGGGCGATCTCCTTTTGCTGATCCTTGTAGTGCTTTTCCTGGATCTCGCGGTCGATGCGCCGCTGCTCCATGCTCTTGGTGTAGCCGCCGTTGTAGAGCTTGGCTCGGTGGTTCTGGATGCAGAGGGTCTTGTTGGTGACGCGGTCCAAAAAGTAACGGTCGTGGGAGACCACCATGACTCAGCCGTCGTAGTCGGCGAGGAACCGCTCCAGCCAGCCCAGGGTCTCGATGTCCAGAATATCGTCCTTCACCGCGCCGGTAAAGGCCAGATTCAGGCCGATGGACTGATCCTCGAATTTGGGCCACAGGATGCCCGGCGTGTCCAGCAGG
>JAGBAS010000123.1 GCA_017938885.1 Clostridia bacterium
AAAAGCACTATAAAGCACGATCAGGAAAGGTTTTTATATGGAGGAAAGCAGATCATTTCCCTTCGGGAAATGTCCATTTATCGGCTACTCATCCACCGCTTCGCGGTCCCCCTTCCCTCACAAGGGAAGGCTCACGAGGAAACCCAACAGCCCGCTAAACCCAAATTTGAAAAAACATCCAAAAATTTCGCAGATCGGGCAGAAAAACCCCGATTTCTTCGTCACAGTATATGAGGGGATTCCGTATAAAGCTTTGCGCGGGTCCTCGGACTATTGAAACCAAAGGAGGAGATCATTTTGACCGATCAGAAGATCATCGATCTGTATTTCGCGCGGGATGAAAAGGCTATCCTGGAGACCGAGCGGGCGCACGGGGCCTTTTGCATGGGGGTATCCATGTCCATCCTAAACAACCGTATGGACGCCGAGGAGTGCGTCAACGACACCTGGCTCAAGGCGTGGAACGCCATTCCGCCCACCGTCCCTCGCTGTCTGCGGGCGTTCCTTGCTAAAATTGTCCGCAATTTGTCCATCGACCGTTACCGCGAGAAGCGGGTGGAGCGGCCCACCGTGGAGCTGGAGGCGGCGATGGCGGAGCTGACCGCCTGCATCCCCACCGAGGCAGAGCAGACCGAGGCCGCCGCACTGTCCGAGCTGCTGGATCAATTCCTGCGCGCCGAGGAGGAGACCGACCGCCGTTTGTTTTTGGGGCGGTACTGGCACGGGGCGGCGGTGAAGGATCTGGCGGCGGGGAGCGGTCTGTCCCCCAACGCCGTGACCAAGCGGCTGGGCAAGACCCGTGAGCGGTTGCGGGCATACCTTTCTGAGAGGGGGTATTCGCTATGACCGAGCGTGAACTGACCCTGTTTTCGGCTATGACCGATATCGGTGACGATCTGGTGCTGGAGAGTACGGCTTTTCTGCCCGCGCTCAGCGGGGCTGTCGGGAGCGCCGTCGGGGGGACTGCCGCGCGAGCGGCCTCGGCGGGGAAGCGGGCGGCTTGGGTCTTGCCCGTGACGCTGGCCTCCTGTGCCGCTTTGGTGGCGGCGGTGGGAATCCTGGTCGGCGTTGTGGGGGATGCCTTTGGGTTCTTCCCGAGTAAGCCACCCGAGGTGACGACCGATGCACCCGTCGATGGAAGTGATGATATTTCAACAGATGAGAGCCCGGATGGCGTAACAGAGAAGCCTACCGATGCGCCCACGGAGAAACCCACAGAGGGGGATACCGATCCCGAGGAGCCTTTGCCCGACTACAGCGTGGAGCGAAATGATTACGGTCTTCCCTTTACCATTCTCTACTGTTCCGATAGCTTTGATAAGGGTTACTACTTTGAGAACACGGTGACATCGCCCACCTACGATCTGGGGGAGGCTGCCTATCAGCGTATCAAGCAGACCGAGCATTACCTCGGGGTGGACATTACGGCGAAGGATGGCGGCGGACAGGGGATCTACTACGGGGAATTCTTCACGTCAGCCAATGCGGGACAGGACGAATACCAGCTTATCCTGACTCATTCGGGCAAGGGACTTGTTTCGCTGATGACCTCCCCCTACCTCACCGATCTGCAAAAGCAGGAGCGGTTGAATCTGAACGCATGGTACTGGGAGTCTGCCCAAAACGAGCGGTTGCAGATCGGCGGCAAGCAGCTGATCGCTTACAGCGAATTCTTGCTTCCTGAGGGCTATGTCCTGGGCTTCAACCGCGAGCTGGTGAAGGAGCATTTCACGGATACCGAGCTGTACCGACTAGCGGAGGACCGCGGTTGGACGCTGGAGAAGATGGAGACCTACGTCACCGCCTATCAGCAGGACAACGGCGACGGTAAGTGGGACGAGGAGGATAGCTACGGCCTTTCCTGCTCTGCCTGGACGCCTCTCGTCGGCTTCGTTACGGCGGCGGATATCCGCGTTGTAGATGAGAGCGGCGGGCAATTTTCCCTGATGGCCTTGAAAGACAAGGCGAGAGCGACGGCGGTGGATAGCTTCGTGTACAGGCTGATGGGCATGGGCTCCACTTACTCCTATGCCAAGGATGAAAACAAGCCCTTGCATTTGCAGACGGGGCGGGTCATGTTTGAACTGACCTCTATGGGCGATCTGATCCGCAACGGTGAGCCGGATACCGACGTGGGTATCCTGCCCTATCCGCTCTACGACCGCGACCAGGAGGATTACCGCACCCTCTACACGGGCGGATACATGGCCCTTCCCAATACCGTGAAGCGGGGGGATATGGCGGGAGACGTGGTGGAGACTCTGGTCTATCAGTCTCAGCCTGCCTTGGGTGCTTTCCTCAACGCCGTATGGACCTGCGGAGGATGTTCCTCGGATCAAGACCACATCATGCTGAACCTCATCGAGGCCTCCATGATGGTGGAGCAGGGCATGACTCTTGTGGACGTGCATCAGAGGATGGAGGCCATTGTGTATGCCATCCCCCGCCACGTTATGGGAGAGAGTGCCTACGATGCCAACGTGTCCTTCCTGTGGTCTTCGGTTTCCAAAAAGCTGGACGATCTTGCGAGAACCATACAGAAGCTTCCCGAAAATTGATACATGCCCCCTTCGCTTTTGGCGGAGGGGGCTTTTTTCGTTCCGACTCAACCAACGGTTTGCGAAAATTTACACCCAACCCCTTGACTACGGGGACGCAATTTGGTACAATAAATAGATAGAATGGAAATCTACAGAAAGGGAGGGAAGCATATGTCCGAGAGCACCCCTAAGACCCCAAGCAAGTACAAGCGGCTTTTGACCAACACCGCCGTGTTCACCGTGGGCAAGCTCCTCTCCAAGCTGCTTACGTTCTTCATGATCGGTCTGTATACTGCCTGCATGACCGAGGCGGAGTTCGGTACGGCCGAGCTGATTACGGGGATCGCCAATCTTTTGATCCCCCTGGCTTGCGTGGGCATCAGCGAGGGCATCTTCCGCTCCGCCGCCGCCAAGGACGGGGACAAGGAGGCCTTCTTTACCAACGGCTTGTTGGTCTACGGCGTGGGGTCGGTGGTGTTCCTCTGTCTGGCTCCTCTCATGCTCCTGATCCCTCGTTTCGCCGACTCGGTGTGGCTCATCGCGGCTTACGTGGTGGTGGCCAATCTGCACACGGTGGTGTCCCAGTACCTCTGCGCCATCGGGCGGACCAAGCTCTTCGCGGGGCAGGGAATTCTGAATACCGCCTTGGTGATCGGGTTCAACATCCTGTTCCTGCCCGTGCTGAATTTCGGGGTGACGGGGTACGTATCGGCTATCATCCTGGCGGATCTTTCCACCACGGTGTTCCTCATCCTGATGACGCGGCTGTGGCGGGCGGTGAAGCCGAAGAGCATATCCAAGCAGACCATCATGACCATGCTGAAGTTCTGTCTGCCCCTGGTGCCCACCACCATTTTCTGGTGGATCACGGGGGTATCCGACCGCTACATGGTGGACATGATGTGCTCCCCTGAGCTGAACGGCCTGTACACGGCGGCCTACAAGATCCCCAATCTCTTGATTTACGCCATTTCCATCTTTGACAGCGCCTGGAAGCTGTCTGTGTCCGCCGAGGAGGATCCCGAGGCCTGCGCCGCCTTCTACACCAAGGTGTGGCGGGCGTACACCACGGTGGCCTTCCTGGGGGGTGGATGTCTGATCCTCGGCTCCCGGGTTCTGGCGGGGCTCCTCTTCGCGGGGGACTTCGTGGAGGCCTGGGTCTACATCCCCACTTTGACCTTCGCCACGGTATTCACCGCTCTGTGCACTTTTCTGGGATCGGTGTACTTTGCCAGCAAGAGGACCATGGGGTCCATGCTGACGGCTCTTTCGGGGGCTGTACTGAACGTGGCGTTGAACCTGTTGCTCATCCCGCCCCTGGGGGCCATGGGGGCGTCGGTGGCTACCTTTGCCAGCTATTTCGCCGTGTGTCTGCTTCGTCTGGTGACGGGGCGGCGGCTCATTCCCTTCAAGGGGGAATGGGGGCGGCTCATTGGCAATACTCTGCTGATGGGGGTGCTGACCGTGATCGTGACGCTGTCCGAGCGGAACGTGGATCATATGCTCCTCATGTACGGCGCGGCGGCGGGGGTGTTTGTCCTGCTGGCGGCGTTTAACGCGCGGGCGATTCTGGAGCTTTTGCGGAACGCGAAGGGGCTTATAAGAGGGCGGTAAATTGGGGCTATTCTCCGCTCCTACCTCGCGCGAAGCGCATATCGAGTCCCGCAGGGACATATCGAATGCCGAAGGCATATATCGAGTCCCACAGGGACATATCGACCGTGACTTTTGTCGATATACCCCCTTCGGGGGTTCGATATGTACTTTCAGGACTCGATATGCCGCTATGGCGGCTCGATATGCACCCTTCGGGTGCGAGAAGATACGATTCTGATTCAACCATACACATAAATAACCGAAAGGAACTACCATGAGTTTTTCCGAAAAGACCATACGAACACTGGAATTTGATAAGATCTGCGCCATGCTGGAGGAGCACGCTGAGACCGAGGGCGCCAAGGTGATGGCGCGGAACCTGCGCCCCTCCGACGATACCTATACGGTGTTGCGCCGTTTGCGCCGTACCACCGATGCCCGCAAGCTGGCGGATGCCAAGGGTGCGCCCTCCTTTGGGCGAGTGCGGGACATTGCCTCGGCCTGTGAGCGGGCTGAGAAGGGGGCGGTGCTGTCTCCCAGAGAGCTGCTGGATTGCGCCAACGTGCTCCGTACCGCCCGCATTTTGCAGGACTACCACACGGGGAACCATCCCTTTGACACGGTGCTGGACGAGGTCTTCGACCGCCTCATCACCGACCGCAGGCTGGAGGAGCGCATCACCCGCGCCATCCCTGCCGAGGATATGATCGCTGACGAGGCATCGCCGCTGTTGGCTGACATCCGCCGCAAAATACGGAATGAAAATGCCAAGATCAAGGAGACCCTGCAAAAGCTGATCTCGGGCAACTCCCGCTACTTGCAGGAGAACATCGTCACCATGCGGGGCGGGCGGTACGTCATCCCCGTGAAGGCCGAGTGCAAGGCGGAGGTGAAGGGCTTGATCCACGACACCTCGGCTACGGGGGCCACCATCTTCATCGAGCCTATGGCGGTGGTGGACGCCAACAACGAGATCCGTATCCTCCACACCAAGGAGGAGCGGGAGATTGAGCGCATTCTGGCCGAACTGTCCGCGGCGGTGGGCGACGTGTCCGACGCTTTGTGGTTGGACTACAAGAATATCAACGAGCTGGCCTTCGTCTTTGCCTGCGGGGAGCTGTCGGCCTCCATGCGGGGGGTGGCACCCATGATCTCGGGGGATCGGGCGGTGAATCTGGTAGGTGCCCGTCACCCCCTGATCGACAAGGACAAGGTGGTGCCCATCACCATTTCTCTGGGAGATACCTTTGATACTTTGGTGATTACGGGTCCCAACACCGGCGGTAAGACGGTGTCCCTCAAGACCATCGGGTTGTTCGCTCTGATGGTGCAGTCGGGCTTGCACGTCCCCTGTGAGGAGGAGTCCTGCATTTGCACCTACGACACCATTCTGGTAGACCTCGGTGACGAGCAGAGCATTGAGCAGTCTCTGTCCACCTTCTCGTCTCACATGGTGAACATCGTCACCATCATGGAGCAGGTGGGGGAGCGGTCTCTGGTGCTCTTCGACGAGCTGGGCGGCGGCACCGACCCCGTGGAGGGCGCGGCGCTGGCTGTGGCCATCATCGAGTCTGTTCGTGAGGCGGGGGCGTGCTGTGTGGCCACCACCCACTACGCCGAGTTGAAGGCCTACGCCCTGGACACCCCCGGAGTGTGCAACGCTTCCTGTGAGTTCGACGTGGAGACCCTGAAGCCCACCTACAAGCTGGTCATCGGCGCGCCGGGTAAGTCCAACGCCTTTGCCATATCCGAGAAGCTGGGTCTGTCCCCCGCCATTATTGAACGGGCGAAGGAGCGGGTCAGTTCCGACAACAAGAGCTTTGAGTCGGTCATCGAGCAGCTGGAGAACAGCCGTGTGCAGATGGAGAAGGAGCGGGACGAGGCCAAGCGGCTCCGCGAGGAGTACGAGCGGTTCAAGGCAGAATCCGAAAAGCAGATCCGTAAGAAAGTAGAGAGTGCTGAAAAGGAGGCTGAGGCCGCCCGCAAGAAGGCCGCCGCCATGGTGCAGTCGGCCAAGGCCTCCTGCGACTTCATCTACGAGCAGATGGAGAAGATGAAGAAGGCTCAGGAGGCTGCTCATGCCGCCGCTGAGCTGGAGGCCGCCCGCAGAGCCGTGCGGGATCACCTCCGCACCACAGGGGATATTTTCGATCCCATTGAGGTGCAGGAGGAGGATGAGGGGTACGTGCTTCCCAGACCCCTCAAGAAGGGGGACAAGGTCAAGATCGTCACCATCCACAAGGAGGGAATCGTCACCGAGGATCCCAAGGGGAATCTGGTGGCTGTCCAGGCGGGGGTGGTGCGTACCAAGGCACGCCTGGAGGATCTTCGCCTCATTGAGGAGGACGAGCGGGGGCAGAAGAAGAAAAAGGAAGAGCCCAAGATCAAGTCCTCGGTCTCGGTGGAGCGTTCCAACCAGTTCAAGAGCGAGATCGACCTGCGCGGTATGACGGGGGACGAGGCCTGGCTGGCGGTGGATAAGTATTTGGACGACGCCATCATGTACAATATGCAGTCGGTGCACCTCATCCACGGCAAGGGGACGGGGGCACTCAAAAACGCGCTTTGGAAGTTTTTGCGCGGGGACAAGCGCATCGCTTCCTTCCGTATCGGTAAGTACGGCGAGGGCGACGGCGGTGTAACCGTGGTGGAATTGAAATAAGAGATTGTGCCTCCTTCGGTTTGTGAAATTCTCACAAATCGGGGGAGGCGTTTTTGTGAGCACCGCAATTTACAAATCGGGAAAAATATGGTATAATGAAACTATCATCCGGAAAGGAGTACGACTATGAAGAAACTTTTGATCTGTCTGGCCCTGCTTTTGCTGAGCATTCTGACGGTTTCCTGTACGGGCGGCGGCGATCCTGCCGACACGACGGACGAGACCGTTACTGCGGATATTTCGGGCGGCGAGTCTGCTGAAGCGACCCAGCCCGGTACCATCCCCGAGGAGGAAACCACGGAAGCTCCCTTTGACCCCACGGCCTTTGAGCCTACCGAGCTTCCCGTGGCCAATATTGCCCGTGAGGGCTATGCGCTGGGCTCCGCAACTATGACCGAACGGGGCTACAGCAATACCTATCTCAACGACGGCGACCTTTCCACGGGCTTTTCTACCCCGGTGAATGCGAACAACGACCCCGCCAAGGAATACTATTTCTACATCGATCTGACGGTGCTCAAGCCCCTGGACAGTGTCAAGCTGTACCCCTTGGAGGGGGACGAGGAGGGCTTCCCCAAGGCCTTTGAGATCCTGGTTTCTGCCGATGGGGAGACCTATACCTCTGCCGCTACGGTGACTGATGCGACTGCTGAGGCCGCCAAGGATGGGTTGACGGTTGCCTTGAACGGCGTCGAGGCGCAGTTCGTCAAGCTGGTGACCCGCGAGCTGGGAGAGGGAAGCGAGCGCAAGGGTAAGTATCTGGCGTTGGGCGAATGCGAGGTCTACGCCCCCATTGACACGACCTCCAATATGATGCTCAACCGCCATGACATCTGGCTTTTCAAGAATCCCGATACCACCCAGCAGCTCGCGGTTCTGTATTACCGCGACGGCAGCCCCGTGAATCCCGAGGCAAGGCTTCGCTTTGCCACCATGGATGCCTCTGTTGCAACCGTAGACGAGCAGGGACTCATCACGCCCGTGGGCTATGGTGAGACCGACGTCTACGTCACCGACGGCAAGCATCTGGCGGTCTGCCACGTGGAGGTCAAGGAGGAGCTCGCATTGGATTTCCGTGTGACGACCTTCTACCATTCTTCCTTTGCTTACCCCGAGCAGATACCTCTGGGACTCAAGGTGTTGGCTGAGGGCGGTATTGAGTACGTGGAGGATACCCGTGCCCACGATCGCGCCGGCAACCATATCTCCATGTATTCGCTCTACCTTTGCAACAAGCTGGGGATGGCCTACTCCCCTTGCGATCCCAAGGGCGATCACGGTTTCCTGCGAATGAAGGACGATGAAATTTTGTCCATCATTCAGAAATACGAGAACCGCGCAGGCTTCTTTGGGGTGTATCTGGCTGACGAGCCCCATGAGGAGTACATGGAATTTGCGGAGGTATTCCATCTCATTCAAACCTACAATCCCCATCTGATCCCCCATCTGAATCTCCTGCCTCCCTACAATTTCGGTGGTATTGATGAGTATTTCACCGAATTTGCCGCAGTCGCAGGCGGGGACGGACGGATGCGGTATCTGTCCTACGACCATTACCCCTTCTTGATGAATGACGGCTTCAATACGCAGGTCTATTCCTCGCTCAACCGTCTCCGCAAGGCGGGGCTTCACTACAACGCCTCTACGGGCTTTTATATGCAGTCCATGATTATCGTGGGCTCGTATCCTCTGCTGGATGAGGCGGCTCTGCGGTACAACGCTACCTTGGGTATGGCTTACGGCCTGAAGAACTATAAGTGGTTTGTGGCGTTGACGCCCATTGATGCGGAGGGAGAAGGCTTTGAGACGGGCTTTGTGGCACCCGACTTCGGTCCTGCCGACAATTACGAGGGGCTGATCGCCGCCAACAAGTACGTCAAGAACATGGGAACCATTCTGGGCAATAGCGATGCCATTGAGGTGTATCATACCAACCCTGAAGCGGATAATCTGACTCTGCCCGCAGATTTTATTTTCGCTCACGTGGGTGGCGGGGATGCCATTTATACCTTGTACGAGTCGCTGGACGGCTCCGGACAGCAACACGTGGTCATCGCCAACAAGGATTTCCGCAGTGATCGGGATACGGACATTCAGGTCAAGCTCCAACAGAGTGGTGTGGGCGCGCTGTCGGTCTTTGATCCTTTGACGGGGGAGACAGCGGCTGTTGTCATGAACGATCAGGGGATCTTTACCTTGACCCTCAAGCCCGGTCAATGCGTGGCGATCATTCTGCCCGAGGGCGTGGACGCCTCCCGTCCCGATCCCGAGAAGCCTGCCAATCTTGCCCTGAATAAGCCTGTATTCGCCTCTTCCTCGGGTGCCTTCTTCTGGGAGGACGGCAGCGTTGCCACCTATTTCATGACCGACGGCATTCCCGAAAACGGCGGTTGGATCAGCTACAAGACCGACAAGTCCTCCTGGTTCCAGCTGGATCTTCTGGAGGTCTGTGAGGTGGAGCGCATGGTGATCCATATGAACGAGACTCTGACGAAGGCACAGCGGTGCAAGAGCTTTACGGTGCTGGTGTCCGAGGACGGCGTGAACTATACCGAGGTTGCCCAGGTGAAGGATCACGATTGGAGCGATACCTCTGTGCCCTTGGAGCTGACCTTCGACAAGGTGAAGGCGCGCTATATCCGCGTGGAAAGCGATCTGTCGCGAGCTGCCGGCTTTGGCGAGATCGAGGTCTACGGCTGATTCGAAAAAACGAATATGAATTGAAAAATCCCCGCTTGGGCGTAATGAACGGCGAGTTTTTGCGTGTATATGGGTGAAGGTTCTCAGAAAGGAGGCTTACCTATGCGTAAAGATGATGAAAGACTGGCTGCTCCTACCCCGGGCGGGGATGCTTTTGCGGAGGCTCCCGCCGAGGTCAGGCCCCTGCACGGTGTCCTGTTCGTGTTGGCTTGCCTGTCTGTGGCGGTCTGCTTGCTGATCTGCACGGTGTGGGCGGTCATGCTGCTGACCTACACGCCCGGAGATCCCGAGCAGGCGGGGATGGGGGAGATCGGCGTGATGATGGGGGAGTTGGGCGCGGCTTTCCTTGTACTGGCGCTACGGGAGATATTCCGTCCCGTCTGGCTCGTGGGGCTTGCGCTGTCGGGGGCTTTGGCTCTGCGGCGGCGGGGAAAGCCTCGGTGGCTGTGGGTGGTCTCACTTTGTATGGTGGGGGCGATGGCGGTGATGGGGGCGGTCATGCGGGTCTGGCTATGATACACAATAAGGAGACTGTTATGGATCAAGATGAGAAAATGGATCTGACCGTGCCGCCTGTCAAGGCGGAGAAGAAGCACATCGTCATGTTCGTAGTGGCCTGCGTGCTGTTGGCGGGTATTCTGCTCTTTCTGTCCCTGCCCACGGGGATGGAGGCTCCCGAGGTGTCTGACGGGCCCGCGGATCCTTACGTGCTGGTGGGTGGCTTTCTGTACTTGGTCGGCCGCTACCTGATCGCGGCGTTTCTTGTGCTTGTAGGGGTGCTGACCGCGTGGGTCACAGGGCTTGTGCTGGCGGTGAAGCTGGCGCGGCGCAGGGCGGCTCTGCCGAAGGGGCTTTGGATCGCGTCGCTTTCGCTGGTAGGGGCGTATCTGGCGCTTTTGGTTGTGCTGGTCGCAGTCAGTCTGGTATGAGCGGGAAAAGGAGCTTGTTATGGATATGAATGAGAATCTGAATCAAGTGGTACCGCCCGTCAAGGCGAAGAAGAAGCACATCGCGCTGTTCGTGATCGCCTGTGTCCTGCTGGCTGTTTCGGCTGTTTTGGCCCTCTTTCTGTTCTCGGCGCATCTGGATCCCCCGCAGGTGGAGGATTCCGTGGGAGATCCCTTGGCTACGGGGGCTCTGCTGTTGGCGGGGGCCGCCTACGGTATGGCTATGCTGATCGCGCAGGCGTTGTTCGTGATCCACTGGCTCTGCGGGATGGTCATCATGGCTCTGCTGGCTATGGAGCGGGGGAACAAGCCCGGGTGGCTGTGGGTGGCGTCGTTGACTATGGCGTTGGTCGGTCTTTTGCCTGCGGTGACCGTGGGTATGGGGATGATGGCAGGGGGCTGATTGGCCGATTCGATTGAATAGAAAGACCGCCTCGGCGGCTCGGTGTGAGCTGTCGGGGCGTTTTTTGTGGGGCGGAGGGGAGTTCAAATTTGGGTTTGTCGAACAGATACAAGATACTGAGATACAAGATACAAGATATAGAACGGATTATGACGTAACGGTTTTTTCATATCTTGTATCTCTGTATCTTGTAACTTGTATCTCACCGAAAAACCTCAATTTGAAATTATCGATCCTCTTTTCTCTTTGCAAACACCACAGCCGTGCCCATCATGGCCAGCAGGGAAGCACCTGCGGTGACGGCGGACTGACAGCCTTTCTTGGCGGGATCGGAGGATTCGGTGGTGGAGTTACCGCTGTCGTCGGAGGGCGTGTTGAGGTCCTCCTTGGAGGTATAGGGGGTATCGTC
The DNA here is from genome assembly GCA_017938885.1 of Clostridia bacterium. Lineage (GTDB taxonomy): Bacteria > Bacillota > Clostridia > Oscillospirales > CAG-272 > CAMEON01. The sequence continues at coordinate 11,258 of JAGBAS010000123.1, forward strand.
GCGGGTGTTATCAGCTTCCCGCATGAGGATCAGACCCATGCAGGCGGGGACGGTGAGGGTGTAGCCCTCCCCCACGGTGATGGTCTCGATGTAGCCCGTTTCGGGGTGGTAGAGGGTGGCCTTGCCGGTGTAGCCGTCGGTGTAGGCGAGGCGAACGATGGTGTCGGCGTAGCTGGCGTTGACCAGAAAGGTGATGTCGCGGTCGGGGGATTCGAAGTCGCCCATGAGGAGGTTATGGCGGTCGCCGCTCGTGACCGTCACGGTGAGGTCGCGGTGGGCGATACCCTCCAGGGCCTCAATGAGGTTGGTGTCGTCCAGTCGATCCAGGTGGGTCTGCCCCTCCAGCTTGGCCATGAGGGCGGCGATGGCGTCCTCCTGCTCCAGGCGCAGGCCGTGCTCGGGGGTGTCCCCCACCAGGATGAGGGTGCCGCCCGCCTCGGTGAAGGTCGTGAGCTTTTCCAGGGCCTCCACCGAGATATACCGGGCGTAGCCCAGGATCACCACACGGTAGGAGCCCAGCCCCGCCACCAGGCGGCCGTCGGCGGTGACGGTGGCGGCGCGGATGGTCTCGTCGTCCAGAACGGTGAACATATATTGGTTGGTGAGGAGATTCTTGCAGAGATCTTCAAAGCTTGTGTTGAGCTTGTAGGCCTTGGTCCGGCGGCTTCCCCCTGTGGTGGAGGAGTGGTCGCTGTCGGCGTCGTGGAGGGCTTGCACCGTGGCGATGGGGTAGAACACCGCGATATCGCCGCACTCAGTGACCTCGTCCAGGATGGTGTTCATACGGCCGACATAGGTGTTCAGCTCGACGAGCTGGTCTGTGGTGTAATTGTACTGGGGGTTGATGACGTGGAAGATATTACAGCCAAGGAGGCGGGAGACCGAGGCACCGCCATAGGAGGCGGGCATGGGGTCGTCGGGGAGGGTGTCTGCCGCGTCGGGGTTGTATTCCAGGAAGACGTCGGGCTTGCCCGCGTTCTTGGCGGCGGAGGCGACGTAGCGCAGGCCCATGTAGTTGCCTATGTTGTGCTTGCCCATGAGGAGGTCGGGGTTGACCCAGAGGGTATCCGCTCCGGGGACGGTCATGCCGCCCACGAACTGGAGGAAGTCGCCGCCGTAGGTCTCGACGTGGTCGTTCATGTCCTCCTCAAAGAGGAGGTGACCCGAGGAGATCGTGCCGTTGGCCTCGCACCAATCGGCGATCTGGTCGATGTAGGAGGTCTTGAAGAGGGAGGCCACCAGCTGGTAGTAGTTTAGGCGGACGATGCGGTCGTAGTCGCTGATCCCTTCAAAGAGGCTGGGGATGTTCAGCTCGTAGCCGTAGGTCTCGTAGAACTTTTTGTCCAGATCGGGGGTCCAGACAGCGTAATTGTCCATGGCGCGGTTGCCCAGCTGGGGCTCGTCGGTGAAGAAGCCCTCCACTTGGCCGAAGGTGTCTCCCAGCTTAGCCTTATACTGCTCGTGGGTGACCTCGATGAAGCGTTTGACGGCGGCGGGGTTGAGGAGGTCCACGTCTCGGAGCTTTTCCCAATTCGTGGGGTCCTCCACCCCGTCGAAGGTGTAGCGCAGGACGTAGATATCCAGGTTCCATTTGCCGCTTGCGGGGGCGGAGACGCTGCCGTCGGGGTTGATTTCCAGGTTGCGGGTGCCTTCCTTGTCGTCCAACACGGCTTGCAGGATGCGGATCTCCTTGCCCGAGGGGGCATAGGCGGCGGTACCGTCCGTGCCTGTGACGGTCTTATGCTCGACTCCCGTAGCTTCAAATTCGTCGTGCCCTTGCAGAACCAGACCGAAGGCTTTGCCGCTGGGCCATTGATACTCGTCGTAGATCCAGGTGTTCATGCCAAGACTTGTTGCGTAGTCGAAGGTGTTTTTCAGGATGGCGAATTCCTCGTCGTCCTGTAGGTAGTCCTTGTCGTAGAGGACGTTGGAGGTGAAGCCGCCGTAGCCCTGGCGGAGGAGCTTATCCACGGCGGCGGTATTATTGGTGTAGCCCGCTGTGACCCAGCGTATTCGTTTCTGCATGGCGGGCTCCTTGAAGGCGGTGCCCATCCAGAAGGAAGAGTAGTCCACCGAGCTCAGCAGATCCTCCTTCTCCTGCTCCTCTTGCCCGGTTTTTGTCTTGTAGTTTATGAAGGTCTTTGCATCCTCAGCGGTTTTGTAGAGGGCGTAGGCCTTGAGGGTATACATCGTATCCGCGGGGCATTCGTTGTCGAACATATCCAGGCGGAGGTTGGTGTAGCCTCCTGTGAGGACACCGCTTGGCGGATAGAACAGAAGGCTTGCGCGGTTGGTTATGTGTATGACCACCACCTGCTAGTCGTCGGTCTTTTGGTAGGTGAAGCTCTGGCAGGGATAGTCGCCCCCCGTGGAGGCGGTGCGGAAGCGGAGCTGCCCCTTCGCGTCGTGCTTGTTGGTCTTGACCAGGAGGGCGAGGTAGGGGTATTCCTCACAGCTGTACTTACCCGTGTCCAGGGCGAGGGAGAGGTAGGGGTCGAAGCACTTTCCCGCGCCCGTATCGGTGAAGCCGATCCGCATGGCACCGTTCTCAAGGGTAGTGGTGATATTGCAGACGTCGTAGCAGTTGTCAATGGTGTCGTAGTTTGAAAAATCCACGACGTAGCCCGGCTCGGCGCAGACGCCGTCGGCCTTTACGGGGAGAGCGGCGGCGGGCAGAGAGCAGAAGCACAGAGCGGCCACGCACAAAAGCGTCAAGGCGCGCATAGGAATCGAACGGTAGGAACTCATAGGACAGCCTCCCTTGTGTTGGTTGCCTATAGTATAGCATCCCGGGCGGGGTTTGTCAAGGGGGCGGGGGATGTCGAAGTCCCTCACTTTTTCCCGAAGCACCGCATAGAATGGCATTGGAGCGCATGGCGTTTCCGACCATTACGAAGCAGGAGGTTTTTTTATGGCAACCTTTCAGAATCAGGCGACTCTGTCCTACGCGGGCAACGTAACGACGTCCAACGTGGTGACGGGGGAGCTTCAGCAGACGGTTTCGGCGGCCAAGAACGCCATCACCGAGACCTACGCCACCGGCGACGTGCTGACCTATATCATCAGCCTGGTCAACACCGGGAATATGCCCCTCACCGATCTGACCGTCACCGACGACCTGGGGGCTTACGGCCAGGGCACCGTCACGCGGGTGCCTCTGGACTACGTGGAGGGCTCCCTGGCCTACTACCTGGGCGGCACCAGACAGGCTACCCCCGTTGTCTCGGACATCAGCCCGCTGACGATCACGGGCGTTTCGGTTCCCGCGAACGGCAACGCCTTCCTGGTCTATCAGGCGCGGGTCAATGATTTCGCTTCCCCCGCTACGGGTGCCACCATCATCAACACCGCCACGGTCACGGGGAACGGTCTGACCGCTCCCATCGTGGCCACCGAGACAGTCACCGCCGCCGGTGAGGCCTTTTTGACCATCAGCAAGTCCCTGAACCCCACCACGGTGTCCGAGGGCGACCGTTTGACCTACACCTTTGTCATCCAGAACTTTGGCAACACCCCCGTTGTCGCCACCGACGACGCCTCCGTCACCGACGTCTTTGATCCCATTCTTTCGGATCTGGCGGTGACCTTCAATGGCGTTACCTGGGCCGAGGGCGTGCAGTACAACTACAACGAGGCTACGGGTGAGTTCACCACGGTGCCCACCAACATCCTGGTTCCCGCCGCCACCTATACCCAGAACCCGGTTACGGGGGCTTGGACGGTGGTGCCCGGGGTAAGTACCTTGGTTGTGGTGGGGACTGTATAACCCGCTTTTCTCTGTAACCGAAAGAGGACTGTCCGTATGGACAGTCCTCGCTTATATTGGGGGGAGATCAGAGCACGCGAACCAGCTCGCCGTCTCCGGCGGCCATGGTGAAGCTGCCGTCGCAGGTCTCCCACGCGCCTGTAGTCTTGTTGAGCTTTTGGAGGCTGCCGTCGGCCTTCACGGTAACGGTTACGGGCTCCTTGAAGTTCTTGTTGACCAGCAAACACTTGTCTCCCGTGAAGAAGCCGGCTACCAAACCGCCGCCCTCGATGGAGGTGTACTTGCCGTAGCCCGTGAAGGGGGTGGTTAGCTCGTCGGGGTCGCCGCCTGCGTGGAAGACGGCTTCGGAGGTCATCTCACCTTCGCCGCAGATGCCATTGTAGAGGGCTTGGAGGTCGGCGTTGATGGCCTTGACGATCTCGTACTTCTCGCCGCGCGTGCCATCCGAGAGAATGATGCCGTTGTGGTAGGACCAGGGCTCGGTGTGGGCTGTGCCGGGGGTCCAGTAGGTGAAATAGGAGATCATGGTGGAGCCGTAGGCCAGGGCGGTGAAGGCCTCCCAGCGCACCTCGGCCTCGGTGGGCCAGCGGTAGTGCCAATGCTCCACTAAGAGGATGATATCCATCCAGGGGATGCCCCGCTTCATGGCGTTTTTACGGATGATCTCCAGGTTGTCGTAGTAGTGGGGGCCTGTGGACTCGGCGAAGAGCTTGCCCTCCCAGCCGTTGCGGGTAATGTTCTCATTGCTGACCCGGGCGGGGGTCAAGCCGTCCAGGGATTCCACTTGCCGCATACCCAGATTGTAGTGATCGTAGGAGAGGACGGTGGGGTGGACGATGTCGAAGTAGCCGTCGATATGCCGCTGATACCGCTGGGTGAAGGTCTCGCCCTCGGCGGGGGGAACGGCGTGGAAGGGGAGGAGGTTGATGTACTCACCGTGCTTGGGGTCGTGGGTGTTGAGGTAGTCGGCCACGCGGCCCAGGGTGGGGAAGTAGTCGTCCAGGGGCTCGTCCTTGATGAAAAAGCGGTTGACGGCGGGGTAGGCGGCGTAGTCGGAAATGACGGCGTCCAGCAGAGCCTCCCAGCCCTCCTCCCCTGCCAGGGCTTGCCCGATGCGGGGGTCGCCCACGTTGGCCTTGAGGTCCAGCTCCTCGCACCACTTCAGGACCTTTTTGTTGGTCTCGGGGCCGTAGCTGCACTCGATGATGTTGAAGCCCGCCTCCTTGGCCTCCAGGAGACGCTCCTTGGAGAGGAATTCGGGGCGGATGCCGTACCAGAAGGTGATGGGGTACTGTTTCATGGGGATGATCTCCTTTCTTGGTCAAAAAACGCGGGATCGGGGCAAATTCCCGACCCCGCGCAGGGTTTTATTGGTTTGGATCAGCCGACGTTGTTCTTCTTCTCGAATGTACGGATCTTGGATTGGAGAGCTCGGTCAACTGCTTTTTGCTTGCCGGCGTAGACGGCGGAGAACTCACGCTTGCTCTGCATGGCCTCGGCGAAGGCTTGGAGCATAACGCTGCCCAGGGGCAGGTTGTAGGCCAGGATGAAGGAGTTATCGAAGTTGTCGTGGATGATGTCGATGATGGCGGCGGCCTTCTCGTCGTCCACACACTGCACCTGGAGGCACTCCTTGTAGTACACGGGAATGAGGATCTTGGACGTCTCGCAGTTGAGCACCTCGACCACGGTGGAGATGAAGGCCAGATCCGTGGAGGTGGCCAGGATAGCGCCCATCTCGGTGGTATCATGGGCAGAGGTGGTGTACTTCTTATCCGATGCAAAGAGCATGGGGTAGGGAAGCACGGCGGCATCGCCCTCCATCTGACGGAGGATGGCGTTCTCCAGGGAGCCCAGACGCTGGTAGCCGACGATGAGGCATTCGTCCTGGGTAAAGGCGGTGAGAAGATCCACGTCTCCGGTCAGATTCACGCTGGCACTCTCGTTATTGAAGAGGGTGGACATGGCGTTGGCCAGCTGGTTGGCGCGGTCGCCCTCATGGAGCACCACGGTGGGGACACCGTCCTCGTCGCGGGAGATGAAGGTGGGATTACCGCTGACCGAGAAGGGGATGGAGCCGCCCCAGAATTCGGGCTCCATGAAGCCGAACTGGTCGCCCTTGTCCTTGGTGCCGTTGAGATTCTTGTCGGTGTACATATCCGTGATGACCTCGTTCATCTTCTCGTAGGTCCACTCGAAATTGGTGACGACGTCGTAGAGCTCGTCGGCAGAGCGGTTGTAGTGATCCAGATAGATCTGCTTATTGAGCAGGAGCAGATGGGCGTCGCGGAGGATGTCGATGAAGTAGTCGCCGGCCAGTACGTACTGATACCCGTCCATGAGACGGAGGTCGTCCATGTAGTCCTTGTACCAGTAGGGACGGTCGAAGTCGAAGACGCAATCATCATCCAGGACGTTCCGGAAGTTGCCTTCAATGAGCAGCTCGGCGTAGGCGTAGATATCGTTGATGACCAGATCGAACTCGTCGGTGCCCGAGGTGGTGAAGCGGCGGATGTCGCCGGCGACCTTGTCGTAGTTCAGATCGATCTGGGTGAACGCAAGCTCCACGCCCAGAAGATCTTCTACCTGAATGTTGCGTTCCAGCACGGCATCGTTGACCAGACCGCCGTCGGTTTCGCCGGTGCCCTCAATGAGGAAGTTGGAGTTTCCCTTACCCATGGTGGAGATGTTGGTGCTGGTGTAGATACGGAATTCACGGCCGTTATAGTTGACCCCGTCGAAGCGGTGATCCTCTTCCGCCGACTCGTCCTCGGCGTTGATGGAACTGTTTCCGGTCTGACCGACATCGGGACCCTCCTGAGTCTCGCCACAAGCCGAGAAGACAGCGGTCACGGACAGGAGCATGATCAGAGCCAGAGCCAGGCTCAAAAGCTTTTTAAAATGTGTCATACGAAACTCCCTTCTAAGTGTTTGGTTGCTTCTTATTATCCCATATAAATATGAATCCATTTGAAATGAAAAATGGAAAAAGTGTGAACAATAGAACAAAAAACGTGTTTGCCCAAATCCGGTTGCAGGATCATGGAAAAAGCAGAGCGTTTCCGCGCGGAAACGCTCTGCTTGGGGGGAGAGCTGATTCAGATTTCCTTTTTCTTGCGTACCATGATGGCCGCGCATGCTGCGAGCAGGAGGGTCATACCGCCGATGGCGGAGCTGCAACCGCCCTTGTCTGCCTCGGTCTCGGAGTCGGCGGAGGGATCGGCGGGGCCCTCGGCGTCGGGGGCAGTCGTCTCGTCGGAGGTGGACTGCTCGGTGGCGGGCCCGTCAGTGTCGGGAGCGGCGGTCTCGCTGTCTGTTGGAGGCTCTTCGAGGGTGGCCAGGGTGATGGGCTGGGTATAGACGGTGACCATTTCGTTGCCTACCTTAGATTCATAGGTGAGGATGAAGGTGACCTCCCCCGCGCCCTTGAAGGTGAGCTTGCCATTTTCCACAGTGACGGCATCCTCGCCCGCCAGAATGAGGATATCCTTGCAGGCTTCGGTCTTGGTCTCGTGGCTGTAGTAGGTGACGTCCAGGGTCAGCTCCACTTCGGCGGAGGGAGCCACCGTACCCGCAACGATCGTGGGGGTGATGCCGCGCACCAAGCGCTTGAATACGTTGGCGTTGTCCCCCGTCAGACCCGAGTAGCCCCACAGGAGAGGGTTCTTGTAGGTGTCCAGATTGCCGCGGAAGGTCCAGGGGTAGATGCTGATACCGCGCTGGAGTGCGGCGCGGATGTCGTTGGCCTCGTATCCGCCGTAGGAGGGGTTCAGGGTGGCGTTGTACTTACCGATGAAGGTCATGGCCGAGCGGAGATCCGCCTCGGGATCCGGGCCTGCCATGTAGCCGCCGCAGAGGGCACCCACCGACATTTCGGGATAATCCTTCCGCATGGCGGCCATGATGGGCTCGTTGAAGGTGATGACTGAGCACTGGTCGTACATATCGTACTCGTCCACGCAAGCCTTGACGGCCTTGACGATAGCGGTCTTGCCCGACTTGATCTCAATGAAGAGCTGGCAGTCCTTGTCCTTGAAGGCCTCCAGGTACTCCTTCAGGGTGGGGACACGGCAGTTTTTGTACCTGGAATTATTCTCGTAGCCCTTATTGACGTACAGCTCCTTGAGCTGGGCCAGGGTGGAGGCCTCCACGTTCAAGTCAGCGTTGCAGGTGCGGCCCGTGGTGCCGTCGTGCATGACCACCACCTCACCGTCGGTGGTGAGGTAGACGTCCAGCTCAATGACGTTGGCACCCTGCTCAAAGGCGAAGAGAGAGCCCTCCACCGTGTTCTCGGGGGCGTTGGCGGGGATGCCGCGATGGCCGACGTTGAGGGGAGCGCGGGTCATGGTGTTCTTAGCGAGCTTGTTGCAGGCAATATCCAGCAGAGCATTGGTGGCGTCGGACACCACGCCGATGGCACCCGACAGAAGGGCGTCGTACTGCTCGGTCACGGTAGGCTCGTCGGAGGCCTTGGCCCAGACGTTGACCTGGCGGTTGTAGAGGTACTGTACGGTGGCAGTATCGCAGACAGCGGCGGGGAGGAGGGCCACGGTGCCGTTGTTGATCTTGATGGAGCGGCGGATATCCAGGCATTGCTCTTCGGTCAGAGCTACGGTGTCCTTGTAGGTTCCGGTGTAGTCGATGGCCGCCGTTACCTGGGGCAGGTCGGTGCGGAAATCCTTGATGACGGCGGGATCGGCGGATACCACCATCACGTCGTAGAAGCGGATATCCTTGAGGTGCTTTGCGAGGGCATCGGCGGTGGCTTTGTCCGCGATACGGAAGGCGGGGATGATCTTGTAGTCGTGGGCGGCGAGGACCTCATCCAGCGTGGCGAAGGCTGTACCCTCGGCGTCCAGAGCCTTCAGCTCGGTGTTGATGGTGTAGATGGCGGTGGCGGGGAGGGATTCGGTGGAGATCATAGCATCCATCTCAGCCTTGGAGTCGATCTCGCGGATCATGGATATACCTCCCGCGATATTGGTATGAGGCTGGGCTACAGTGATATGGGTCTTGGGCTTGTCGGCGGGGTCCATGACGGTGGCACCGTCCACGCGGGCGTTGTCTGCCACCTCCTCGGGGGTGAGGACGCGGTTATAGAAGCGGATGGAGCGATAGACGGTGGAGAATGTCTTGGAGGCTTGGGCGTGACCGATGAAGAGGTTGTCCGCGCCCATGGCGGTGTCCACGCTGACCTTAGCCACAATGGAGCCGTCCACGTAGATACAGCAGGAGCCGCCTACCTCGAAGGTGATGGCGATCACGCCGTTGTCGATGAGAGCCAGACCGTCGCTTACCATGGGACGGCTGGTGCCGGGCTTGCCCGCCCACTTGAACTCCAGGTTATCGTTGGAGTTGCGGCGGAACAGGGCGAAGTTATCGTTTGCGGAGTTCATGAAGGTGTTGAAGTCCCCGCCGATGGAGGTGAAATCCCCGAAGGTGATCTCCACGGTGAAGGCTTGACCGTTGACCAGATCCACGATAGCCTGAGGGAAGTAGTGCTGGGCGCCCTCGGCGGCGAGGCCTGTATCGGTAAAGTAGTTCTTGTCATTCTTGGTAATGGGCAGGTCGTTGTTACCCACCGAGTCCTCCCAGACGGCGGCGTCGGGGGAGTTGCCCTCGCCCTTGTAGAGGGAGACCAGACCGTCGGTGACGTAGGTGGCGGGAGTGGCATCCTCGGAAGCGTTCTCCTCGGCGGCGGGGAGGATCACGCCCGAGAGCAGGGTGGCGGCCAGCATCAGAGCGGCCAGCAGAGCGGAGAGAATGCGCTTGGTTTTCATGTGCGGCTCCTTTTTTTTGATTTGATTCCATTATATATCAGTGGCTTGGAAATGTCAAGAGGAGATGGCGTAATTTGGCATTATGCCAAACAAAAGAAAGCCCCCGCTTCGTGGGAAGCGGGGGGAGGCTATGATGGATCAAAGGGTTTCTGCTGCGGGGGCAATGATGACGGCGACCCACTTGTTGCGGGTAATGGAGGTGACCTTATCACCGCCGATGTAGTGAAGATCCTCATCCTCCACAGACTCGGTAAAGGTTTCCTCGCGGAAGGTAATCACGCGGCTGTCGGTGAGGGGAATGGCAAGAGCGGAGAAGTCTGCCTCGTCGGAGTTTTCGCCCCACGCGCCGAAAATCTGCTCCAACATACCGTCGTAGGCTTCATAGCCCTCGGGGGCTACCTCAACGTAGGTGCCGTCGGGAAGCAGGAAGAAACGGCGGGCGGCACTGTCGGCATCGGGCTGACCGATGGGGTTGCCCGTGTACCACTCAAAGAGGCAGTCACCGGTACCGTAGCTTCCGGTATGCCCCGAATTGGGGAGAGCAGAAACGGCGGAGTAAGCCAGCGCGAAGCCCTCGTCGTCATTCAGCGGAGAGAAATCCATAGCGTTGTAGGCATCCTCGGCGGTGGCACGAAGGGATTCCAGATAGTGTCCGGCTTCTTCCTCGCTTACGGGGGTGTCAAAACGCTGAGAACCCAGAATATCGGTACGGAGCTGATAAAGGGAGGGAAGCTGGCGGATACCGATGCAGATGCTTCCTGCGCCGACGATCTCACCGGTGGAGTTTTTGATGGTGAAATCCACCACGTCGTAATCCGTTTGGCGTCCGGTAATACTCCATACGTAGGTGGTGTCATTCACAGCGGAAAGGGTGGAGACAGCGCCGGAGCCTCTTTGCAGGAGGAGATCCAGCCTCCGCATCAGCTTTTGCGCGTATCGGGAGTTTTCGTCTTTCTCCTCTATGCTTTGCAGCTGATTTGCGATTGCGGCTACTTTCTTTTCGTGAATGATCTCGGTGGAGTGAGAGGTGATGGTGACGGTTTCGCCCTCGGCGCAGGCAAAGCGCAGAATGAGGCGGCTTTGACGGAAGCCTTTTTCGGCTTCAATGCTGAAGGAGGGGGTGGAGGGATCCTCGGCTTCCTCCCCTGCTCCTTCGGTATAGGACAACACCTGAAGCTGGACGAAGGGGTACTCTTCCCGCTCGTTTTCGGTGGCTACAGTACTATGACTTGTCTCGGGCAGGGTGGGCTCGCTTACCTGCATCAGGGGCAGGAGGGCGGCTGCGCCTACGGCGGCAGTCAAGGTCAGGCAGGCGGCGGCTACGGCCAGACGGCGGCAGAGACTCATGCGGGAGAGGGGCATACGGGAAGAGATATCCTCGTTCATACAGGCGCGGACAGTTTCCTCGTCCAAGTGGTTCAGGGCATCGTTTACGGGATGTGTATGCTTGTTTTTCATATCGGTTTCTCCTTTGTATCGGTATGAGGGTCTGTTTTTGTGTGCGGTCACAGCGGGATACCCCGACGGGCGAGGGCTTCCCGGAGCTTTTTTCGCAGGCGGGTCAGCTTCATGCTGACCGCGCTCTCCCGCATCCCCATGCAGGCTCCGATTTCGCGATGGGAGCAGAAGCGGAAGTAGCGGAGCAGGAAAATGCGGCGGTCACGATTACTCAGACTTTCCAGAAAGTCATGGATGCAGTCTGAGATTTCTCCGCTGTCCTCCTCGTCGGGCATGGCTGGCAGGATGGCCTCCAGCTCCTCCAGAGAGCCTACGTACTCACTCCCCGCCCGCCGTTCTGCGGTGAGGTAGCGCACGCGGTCAATGGCGCGGCGGCGCACCAGCAGGCAAAAAAAGGACAGGAAGGAGGTCGGCTCGGCGGGCGGAACCGAGTTCCAGAGGTCAAGGAGCGCATCGTTGACACATTCCTCTGCGTCCTGCTCTGTGCCAAGTATGCGCATAGCCAGGTGCAAAGCCTGCTTTCCGTACTGCCGATCGATGGCAGACAGGGCCGTCTCGTCCCTCGCCTGCAAAAGGGAGAGCAGCAAGGTATCCGTATAGATGAGGTCTGTCATGGTATGCCTCCCTGTAGTTTTTGGTGGTTGATCTGTCACGCGCGTTCACCTATTATATCGGATTTTCTTGGGGAATGCAACGCCGCTTCGGGGAAAATTTCGTAAACAAACAAAAAAGGCGTCCCGCAAAGCGAAACGCCTGTTTTGTGGATTTGTTGGGCTCAGACCATCTTCTCCTGCTTGACCTTGTGGTCGATGACGTGGCGGGAGGCCAGCTCGCGGTGAACGTCCTCCACCGAAATGCCCATCTGGGTCATGAGCACCATGACGTGGTAGGCCAGATCCGCGATCTCGTAGACGGTCTCCTTCTTGTCGCCGTTCTTGGCGCCGATGATGACCTCGGTGCACTCCTCCCCCACCTTCTTGAGGATCTTGTCCATACCCTTGTCGAAGAGGTAGGTGGTGTAGGAGCCCTCGGGGCGCTCCTCCATGCGGCCTTGCAGGAGGTCGGCCAGGCCTTGGAGGGTGAACTCGTGGAGCTCCTCGCTCTGGTACACGGGCTTGGTAAAGCAGGAATCGGTGCCCAGATGGCAGGCGGGGCCGTCCTTCTCGACCACCACCACCAGAGCATCGTTGTCGCAATCAGCAGTAATGGAGACGATGTGCTGGTAGTTACCGCTGGTCTCTCCCTTGAGCCACAGCTCCTGACGGGAGCGGCTCCAGAAGCAGGTCTTGCCCTTCTCCATGGAGATGGCGAGGCTCTCGCGGTTCATGTAGGCCACGGTCAACACCTTTTTGGTGATGGAATCCACCACCACGGCGGGGATGAGCCCCTTTTCGTCGAATTTCAGTTCATCAATATTCAGCATAGTTTTAACTCCTTAGATCAGTCTCATGTTGATGCCCTCGCCCGTCAACGTGCGTTTGAGGTCGGGAATGGCGATTTCACCGAAGTGGAACACCGAGGCGGCCAGGCCTGCGTCGATAGCGGGGACCTTTTGGAACAGGTCGATGAAGTCCTGCACGCAGCCCGCACCGCCTGAGGCGATGACAGGGACGCTCACGGCGTCGCAAACGGCTCGGAGCATTTCGATATCAAAGCCCTTTTTCACGCCGTCGGTGTCGATGGAATTCACCACCACCTCGCCCGCGCCGTTGCCGACACAACGTTTGATCCACTCAATGGCCTCCATGCCCGTGTCCTCGCGGCCGCCCTTGGCAAATACGCGAAATTCGCCGTTCACCCGCTTGATATCGGCGGAGAGGACGACGCACTGGTCGCCGTAGCGTTGGGCCGCCTCGTAGATCAGGCCGGGGTTGCGGATAGCACCCGAATTCACGCTGACCTTATCCGCGCCGCATTTGAGCACGCGGTCGAAGTCCTCCAGGGTGTTGATGCCGCCGCCCACGGTCAGGGGGATGAAGATGGTGGAGGCTACCTCACGGAGGATGTCGGTGAACAGGGCGCGGCCCTCTACGGATGCTGTGATATCGTAGAACACCAGCTCGTCGGCTCCGCTGTCGGAATAGAACTTGCCCAGCTCCACGGGGGAGGACACGTCGCGGACCCCCTCAAAGTTGACCCCCTTGACCACGCGGCCGTTGCGGACGTCCAGGCAGGGGATGATGCGTTTGGTAATCATGTGGTTGCCTCCTTTATGGCCTCGACCAGGTCAATGGCGCCTGTGTAGTAGGCCTTGCCGATGATGGCACCGTAGAGGTTCATGGCGGTCAGAGCGCGGATGTCCTCCATGTCGGAGACACCTCCCGAGGCCACGATATTCATGTGGAACCTGGCGGACAGCTCACGGTACAGCTCCCGGTTGGTGCCCTTCATGGCGCCGTCCTTGGAGATATCGGTGCAGATGATCGTACGGACGCCGATGGCCTGCATCTTCTCCATGAAGGCCTCCAGGGTGTAGGCCGACTGCTCCAGCCACCCCTTGATGGCGATGTAGCCGTCCTTGACGTCGGCACCCACGGCGATTCTTTCACCATACTTGGCCACGGCCTCGCGGAGGAAGGCCTCGTTATTGACAGCGGCGGTGCCGAGGATGACACGGGACACGCCAACGGACAGGTACTTCTCGACCGTCTCCATGTCGCGGATACCGCCCCCGATCTCCACGAACAGGGAGGTATTCTGCGCCACGTCGGCCACGATGGAGAGATTGGGGGTGGAGCCGTCGCGGGCACCCTCCAGATCCACCATGTGGATGAATTTCGCGCCCTTGGCCTCAAAGTCGCGGGCGATCTCAATGGGGTTTTCGCTGTAGACGGTCATCTGGGCGTAGTCCCCCTTGAAGAGGCGGACGGCCTTGCCGTCGTACAGGTCGATGGCGGGGAAAATATACATAGGAATGGAACCTCTTGGATTAGTCTTCGTCCTCGTCATCGGCGGGGACGGGGGTAACAATGGGCTTGCCCTCGGCGTCCACAAGGACGGTCAGACCGCCTGCGTAGCCTGCGGCGGTAAACAGGTAGTTGACGCCGGTCTTGCGGTCAACCAGCACGCGACTCTGGGGGGTGTCAAAGGCACCGCCGGAAATTTCAGTGCAGACGAAACGCTTGGATTTAATGGGCTTCATGATGGGATCTCCTTGGATCTTTAAATTTGGGTTTGTCGGTGAGTTGGGTTTCCGCGTTGAAAGCCTTCCCTTGTAAGGGAAGGTGTCACGCCCAAAGGGCGTGACGGATGAGTAGCCACACGAAAAGTTTTTGATCTGCGCTGGGAAAAGCACTATAAAGCACTATCAGGAAAGGTTTTTATATGGAAGAAAGCAGATCATTTCCCTTCGGGAAATGTCCATTTATCGGCTACTCA